>DJEE01000116.1:0-9262 GCA_002431805.1 Eggerthellaceae bacterium UBA5906
AAAAGCTCGCGCAACACGTACCTGTCCGCCGAAGAACGTACCGCCGCGCTGGTGCTGTCGCGCGCCGTTGCCGAAGGTACGCGCCTGATGGAAGCCGGCGAGCGCAGCGCCGCTGCCGTAACCGGCGCCATGAAGCAGCTGATTGAGGCCGAGCCGCTTGCGCGCATCGACTACGTCGAGATGGTGTCGTGGGACGGTATCAAGCCTGTCGAGGTTGCCGAAGGCCCCGTTTTGGTTGCCATGGCCGTCTACATCGGCAAAACCCGCCTGATCGACAACTTCATCTTCGGCGAGTAATAACCTGCAATGCCTGGCGCGGGCTTGCAACCGCCGCAAGCCCGCGCCCCCTACGTGTGCAAAACCCTTTTGTGCACGGTTTTGCAGGAAAACAGGCCCTGGATTGCACGTTTCGCCCTTCCGTGTACGGTTTTCGTGAGGTTTCGCCGCACTCGTCGAAGAAATCCCTGGTCAGTTTTCCCGTTCGCGGCTTTTGTTCCTGCAAAACCGTGCACAATAGAACACCCTCTACAAGAAAGGCTTTAGAACCGTGCTTTTGAACATGCTGAAAGGCAAAATCCACCGCGCAACCGTTGTGCAGGCTGAGCTTGATTACGTTGGCAGCATCACCGTTGACGAAGACCTGATGGACGCCGCCGGCATTCGCGAATACGAGCAGGTGCAAATTGTTGATGTGAACAACGGTCAGCGTTTCGAAACCTACGTCATCGCAGGCGAGCGCGGCAGCGGCATGATTTGCCTGAACGGCGCCGCCGCCCGCTGCGTATCGGTAGGCGACAAGGTCATTATCATGTGCTACGCGCTGATGACCGAAGAAGACGTTGCCGCCAATCCGCCGCGTGTAGTGTTCGTGGATGAGAACAACCGCCCTAGCCGCATCACGCGCTACGAGCGCCATGGCCGCCTGGAGGACATGGACCGCTAACCGCACCAAACAAAACGCCGCTGTCGTACAATAGGCAGCGGCGTTTTCACGTTTGGAAGGATTGCCCGTGCATATCACGTTTGACCAAAAACTGCAGGATTACATGCGGAAAAAGAACTACGCGGGCATTGCCGTGAGCACCGTAAGCGCTGTTGGGTGCTGCGCGGACACCACCGAGCTGGCAACGCGGTTCGTGCGCGAGGCCGAAGCTGCCCAGCTGAAGGCAAAAGGTTGCGGCGTGCACACCGCCGATGTGGGCGAGGTGCTCATCGAAACGAAAGGCCTGCACTACGACGACGAGATCACGTTTTCGCTACGCAATTTCTTCGGCGCAAAAGACGTGCGCATCACAGGCATCAGCGCCTGGCGACTGTAAGGCACGCTTCCCGCAAGCACAAAACAGCTCATGAGAACTCGTGAACAGGGGGACGTAGCAGATGTTCACGATTAGCCTTGCGCGTCCCAAAAGGCTAGCGTGAACAGCAGCTACGTCCCCCTGCTCACGCAAACGTATCCCGTTTTGCACTGCCCCGGCCGCCATTCGGATGAAAACCGCTACTGCACCTTCACCAGCGAGAACACCTCGGCGTCCGTTGCGCTGGCGATGGCCTTGCGCGGATTTAGGAACGCAAGCTCCATCAAAAAGCCCAGGCCCGCAACCTTAGCGCCGAACTGCTCAATCAGCTTCACCTGCGCTTCGGCGGTACCGCCCGTTGCCACCAGATCGTCAACGATAAGCACCACGTCGTTGACGTCGATGGCGTCGACGTGGATTTGCAGCTCGTCGGTACCGTACTCCAGCTCGTAGCTAGCGCTGCGCACCTCGCGCGGCAGCTTGCCCGGCTTGCGAGCGGGCACGAAACCGGCGTGCAGGCGATACGCCACCGGCGCACCAATCATGAAGCCGCGCGCTTCGGCACCCACAACCTTAGTGATGCCGGCGTCTTTAAAATGGTCGGCAATAGCATCGATGGTTGCCTCAAAGCCGTCCGGGTCTTTCAGCAGCGTGGTGATGTCCTTGAACACCACGCCCGGCTTGGGGTAATCAACGATATCGGTAATGTGGCCCTCGAAGTCAAACGACGACATGGTCGGTCCTTTCCTCAATTTCGCAACCTGGTTATTGTACCGCCCGCACGCCACCGAGCGCCGCCGAAGCGTGATAAATTACCAAGGAACGCAACGGAAGGCAGGCTCTATGACAAAACCGTTCAACCCGCACAGCCGCGAGATGCAAGCGCGCATAAGCAATGCGAAAAGCGCGGGCGCAAACAGGCAGTTTTACGGAAACGTCCGCACCGCCAAAGGCATAGGGCCGAACAAGGCATGCGGGCACAAAGGCGGCATCACCCGACAAGGCAGCAAGCGTTAAGAAGCGCCGGCATCCCCGCGCGTCCACATATTGGCAATGCCGTAGCGGCTAAGTTCCTCGAACAAAAACGGCAGATAATACGGCCACGCCCCGGAGCCTTTGCTGGAAAAGCCCGCTTCGTCGCTTAGCACTTCCACGCCCCATTCAAGCCCATCGTCTATCTGCGCGCGGATCGGCCGATAGCGTTCTTCCCATGCCGCAAGCTCGAACCCCATCAGCTGGCCATGCAACGTGGCGGCGTCTTCGGGATCAAGTTGCAAAAACTCGCGCTCGCCCGCAACGCCAAGTTCTTGTTCTATCGCCGCGCCAAATTCGTCGAACGTGATGCGCACCATGCTGCGATTGTCAATAAGCTCACGCATGGCGAAGTTGAACTCAACCATACGCGCTTCCTGCAGAATATGAAAGCGCTTATCAATGCGACGGCCTTCGTCAACATCGCGCTGGCTTACCACAATTTGCTCGCCCGACCTGGTGCGATAACACCCCGCAGGAACCAGCGCACTTGCATGGACGCGCAAAATGCCATCAGCATCGAACGCCGCCCCAACGGGAAGCGGCTTCCATTGCGCGCATTCGCTTGTTTGCTCGCCTATGCGTAACAATGCGCGGCGACAATCGTCGCGTTTGCCGCGATAGTAATCAAACCCGTCGTCAAGCGCCGTATCGAACTTTGCAAGCGCCTGCATGTAATACGCTTGCGCCAGCGGCAAATTTTTCGCGTCACCGCGGCCGTGCTCAAAGCACCCGGCCAAACGCAGGGCCGAGCTGCCCAGCCAATCGGGCTCGTTTAAGCTTTGCGCCAACCTATGCGCCTTTGAATACAACGTGAATGCCTGCGCATCTGCTGCAACATCATCGGCAACTTCAACGTTGCGCCAATACAGCATGTCGCCTAACTTGTACAGCGCTTCGGGATATTCGCAAAACGCAGCCTGCTCGAACAGCTCAAGCGCGCGTTCAGCGTTTTCTTCGCCCAGCCGCCCGTACTCGTATATGTAGCCCAAGTTCACCGCCGCCTGCGGGTTGCCAAAACTCAAGCTTTTCTCGTAAAACCTGCGCGCCTTGTCAAAGCAATCCCTGTCGTGGAACGACAAGCCATCGTTGTAGAACAGCGAACCGATGTGCAGCGACACGGCTCCGTGCTGCTGTTTGTCTGCCGCTTCGTCGTACGATGGGTCAAGGTCGCACAAGTCCATGAAATTCCTTTCAAATAAGGTGCTTCCACCATACCAGAGCACCTGGCGCACTATCGAACGCAAAGCGATATTCGATGCTTAAAACTAATGGCTTCAAGCGCTTGTGCCTTTCGTTCGATGGCATTCGCGCACATACTGCTCATGCTTGCGCACGCAAGGAAGCAAGATATGCTGCAGCACCAAAACCTCACGGCAGCGATGGCCGCAATTTTGCTCGCGGACTATTCGTAGTCGCCTAAAAGGCTTTGCAGGTATTCGGCAAATTCCTTGCGCAACGCCACTGGTTTCTCAATGTTTATTTGCCCCGCGAACTGGGCAATCCAACCGAAGAACACCGGCGTGCCCATCACCGGGACGCTCACGCGAGCCGTTCCGTCACCCCGGTTGTCAACGTGAACGTCTTTGCCGAAACGGTCGACTATAGCGTTCATTGCCGACTCCTTCACCCGCAGCGTCACCAGCGACGACTCACCTGAATACATGCCGAACACGCGGCGATCATACTCGTTCGCGTCAAACGTTGCTATAAGGGCGTTGCGCGTTGCGCGTTCGTCCGACACCGCAATGTTGCGCATACGGTCAACGCGATAATTGGCAAAATCGCCGTACTTGTCGCTAAAGCACACGAGGTAATAGAAGCTGTCGGAATACATAAGTTGCACCGGCGTTTGCACGTATGCTTGCCCGCCGTGGCGCAGCTTCATGCGGGCCGAGCAATCGTAGCTTGCGTACGTGAACGAGATTTTACGTTTTGCCGCAAGGGCTTCCTGAATCGCGTCGACGTTGCGAAACACGCTATCGTTTTGGCTTTTCACGCGCCCGCCAACGTACACGCGCTTTTCCAAGCCCTTCACCTGGTGCTTCGACCCCAGGCTTTTAATGGCACGCACGAGCGTTGCCGATTGTCGTGCCGTAATGAACTTGCTTCCCTGCACGGCATCAATAAGCAACAGCAGTTCAGAGCGCGAAAATGGACGCTTCGCCAGGAAATACCTCGTTGGCTTGCAACGCTGCCGCCCCACTTCGATGCCAGCTTTGCGCAACGCCTCGAAGTCGCGGTAAAGGGCTTTGCGCTCAGCCGAGATGCCCATGCTTTCAAGCTCGCCTAAAATCTGCTCAAGCGTAAGCCCCTGCTGATCATCGGTTTTCTCAAACAGAATTTTCAGCAGCGCAAGCACGCGCTCTTTGCTGATTTCCTTAGCCATGCCGCCCCCCTCACGCAAACAGCCCGCTGTGCACATACGCGCTTATCATAGGCCATGCACGCAACGCGTTCAAAGCAAACAGCGCAGCTAGGCAAGCACCCCGCTACGCTGTTCGTGGCGAAAATATGAGTGAGTAAGTAGCGTTTCGTTCCTCAAGCAACCCTTTATGCAGCAGGCGGAAAGCTTGCACTTGCACCGAAGATGTACTCGAAATCCTGCAAATACGGGCCCGACACCCCCAGTGCTTGCACATCGGCCAAGCTGGCAACGCCGAAGCTGTCCAAGTAATCGCGAACATCTTCCGCAACGGCCGCCTTATCGCCCAGCATGCCTTCGTCAAACAGCTCGCCAATGGCAACCACAGCGCCCATGCGGAAAAATTCTTGGAACTTGCTTTCAAGCTCAGAGGCTGTAGCAAGTTTTTGGCTTGATTGGGACGCTGCGCTTGTCGGATACGCCGACGTTTTAGATGCGCGGCGCGGCGCAAAGCCTTCTCGGGAAGAAGCGAAACTTACCACCTGGGACGAATGCGCAATGCAATCAGCCGCTTGCAAGGTCGTCGAAGAAACCGTGCTGCCCTGAGCAGCAGGATGAGCTTTGCGATACGCGATGTTCGCATCTTCTGCCGCCATACGCTGCTCACGAACGTCGTACTCCGCATACGCACCTGCACCGTTTGCCATTGCCGGTACGCCCACCGCACGGCTTGCCTTCAAGCCGCTATCCAAACGAGCATGGCGACCGTGCAGCGCTTTCATATCGCTTGCAACCGTTTCATACATGGGCGTGCGTTTTTTCGCGAACATCTGAGGGCTCCTTACCTGCGTCAACCTTGTCGATGCCCAACATATTACGCAGGCAAGCTGTTCTAACTGTCCCACGTACGGGACAGTTAGAACATTTTTTGCTTATTTACAGCTGCAGAAGACCTCCCCCGCATCAACGCCCGTTTTGCCAGCGCCACTGCGCTCTTTCAAAGCCGCCGCTCTTTTCGCCGCGACAGAATCGCTCTTTCGCACGCGTGCCAAACACCGCGATGTTATACGCCGCCGTGACCACCGCGCGCAACCTACCATTCGCTCAGCAAATCCTCAGCGAACCCTACGCGGTAATCCTTGAACACAACACCGTCTCCGGCCTGCGTTGCGTCTAGGTCAACATCAGCTGCAATGGCAAAGTCGTTGTCGCCCGACTCGTCATGGAAAATCTGGCGAACATGCCACACATGCTGTTCGCTCTCATCGGCATCGTTGAGGATAAGATACGCCTTCGAGCGAGCATCGGCATCCAGCAAAACCTCTTCATGCGCGTTGTAGTAGTCATCCAAAACCTGGGCCCATGCGCGTTCGCCGAACCCCCATTCGCTATCCATCTCACCAAGCGCGGCAATGTCACGGTGCGATGCAAGGCGAACGCGGCTGAACAAGGCGTTGCGCACCAGCACCGTCAAGCCGCGGCGATCACGCACCACAGCCTCCGTCCCAACAACGTCTGGCGGAGCGGCGTCAAGCACCGACCCGGCGTTCTCCCACTCGTCAACCAAGCTGCTGTCAACGCTGCGCACCACAAGGCCAAGCCATGCGATGATGTCCTTGAGCTGCTCGGTACGCTTATCTTCCGGAATGGTACGGTCTAAGCCGCGGAATGCCTCGGACAGGTAGCGCAACAAGATGCCCTCGTAGCGCATGATGCCAAGTTTTTGGATATAGCCTTTGAAATCGGCAGCGCTTTCCAGCATGTCGCGCAACACC
Organism: Eggerthellaceae bacterium UBA5906; assembly: GCA_002431805.1. GTDB lineage: Bacteria > Actinomycetota > Coriobacteriia > Coriobacteriales > Eggerthellaceae > Senegalimassilia. The sequence goes on from DJEE01000116.1 coordinate 6,471, forward strand.
GATTTCGAACGCAAGCAATAATCACGCGCCCACGGCACCGCATCGCAGTATTTCGCAAACGCGGCGTCCAGCAAATCTTCCAGCGGCTTTGGATACGTGACTTCGGCGATGCGCTCCAAGCGCTCGTCGTAGTCAACGCCGTCCATCTTCATTTCCACCATAGCGGCGTCACGCGCTTTGCGTTCCTGAGCGCGCAGCACCTGGCGCGGGTCTTCAAGCGTAGCTTCTACCATGGAGACCACGTCAAACGCATATTCGGGGCTTTCTGGATCAAGCAGCTCTAACGCCGCCAGCAAAAATGGCGAAAGAGGCTGGTCAAGCGCAAAATCCTCTGGCAGATCCATAGTAACGGAGTACGCATCTTCCCCGTTTTCATCGATTTCGTGCACAACTACATCGGCATCGATAAGCGTTTGCAGCACCTCGGCCGCACGCACATGCAGCTTCACCTTTTCCTCGGCAGGCTGCAGCGAGTCGTTAATGAGCTGGTCCACGCGCGCACGAGCGTTGCCGCCCTGCTCAACCTCAGCAAGCACCATAGAGTGCGTGATGCGCATACGGGGCGTCAGCTGCTCGGGCACCGATTCGACCAATTTCTTGAACGTGTCCTCGTTCCAATTAACGAAGTTTTCAGGCGGCCGCTTCTTTTTGATTTTCTTCAACTTCTTCGGATCGCCTGCGGCCTTCACCTCAGCCTTGTGATTTTCGATTTCGTGTTCAGGAGCTTCGGCGATAACCACGCCTTCCGTATCGAAGCCGGAGCGGCCAGCGCGGCCAGCAATTTGATGGAACTCACGGCTACGCAACCGGCGCATTTTACGACCATCGAACTTTGTAAGCTGCGTAAGCACCACAGTATGAATGGGCACGTTGATGCCCACGCCCAAGGTGTCGGTGCCGCAGATAACCGGCAGCAAACCCTGCTGCGCCAGTTTTTCCACCAGCAAGCGATACCGCGGCAGCATGCCGGCATGATGTACGCCCACGCCGCACCCGAGCAAACGCTTCAAGGTTTTGCCAAACGCCGTGGAGAACTGCGCACCCTTCATGGCTTCTTTTACGGCCTCGCGCTGTTCCTTGGTTGCCACACCGTAGCTAGCAAGATTTTGCGCACTGGTAAGCGCCGCATCTTGCGAGAAGTGCACGATGTACAGTGGCCCCTCGTTCTTGCGCAGCGCAAGCTCCACCGTGCCTTCTAGCGGCGTCAACGCGTACTCGTAGGACAGGGGCACAGGACGCGGCGCATCGATGACCTCGGACACGTCACGCGTAGTTTGGCGCCGCAGCAAGTCCGCTATTTGCGAGACGTCGCCCAACGTGGCGCTCATGAGCAAAAACTGCGTTTTCGGCATCGTGAGCAGCGGGACCTGCCACGCCCAACCACGATCGGTATCCGAGAAGAAATGGAACTCGTCCATGGCCACGCTGTGGATAAGCGCATCGGGCCCTTCGCGCAGCGCTTGATTCGCCAAAATCTCCTCGGTGCAGCAGATAACTGGCGCCTCTGTGTTGATATGCACATCCCCCGTGATCATGCCTACGTTGTCGCGCCCCAACAGCTCAACCAGGCTGAAAAATTTCTCGCTGACCAGGGCTTTGATTGGCGCCGTGTAATACGACGTTTCCCCAAAGCACATGGCCATGAAATGCATGCCCAGCGCAACCAGGCTCTTACCACTTCCCGTGGGCGTACCCAAGATAACGTGATCGCCCACCATAAGCGACATAAGCGCTTCTTCTTGGTGCGGCCACAGCTCAATACCGCGATCGGCAACCCAATTGGTAAACGCTTCGAACGCTTCCTCTTCGGTAAGCTCGGGATTCGTGTCGTACAGATGATACGCAAGCGCACCAAGCTCACCCGGTTCGTGGCCTTCGGCTTGCGCGGCAAGCGTTTCGACGATGTCCTCGCCTTCAAATGTATGTATATCAGCCATAAGGTAATTCCTTCAGTTTTGGCAAACGTGCAATTCCAAGCCCCTACAGGGGATCACTAACTTTTCGCATAAATTGTAACAGCGAGTCGACAAGCTGCATGACCACCGATGCACGCCATACCGTTTTAGCGGACGCTCACCCAGCAGCACTCAACACCAGTGCATTTTCGTACAACGACTCAGGCGCAATATCCTGCCCTTCCGGCCATTCGACCGTGTCGCCAAACTCACTTACACGTGCTTGCTTGAAATATTCCAGATTCTTCAAATGGCCGAAATAAGGCCCACAGTCCTTTAAAAGGGGCTTCATGTCATACTCCCGGACGGACCCGTCCGACCATTGCACAACAACCGAAAAACTATCGGTTGCCTTAACAGATTGCACCAAGCAATCAACATCCCATTCCATCGAGAACATAAGCATCCTCCTATTTGAGGGGAGGTATCCGATAGCAAGCACTCTTACTCAATGCTAGATACCAGTTTTCCTGCAGTTCTTGCTCGTGCAGTGCCATCCAAGCCAGAACAAGTTTGTGCTGCTTCGGGGGTATTTTACCTTGCAGCAAGCTTCCCTGCAGAGAATATACCGCTCTCATTTCCCCGTACCTTACATGAATATGAGGTAACGAGTGCTTGCTATTCAATTCCGGGTACATAGTAACAACAATCCCGTAAAACCTGCTAAGCTCGGGCACAGCCATCCCCTTCCCGGCGGCACGTTGCCGCCTTCCCGCGATGAAGAGGATCTTGCGAACGTGGTATGGGCGAAGGCGGGACCCTTCGCCAGCTTGGACACGGCACATAGCCGAGCGCTCGCACTGGCTCATTGCAATTAGTATATATGCGAACATTTGT
>DJEE01000116.1:9313-23347 GCA_002431805.1 Eggerthellaceae bacterium UBA5906
ACAAATGTTCGCATATATACTAAGAATAAATTCGACATATCCGTACCAACCCAAGATAGAAAGTCTCGAACCGTCGACAACGCGTGGCGCCCTCACCCCCCCCGCAGGGGACTATGCGCAAAAAATAATAGTTGCTTTAGTACTCTATCGTGCTAAAGTGGCTATCGTTACATTTTCGTCCTGCCGCATAGCCGGAAGCAAGGAATGGCACCGCCCTTGCGACTGAGCAAACACACGGCAGGTAACCTGGCCCACCGAAAGGAACCTTATGAGCAACCAACCGGCCGGCGGCGCGCCTAGCACGCCTGCCACCAGCGAAACCTCTGCCGCACCCGCCAGCGGCTCCGGCCTTAAGCGCACACTCGGGCTGCGCGAAGCCATCACCATCACCGCCGGCACCGTTATCGGCGTCGGGCTGTTCACCACCGGCGGCAACGTGGTGGGCGAGATGGGCCCGTTCGTGATACTTGCCACGGCGCTTGCGGCGCTCATCAGCATCTATCCTGCTCTCATGTACGGCGAAATGGGCGCGGCGTTGCCGTTTGCTGGCGGCACGTACCAGTACGCGTCGCTGGGCCTCGGCCGTCCGGCGGGATTTCTTGCCGGTTGGAACTTCATCATGTCGCTCATCGCCGTCACCGGCGGCGAGGCGCTGGCGTTCAGCTACTACTTCAAAACCATCTTCTTGGCCGTGGGCATCGAGCTGCCCATAGACGATGTAGTCATCGCCATCATCGCGTTGGTGGTGTTCATCATCGCTAACGTGCGCGGCGTGGAGCTGACCGGCAAGCTGCAAAACGGCTTCATGTTCTTCTTCTGGGGCGTTGCGGTCATCTGGTTTATCACCATGATTCCCAACGTGCAGCTGCCGAACTTCGTCACCACGCCCGACTTCATAGGTGACATGGGCGCAGGCGGGTTCATCGCCGCCGTGGCCATGATTTGGTGGTGCTTCGCCGGCTTTGAAACGTGCTGCGCCATGGGCGAGGAAATCCGCCACCCGCAAATCAACATCCCCCGCGCCATGATGCTCTCGCCGTTCATCATCTTCGTGGTAAACGCCCTGTTCCAATGGTTCCTCGTGGGTATCGTGCCCGCCGACGGGCTTGCCGCCGTGGCCGAGTCCTCCGCACCGTACGCCGAGGCCATGATGAGCGCCGGCATCCTGGGCCTGCCGCTTCTGCTGTTGGCGCTGGGCGTGGCCTTTGGCGGCGATTTCTCTACCCTGAACGCTTCCATCGCGGTGCCGCCGCGCTACCTGTTCACCATGGCCCGCGACGGCAGCCTGCCCGCGGTGTTCGCCAAGCTGCACCCGAAGTACCGCACGCCCTACGTGGCCGTCATCACGCTTGGCGTGCTGACCGTGGCGCTGGTGGCCACCTCAACGCTGGATTACATCGCGTCGCTTTCGCTGTTCGCCGACCTGTTCTACTACGTTATCGGCATGGTGGCGTGCCTGGGCCTGCGCCGCAAGCTGCCCGACCTGCCGCGGCCGTTCAAGGTGCGCGGCATGGTGCCCGGCGCGGTGCTCAGCGTCATCATTTACGTGGTGATGATGACGCAGCTTGATACGGATGCCCTGGTCACCGGCGTGATCTACTGCGTAATCGGCCTAGGCATCTACGCAGTGTGCGCCAAGATATACGGCCCGCACGCCATCGACGTGAAGGCCGTGCAGGACACCACCGAACCCACGCCGGCCGAGCGCACCAGGATGGACCGCGAATTCCACATCTGGATAGCCGCAGCAGCCATCGGCTGTGTCCTGGTAGCCGTACTCTACCTACTGCCTAGCGTGCTTGAGTAACGGACACGTGGGACAGGGGTCGGGTACTGTCCCATTTTCGTCGCTTCTAGCTGCTAGCGAACAGCTCCGCTAGCTTTTCGCGATCCACTACGCCATCGGGGTCGGCGGCTTGGGCAAGCGCCCACATGGTTTTCGCCAGCAGCGCTTCGGTGGTTGCCGCGCCACCCATAAGCACGCCCGGGCGATCGCAGAACGCGCGGCCCACCTCGTACACACTTAAGTCGGCGCCTTCGTAGGGGCACTGCGTGGTCATGACCAGCGTCTTTCCGGCTTCCACCCATTCCAGCAGCGTGCTGGTGATGCCGTCGTATTCCGGGATGCCGCCCAAGCCGAACGCCTCCACCACCAGCGCGTCGCACACCGGACGCAGCGCGTCAATGGCCAGCGCGTCCATGCCCGGCGTCACTTTGAGCACCATCACGCGCGAGTTGAGCGCATCGTAGAAACGCGGGGCGGAAAGCGCAGGGTTATCCGAACCGCCGGCTTCACAGCCAGCCGGGCCACCGACCGCCGGGTCGTTTGCGGCACCGACAGCCTCCGCAACGCCCGGCACGCCGCTGGCCGCAGCGCCGTGCATCCGCACCATCGCTTCGGCCGTCCATTCCACGCGCCCGTTGCGTACAAACCCCAGCTCGGGGGCGTTCAGGCTGTCGAATGCCTCGAAATCGCGCGTGCGCACCTTGTGCGCCGCCGTCCCCGCAATCACCTTGCCGCCGAACACCACCAGCACACCCGCGGCCGCATCGTCGCAGGCCACACGCACGGCATCCAGCACGTTGCGCTTGCCATCGGTTTCCGGGTCGCCCATGGGCAGTTGCGACCCCGTCAGCACGATGGGCTTCGGCGACCCCTGCACCAGGTACGAAAGCCCCGCGGCCGTGTACGCAAGCGTGTCGGTGCCGTGCAGCACCACGAAACCGTCGAACCCGTCGTAACGTTCGCGCACCTCGCCCGCGATGGCAAGCCACCCCTGCGGGCGCATGTTCGTGCTGTCGATGTTCATCACCTGGACAACCTCGATGCTGGCAAGCTGCGCCACCTCGGGCACGAACGCCACCAGCTGCTCGCCCGTCAGCGCCGGCGCAAGCCCGCTTCCCTCTTCGGCCGACGCGATCGTCCCGCCCGTCGCGATAACCAGAATCCGCTTCATCTGCACTCCCCTTTCAGTTCGCGCCCCATTATCGCACGAGCCGAGACGGCACACCCGGCAAGCGCAGCCACGGCAAGCCGGGCATCCGCCAAGAAAGCAAGTTGCGCAAAACCCGCCCGGCTCCCATCGCGCCGTTTTGCGAGGTGCGTAGGGCTGAAGCGGCAACCCCCCCTAGAGAAGGACACTTATCCCCCTAAGCGATTCCCGGAACGCTTTCAAAACAGCAGACCAGCCTCACGCCCCTAGCAGAGCTGCCGGTATCACCAGCACGCCATCGCTGCGCGTGTATGCCAGGCTGCCACGGCCCACCACCACCGCCAGAAACGCCGGCTCAACGCCGCGCGCGGCGGGGTTTTCCACCACCTTGTCACGGAGCTTCTTCAAGCTCGCCGCCGCTTCATCGGCTTTGGTATCGGAAAGTTTCACTTCGATACCGGCCCAGCACCCTTCGCTCTCCACGACAGCGTCCACCTCCAAGCCGCGCTCATCGCGATAGTACGATACTTTATTGCCGAGGCCCGCATAGGTCGATTGGAACACGCGCAGATCGCGAATCACCAAGTTCTCGAACAGCATGCCCAACGTCTGCGCATCATGCAAAAGCTTCTCAGGCGTCGCCCCAAGCAACGCCGCCGGCAGCGACGGATCGCAGAAATACCGCTTTGGTTTCACCCTCACACGCGCCTTCGATCTCATGGGAGGCTCCCATCCATACAGCTCCTCGGTGAGCTTCAGCCTGTCGAACAAGCCGAGGTACGCAGCGATGGTATCGACGTCAGGCGCGGCCTCTCCGGCCGACATGTCCTTCGCAAGCGTTTTATATGTGACTGCCTGACTTACATTCGATGCCAGAGCACGCATCAACCGAAACGCCGTTTCAGGGGACCGACCATCTTCAATAACGTTCACGTCGAGAACCGATTGGATGTACTGCGCGGCCGTTTCCGCAGCTGCGACGTCTGAAAGGCCGATGTTGGCGGGCCAACCCCCGCGACAGCACCAGCGCGCAACGTCTGCAAGCCCAGTTTCTTTGCGAGCAGGAACAAGCCGCTCGCCGTTCATGAGGGCTTTGAGAGAAACACTCGCATCACCCTCGCCAGACTCGCACAAAGCCATAGGGCGCATGGAGAGCCGCACTATTCTGCCCGTTCCGGTATGCCGAACCTTTTCGCGTTCGCTTTTATCGAGCGAGGTAGACCCGGTAAGCAGCAGCAACCCGCGCTTGTTGCCCGAATCGTCAACGAAGCGCCGCGCGGCATCCCAAACCTCCGGAACCTCCTGCCATTCATCCACAAGGTGCGGCACAGTGCCCGCAAGCGCAAGCGCAGGATCCATCTCAGCCGCTTGACGCTCTGAAAGGTCGTCAAGCTTCGTCATAGAGGCACAGCGCGTGCGTGCAGTCCACGTTTTCCCACACCATTTCGGTCCGTTGATTTCCACGCAACCGAACGCTTGCATAAGAGAGTCAAGCCGATTCTCGATAAGCCTAGGCCTATAGCCTTCCGGAGTGAGCGTTGTGCGCTTCGACATGGGAATACCTTTCGCCGTATTTCATTGTTCGGTATTTTACCGCAATCGTATTCGGTATTTTACGCGTTTTACGTTCGGTATTTTACCGCAAACCCACTTTATGTTTTACGCACTATGGACTCCACACGCTCAAGGTGATCGAATCCCCACGCCGCAAAAAGCCCGTCCTTGAAGCGCACTAAAAACCGTGCACCGAAAACACCTCGTCCTACCGGGTATCACCTCGCATCCACAACAGGAAAACAGAGGAAAGCTATTGACTTCCACCTCGCATCACCCCAGGCGCGCAGCGTCGAACTTGCACCAGGACTCGACAAGCAGGGCGGCGCGGGCGTAGAGGTCGTCGCTTGTGCGTGCGAGCCGATGTTGCGGCGCGACCGACCCACGTCAGCAGGTGATCACGCAGAAAACGCGCCTGCCAATCACGGGCGTTTTGGGTTCGCGCATCATCGCCGACCTCGCCCGCAACGGTCTCGCCAGCTGCCAGATACGCCATAAACGCCAGTTCCACGGCAAGCGAGTCGTCCCGCAGCGTTGCCGCTTCGGGCGAGCCCGCGCGAACCGCATCGGAATTAAACCCTGCCGCCGCATAACACGCCGCCGCGTGCGCCGAACGCGCACCTCCAAGCGGCCCCCACGCAATGCGCGGGACCGAGACGGGGTCGGGTACCGTCCCATTTCCAACCGCCGCAGATTCTTCGCCGGCGAGCGCTATGCAGTTCTCCGACAGCGGCACGTACATCCGACCGCCGGGAACCACGAAGCGCGCGTCGAACGCCGCTTCCGCCGTTGCAAAATCAACGCCGCCCGGCGCGAGCTCATCGCATCCCAGCAGATGAGCAACCTGAATGAACTCCGTATACGAACGCTCAGTCGGCGCACTTGCGAACATACGCGCCAACGCACCGTACACCCCACCCGCCGCGCGCGCCTCAATTGTCGCCTCGTTTTCTACCGCGTCTGTTGTATTCATCGCACATCCTTTCCCGCAAGCGCCCTAGCTGGGCGGTCGTCGAAACATGCATAAGGAGGGGAGGGAACGACCGTCCAGCCAAAGCGCTTCGGCCCCGCGGGGCGGGCTGTCTGCGCAACCCGCCCCGCGAAGCATCAACCTTTACGCCGCCGCTACGGCCACGGCGGCGTAGATCACCAGGAATCGCAGCATGAAGCCGCCCATCAGAACGCAGCACTCGGCCACGTAAGTGGCAGGGCCATCGGCCAACGCCGGCTTCGCCCGCATGGTAAGCTCCAGCGCAAACGGCACCGCCAGGCCCACAATCACCAGGCCCAGCCAGAACGGTACCGCGTACGTGCCGGACACCAGCGCTGCAACCGAAGCCGCAGCTGCCGCAGCCGCGGAGCCGTCAACCGCCTGCGCACACATGAGCAGCACCGCGATAAGCGCCGCCTCGAGCACCGGCAGCACCAGCCCCGTCACGTGTGTGAAGCCAAGCTTCTCCAGCTCGGGTGCTTTCAGCACATGCCCCGCCAGCACCACGGCGGCAAAGCCCGCCGAAGCGGCCGACACCACGAACAGCACCGGTAGCACCAGCTGGTTCCACAGCGGGAAAGCCGCGTGCGCGTCGCCCAGCAGCATGCCGGTGTAGCCGGCAACGCCCAGCGCAAGCAGCATGCCAACCGCGTCCAGCCACTTCGGCGTGCGGCCGCGTCGCCACTGCAACACCAGCGCCACCACGGCCGCCAGCAAGAACAGCGACAGCAGCACCACGCCCCACATCATGATGGAGCTCGGGTTCGTCAGAAGCCCGAAGAAGCGCAGCGGGTGCGCAAGGCCGGCGCGCGCATCCACCATAAGCATGAGCGTGCCCACGCCCACGGCAACCGGCGCGATGATTAAGGCCGTAAGCTTAAGCTTCTTGCCGTTGGGGCATTTCCAGCCCGCAATGGTACCCATCACGAATGCGCCAGCGCCCAAGCCCGCCAAGAATAGGTACAGCGCGATAATCCAATCCCATATCATCCTTCATCACCCCTCGTACGGCTTGATCACGTTGCCGCCGCGATGGATGGCGGAAGCTACGGGCATGCCCTCAACCTCGGAAAGACCCACGTACAGCACCGACGGCTCCAGCCGCAAATCGGCGTACAGGCCCTCGGCGCCCACCTCGGCAATCTTCTTCGAGATGTCGCTTTCCGGGTCGTTCAGATCGCCGAAATAGCGGCTGCGCGTCACGCAAGTGGACACGCACGCCGGCAGAAGGCCGTTCGACGTGCGGTGGTAGCAGAGCGTGCACTTGTCCACTTCACCGGCCTCATTGACCCAACGCACCTGGTAAGGGCAGGCGGCCATGCAATACTTGCAACCGATGCACTTGTCGGCGTCCACCAGCACCACGCCCTCATCCGTGCGCCAGCTGGCTCCCGTCGGGCACACCTTCACGCACGGCGCATCTGCGCAGTGGTTGCACAGCTTGGGCATGTTCGCGCGACGCGTGCGGCCATCGGCGTCGACGTCCCAGCTTTCCACCCACGTGTTGAAACAGCCCTGCGGCACATCGTTTTCCTGTTTGCACGCCACAGCGCACGCGTTGCAGCCGATGCACGTGGACAGGTCGATCAGCATCCCGAATCGTTTCTCGCTCATTGCGCTCGCGCCCCCTTTAAGCCTTCTCAATCTTGTACATGCCGCCAGAGCGTCCCGGCGAAGCCGCATCGTGGTCGACAAGCGGGTAAATCACGCCTTCGCCCACCTTCGGGTCGAGCATGGTCTGCAGGTGCACCCCGGCGCCGATGGCTTTGTCGCCCTCGGCGGCCTTGCCGTCGATGCTGTAACCCTTCGCACCGTACGCATGATGGCCGTAGCCGTACGCAACGCCGAACGTGCCGCGCGCGATACCGGCGCGCACCATGGCCTGGCCCTCCATCACATCGCCCGTCGGGTTGGTGATGCGCACCTGGTCGCCGTCCTTGATGCCCAGCTCAGCGGCATCTTCCAGGTTGATCTCCAGGTAGTTCGACGAGCACAGGTCGCGCATGATCGGATTGTTCGCCTGCATGGACACCGAGCGGAAGCGCGGCTTGTAGTTCGTGGACGCGAACGGGAACTCTTTGGCATCGTACGCGCCGGCAAGCGGCGTGCGATCGCAAAAGTCCTCGGGCACCCAGCGCATGGCGCCGTCGGCATACTGCCCCGTGAAGTTGTTCTTGTTCGAGCCCTTAAGCTCGCTGTAAATGTATGCCACGTACTCCGCCGCAAACGCGCTGCGGCCGTTCTTCTGGCTCGTCTCGACAGGCCAGAAACGCCCGCCGCGAGAAAGCACGTTCTGCACCTTCGGCCATTCATCTGCGGAAACGGCTTGCTTCCACGCCTCGGGCAGCTCATCGAGAGCCTGCAGACGCACGTCCTCGGCCGACACGTCGCCCACCGGCTCGGTCTCGTACGCCAGGTTCGCCACGGCCTTCTGGAAGTAATCGGGCGCGTCGGTAAGCGGCCATTTCTTGCCATCGACGTCCTCGATGGCGTCCTCGCCGAAACCGGGCAGCTCGCAGGCGCACGCCACGTCGCATACGAACGCCTCGAAGCTGGCGAAACGGCCGTCGTCAAGTTTCAGCGAACCGGGCTCCTTCGCGCGCCAGCGCACGGTGTTGCCCTTGCCGCGCCAGTAGCCCTCGTTCGTCACCACGCCGAAACTCTCGAACGGAGTGGTGTCGGGCACGATGTAGTTGGCGAACGTGGCGTGCTCGCCCATGAACACGTCGCACGCGATGTGCAGCGGAACCACCTCGGGGTCGCACAAGCGCTCGATGACCTCGTCGCGCAGCGCACCCGGCGTTGCCTGGATGCAGTCGTTCATCCACGACACAAGGATTTTCGCCTGGTAAGGGTACTGGTTCACGATGGACATGAGCGCCTGGTTGTCGGAAGTCTGCGATCCGGCAAACCACGGCAACTTCGGCTTGGGATCCTTCTCGCCCGCCGCCACGCGCGCCTTGTACTCATCGGTGGCCATCCACGCCTTACCGGTGCGGCAGATGTACGCGGCGTTCTTCGCGGAAACGGATGGCTTGCCGGCAATGGTGGACAGCTTGTAGCGCGCGCCGTCTGCCGTTGCCTTTGCACCCACGCGGTACACGTTGCAGCCGCCGGTCATCTGGTTGGAACCCACCATGGCTTTGAGCACGCGGAACGCGAACGTGGCGTCGGTGCCATTGACGGAAGCGGTCCCGCCCAGGCCGCGTGCCGACGACTTCGTGCCATGCGAGAAGAACTCCTTCGCGATGCGCTCGATGTCGGAAACGGGCACGCCGCAAATCTCGGAGTACTCCTCGATGGTGTGCTCGTAGACGTTCTCCTTCAGGAACATCCAGCTCGTGCGCACCTTCACGCCGTTCACTTCGCCCTCGAATTCCAAGATGCCGTGCGTGACGGCAGTGTTGAGCGCCGGCTCGCCGGTTTCCTTGTCGATGACTGCGTAATACGTAGGCATGGTGGTCGCCTTCGGGTCGGCCTCGGGCTCTTCCAGGCCGGCATCAGCGGCGCGCATGAACTTGCGGTGGTTCTTATGGGCCGGATCGATGATCACCAGGTGCGTGGCGTTGGCGTACGCCGCATAGCCGCCAGCGGTGGCAGCCTTGTAGTTAGCGAACTCGAGGATCTCGGGCGTGGTAAGGCCCTTATCGAGCGCGTATTGGATCACGGCCAGGGAAAACGCCGACGACGTGGCCGTTTTCGTGGGGATCCAGTTGATGTTGGGAACGGTAGGCGTCACGCAGCCGTTGCCAAGCACGGGGTCTAGGACGTCCATCTTCGCTTTGCCGGATTTCAACAGCTCCAAGGTTCGCTTCGCGATGCCCTGAAAGCTTTTACCCGTAGCGCCGGGGAAGCCGCCCATCCATAGGACGTACTCGCCTTCCTCCAGGTCGGGCTGAGTGTTGCGTGTAGCGGATTCGGTCAACGCACGGTTGACTTGGGAGCCGCCTCAAGTGGCCGCGTGGCCGTATTGGTTGATGGAGCCGAAGCAGTTGGTGAAACGCGTGCCAATGATGGTACGACCATCGCCGCGGCCACCAAGCAGCACGAACTGGTTAGATACGGGGCCTAGGCCCGGGTAATCGGCGTTCATGGGCGTTTTTGTGTCGTGTAGCGCCTTGAAGCCCGCAACTTCGCGGTCCTCGCCGGTGTCGGCAAACAGCTTGCCGCCTTCGGTAACTTCCTTGATAAGCGTATCCCAGCTGATGGCACGCCACTTGCCCTCGCCGCGCTTGCCCGCACGCTTGAGCGGCACGGTAATGCGATCGGCCTGGTTATACGTGGTCTGCGTACCCTGACCGCGTCCGCACACGGTGCCGCGCGTCAGATTGCCCGCACCGGGAGCGAAGCTCATAGAGCGGTACGCCGTCTCAAGCGGCTCTTCGAAGTTCAGGTACGGATAGGCGCACGACGGGTTGTACGGGTTACCGCCAACGGAAAGCAGCTCGCCGGTAGCACGGTCGAGCTTCAGGCGATTACCGCAACTGCTGTAGCAACCCAAGCATCCGCTATAGCGCACCACCACGTCCTCGTTAACCTTCACCTCGCCGGTCTTCGCGTCCACAGTAGCCTCGATGGGTTGACCATGGCGTTGTTCGGGGTATTCGACTGTGGCGGCAAGCGCCTCGCCGCGCATGCCCACGCCCGCCCCCGCAACCGACAGCGCGCCGAGGCCTGCTGCAGCCTTGACGAACGTGCGCCGGTCGATGTCGATCGGTTTCATCTTTCCCTCCTCCTTTTGGTTGCATCGGTCCTTGCGCGCCGCGCGCTCAGGGCCCGCGACGCACCGTTGCGCCGCGCACGGTTTGCCATTGCGCGCCTCGTCGAACGCTCGAGCAAGCCCGTGGAAGATGGACAAAACCTGTATCTCATACTGCCCCGTAACGGGCGGGCGTACATCACGGCAGCACGTTGATTTGTAATGACCTTTTGCAAAATGCCTGGTCACGCCTCACTGCAATATGACCATTTTCATTTTCAAGCCGCTCAAGCTTTCTTAAGCGGCACAGGCGCACCGCAGCCGCGCTATACTTCTGATTCGAAGGGGGAACCTCAAGGGTGCGCGATGCTCATCCGTTGCGCCCACGCCGCAGGTTCGAAACATGTTTACGGGGGAATTTCATGAAGCTTGCACGCGCGCTAGCCGGCACTTGGCGGCAATCCGGCGGCTTAGGGCTGCTACTTGCATGGATGTACTGCGCGTTCTTTTCCTGCGGGCTTATTCCCCACCCCATTGTTTTGCGCTCATCAGAGCATGTGTGGCTGTGGGTGGGCATAGGGATGGTCGCCTGCGCGCTCGTTAACGCAGCGCTGCGCATGAAATGCTCCATCACGCAATCGAAAATCGCCGGAGCCGCAGGCGCCGTATTCGCTGCGGTGGGTTCGTGCTGCATCTGGCTTGCGTTTGCGGGAAGCGAGTGGAATGCGACGCTTTCAACCGTAGGCGGGTTACTTGGCGGAGCAGGGCTTGTGCTTATGACCATCATCTGGGGTCAGCGACTCAGCGGATTTGAGGTGTCGCGGCTTGAACGCACCGTGCCGCAAGCGTTCATCATGGCGTTCGCGTTGTACTTCGTGTTGCTGTCGGCCAAAGGTGCGCTGTTCGCGCTTGCATGCATTCTTATGCCCGCAGGTTCCATGGTGCTAGCATTCCACCGCGCGGAAACATGGGCATGCCCGTTCGAGGGCGAATGCGCGTGCGGTCCGGGCAAGCCGCTCGCAGCCACGTTCGGCCGCCAAATGCGCAGCATGGCACCTATTTTGCTGCTGTACTTTCTCATGTGGGTGCAGTTTTCATCGTTTCGACTTATCTCGTCGCCTGCTGTGGTGGGCGACCGTTTCATGCACTACTTGCTGCCCTTCACCTGCGCTGCGGTGGTGGCGCTGGTGCTGTTCTTGATTTGCATGCGCACCAGCAGGTTTTTGAATTATTCGCTGATGTACCGCTGGGCATGCCCGCTTATGATGCTCGGCTGCATCGTGTTTTTGGCCGGCCCGAACAGCTGGTACGACTTCCGCAGCGTGGCATACACGGCAAATTTCGTGGCCATGTTCGGCGTGCAGCTGACGCTGTGGGTGGTCACACCGAAAACCATCTGCCGCATGGGGTTTAACCCTGTGCTGGCTTTTTGCGGCTTCCTAGCCGCCGAAGGCGCCGGCGTGGCGGTCGGCCTGACGCTGGCCCTACCTGCAGCGGGACACGAGGAAACACTGTCGCTGCTGCCCCTTGCCTTGACGGGCCTTATCATGTTCGCGGCCATGTCCGTCGGGTTCAAACCGGAATGGTTCTTCGCGGCAAAAGCAATAAACCCCCTGTTCGCGGCCAAAGAGCATGTTGAGGAAAGCGACGCCATCAGTAACCAAACTGCCTCTGATGGCGCAATAGCCAGCGAGCGTGGCGACGATGGCGCGCTGGCGGATTCCGCGGCAAGCAGCCAAGACGCCCTCGCGGCGCTGTTCGATGCCCAGGCGCGCCAGCTGCAACGCGAATTCGGCCTCACCGAGCGAGAAACGCAGGTATGCGCCCTGCTGCTAGCCGGCCGCAGCCGCCCCTACATTCGCGACGAACTTATCATCTCGCTGAACACCGTGCACACCCACGCGCACAACATCTTCCAAAAATGCGAGGTCAAGTCCCAACAAGAACTCATGAGCCTGCCCAACAAACTAGCGAAATAAGCCACGCCCTCCGTAAGACTCCGAAAGTGGGACAGTACCCGACCCCTGTCCCAGATTTTCTGCACGTTTTGGCAAATAGAAACCGCCGAAAACCGCACTTTTCGGGAAATAGCATCTACGAGCAAAGAACTAATGCCTGCAAAAGGGTAGCCGTGAACGGGGGACGGAGCGGATGTTCGCATATGCGTTTTTGGGATGAGCAAGCTCAACCGTGAACACCCGCTCCGTCCCCCGTTCACGCAAGCGCCGCCACAAGCACCTTCTCCTACGGCAGCGCTGGCGCGAACGCAAAATCGTCGGAATCCGCTTCCGTCAGCTCATCCAGGCAAAACGTCATATACAGCGGCGCGTAGGTGACACGTCCTTCCTGCGACAGGTTATTGCGCGAAAGTACCAACGCTTCTGGGATCTTGTAATCGCGAATGCCCAAAAGGTGGTCGAGCGCCGCATGGGCCCGCACCTTCTTACCCGATTTCACTTCGATGGGCACCACCTTGCCGCTTTTCCCTTCCATAAGAAAGTCCACTTCACCGGCTTGTTCCGACTGGTAATACCACAGTGGGATACCCTGCGCCGCCAATTCCTGCGCCACCACGTTCTCGTATACGCCGCCAAGATTCGGATCCTTCATGTCAAGATAAATCGAACGCGCCGTGCTTTGCGGATACCGCGACACCAACATGCCCGTATCAGATTCGTACAGCTTGAACTTCGAAGCTTGTTCCGTGCGCTTCAGCGGGCAACGCGCCTCGGTGGTTTGCAAAACCTGAAGCCCCACACCAGCATTGACCAGCCACAGGAAGTCGTGATGAAACGATTCCATGCGCGCCGCTTTGCGCAACGAAGCCAACTTGAAACGATGTGTGTCGCCCTCAAGCTGCACGGGAATTTGGTCGAAGATCGCACGAACCCCAAACGCCCGATTGCCCGCATATTTCCCGATGTCTTGCGCATATTGCTTTACCAAAGTCGATTGCATTGCCCGCGTTTCCGTAAGCGAATACCCCGAGTCAACGTATTTTTGCACCACCTCAGGCATGCCGCCTGCCACCACATATGCGCGGAAATTTCGCATCATGATATCGTGCAGATACTGCTCAACCGCGTGCCTTTCGCGCAAACATTCGCGAATCTGGTCAAGAAACCGCTGATCAACGCCAACCGCCCAGCAGAATTCCTCAAAGTCCATTGGACGCATGACAATCTGCTCAACATATCCCACGGGAAAAGACGAAATGCCTTTGAATTCAGTGCCCAGCATAGAGCCCGAGAAGATGAACGAGTAGCGCCCATCTTCAACCAGCGCCTTCATAAGGGTGACGATTTCCGGGTATTCCTGAATCTCGTCGATAAATATCAGCGTGTCCCCTTCAACCAGCGGGTTTTTCGACAGCAGCGCGACGCGATTGATGAAATCGACTGCGTTTTCAGCCTCCGCAAATGCGTTTCGGGCCACTTTATCAAGCAGCAGGTTCACCTCGAAATAGCACGCAAAACTTGATTTCCCGAATTCGCGGATTGCGTAACTCTTTCCTATCTGACGAGCACCAGTGACCAACAAAGCTTTTTGTGATTCATTCTTCCATTTGACCAGGAGATTTGTAACCTTACGCCGCAGCATGAACTACCTCCACTGCACAAATCGGGAAATAGAATACGCCTATTATTGCACAAATCGCCAAATAGAATCAGCCATTTTCTGCACGTTTTGGCAAATAGAAACCGCCGAAAACTGCACTTTTCGAGAAATAGCAAACGAAAGAGAGAATGCTCAGAGCGAGGGCCACCGTGAACGGGGGACGGGGCGGGTGTTCACGATTGAATTTGCTCATCCCAAAAACGCATATGCGAACATCCGCTCCGTCCCCCGTTCACGGC
>DJEE01000103.1 GCA_002431805.1 Eggerthellaceae bacterium UBA5906
AGGGCATGGCGCTGGGCCAGTACGTGGCTGGCATGGGATTTTCCAACGTTGGCCTGGGCATCGACCATGCTATGGCGCACACGCTGTCGGCGCATTACGACACGCCGCACGGCGTGGCGTGCGCTATGCTGCTGCCGGTGGCCATGGAGTTCAACAAGCCGGTTGCCGCCGAACGATTGGCCGACGTGGCGCGCGCCATGGGCGTTGACACCACGGGTATGAGCACGGAAGAGGCCGCCGATGCAGCTATCGCCGCAGTGCGTCAGCTGTCTGCCGACGTAGAGATCCCGCATACATGCAACGGGTTGGTGGCCGCCGACCTTGACCAGCTGGCAACCGATGCCATGGCCGACGCCTGCTTCCCGGGCAACCCTCGCGACGCCGATCACGACCAGGTGGTAGAGCTGTTCCGTAAGATCATGGCGTAGCAACAAATAAGCTATTGCGATAGAAGGCCGGCCGCGCGTCCCATACGCGCCGCCGGCCTTCCGTTTTCCCGCGGGCTTGCTCAAGTGGGACAGGGGTCGGGTACCGTCCCACAATGGGACGGTACCCGACCCCTGTCCCACTCGTCCCGCTGCATATGGCTTGCGAATGTGCGGTTTGCTATTCGCCGATAAGGCTTTGGTGGCAGGCATAGGGATGGCGTTGAATTTGCTAGGATAAACCTGTCAATTACAAGAAGCCCCGTCAAAGGAGGCGCCATGCGCAAAGACGATAAAGCGCTCAGCTGGGTCATTGAGGTTGCGGTGGTTCTTGCAATCGTGTTTTTGCTGATAGGAGCTTGTTTTTTCGCGGTTCCGCGTATCCAGAAGATTAACCACTCCGCGCCGCCGGCCCTTACGGTTTTCAACGTCGAGGACGTGCAGTCTGAAAAGGGGAGCGTTCCGCCTTCCGGCAGCGAGATGATCGGGAGCATGGACGACGTTATCCTGTCCGGTAGCGGGGTTGTTACGGAACTTGATGAGAGCTCGCTTGTTGCGTGCATTCGGGTAACGTCAGACTCGTATCGCTTGGGTCAAGGCGAAGAATACCGCTTCGATTTCACGAATCGCATCGATCAAGACAAGCTTACGTTCGAAGGCATCAAAGTGGGCGATGCTGTTGAATTTGGCTACTGGAACAGCTCGTACGGTGGCGAAAACGGTCGCATCGGCGAGTATATCAAGCTTGCATCGGCTAGCGCATCGGCAACTTCAGCAACGGCGTAGCTGCAGGCTAGCGGCTAAGGTGCGCTCGTCCGTGTCTAGAACAAAACGGTATCAAAATTCACCCTTTCGCGTTCGATGAATGCGCGTACCTGGGCTTTCTCTTTCTTTGTAAGCTGTTCGTAGAGGACCTTGATTGTCTTTGCATCAAGATAGGACTGCAAATTGATAATGGCTTGGACGTCTTTGTGCGCCTTTACGCCACGTTGAGAGTTAATGACCATCTTGTGAAGCGCGTATGCCTCCGGCATGGGAACAACCACCTCATGATCGAGGCATCGTGCCACGGTAGGATGCTGGGATAATATGTCTAGATGCCTTAAGGCTTGGGCGGTTACTCCTAGGTTGGTTTTGAGCGACGATTCAAGGCCGGCACCTTTCTTGCCGATTAAGAATTCGACTTCGAGGCCCGTTACATCGATGATTTTGGTGGTGCCGTCGATTCGGTCGGACTCAACGTAGAAGCCCCTCTCTTTTGCCGTGGCCGCAAGTCCGGCGGCAGGCGTTGGTTTGCGAAGATTTCTTACAAGAAAGTCCACGTCCATTGTTTTGATGTTGGGCGCAAAGTCATTGAGGAGACCGGCCTCGCGATAAGCGAATTCAGCCCATGACCCAATAAGCATGACATGGGGCATGCACCCGGAATCCTCTACAAGATCGAGCACTTTGGCGAAAGCTTTCTGCTGGCTATTCAACATTGGGCACTCTTCCTAGTGCTTTTTCGATTTGCTTCTGAGAGCGCTTTTGCTCTTTGAGCGCGGCAGTAAGCTCGTGTCGTCGGTTAATCTTCTCGCGCACTTCTTCCACTTTATCGGCGCGAAGGTAGTCGGAGCAGACTTTGTCGCCTTCTCGATAATTGAGATAATAGTATTCATGAGATTTGATTTTGCGGGCCCTGATGCTGCCCTTTGGAAGAGAGTTCAGCTCGCATTCCATGAGATGGCACAGTTTGACGGACCTACGATACTCTTCTTCCAGAACGTCTTCTAAGATTGACATATGCCGTCTCTCACCGTAATGCGAATTACCCTACATTTATAAAAATCTATGGTAATTGTAGGGTAATTAAAACAAGCTTGCAATATGTGAGAATCGTTTTGATGAGTCGTTACCCCTGGTCGGCGTGTTTTTGTACGAGGGCGGTTAGCTCTTTTTTGGAGTGCACGTTTAGCTTGGAGTAGATGCTGCGGGTGTGGGCTCGCACGGTGTAGATGGACACCACCTCGCGGTCGGCGATTTCTTGGGCGGTGCGGCCGCGGGCTAGGTCTAGGAACACGTCGGTTTCGCGTGCTGAAAGGCCGGCTGCACGTGCAACCTCGTCGCAGGCCAGCTTCCACTTGCCTGGCTGCTTGGCCGCGCTAGCAGCGGTTTCGTCGGTTGCGGCGGCGGTGTCGTCGCCCTCGTCAACCGGCAACAGGATGCCGTTGATCTGCTTCTCCGAGAACACGAACAGCACGTCTACCAGCACGGCAACCCCCACAACGGCGATGATGACCTTCATGGTGCCGTCGGAAATGTGTGACGCCTGGTACGCCATGGCCAAAAGACTTGCCACGAACGTGCCGCCCGAAAGCGCCGCGTTGCCGGCCGCCATGATGCGCAGCGCCCCGCCGCGCCACTGGTACACCAGGTAGTACAGCATGGCCCACACCACCATGTTGTAGCACGTGCACACCACCCACGCGCCTGCCGCCACAGCCGGCGTGTTCAGGGAAAACATGGCAATGCACACGATAAGCACCGTCAGCGCGCACGCAGCTACGGAGTACAGCTTGGCGAACCCGTCGCGGCGCGATTTCGTAAGCAGAATAGCGAACATGATGCCCACCATCAGGGGAATCTCGATAAGCTGCGAGGCCACGTTCGCGCCGATGGCGTACATGGGCGGCACGCTGATCAGCACATATGCGCGAATGAGCTCGAGGGCCGTGGAGCACAGGCCAATGGAAACCAGCAGCACCCAGAACTTGCGCGAAAGCTTCACCGGCGTGGCAAGCACTTGGCGTTCTCCACGCACGTCGCGCTGGCGGATGCAGAACAGCGCCGCGCCGATGATGGGCAGCGCAATGAATGCCGCCACCGCTACTGGTTGCGGGCAGCCGCTGAGCACGAAGTACGTGGCAATGGAGAACAGCGTGCACTCGGCCAGGCGATACAGCGCACGATGGGGCGCCAGCGTGCCGAACAGCGCGGCGGCGCGTACGAACAGCATGGTGGTGCCCGCGCCGGCAAGCGCGCAGCCGGCAGTGAACAGAACGGAAAGCGCAGCGTCTGGCACGCCGCTGCCTAGCACCTCAGGGCGGGCGTTGCACAGCAAAAGCGTGCCTGTGGCAGCCACGATGCCTCCGGCAAGTGTGGTGCGGTTTTTCGCCACCCATTTTGAAATGCGGTTGGCGAACAGCGCAACCAAAGAAAGCGTGATGAAGCACGCCAGCAAATGCACAAGCATAAGGTTTTCCGTGATGTTGCTGTTGTTCGTTTCGTGCAGCCAGAACGACCCGGAAAATGCGATGGTGTTCCACGCAATCCAGCAACCCAGGCCTAGGTAGGTCAGGCTTGGTGCTTGCCGGTCGATGGACGCAAGCGCGTCTGAAAAACGCTCGGCTAGGCTTTTGCTTGCGGCAGCTTTTTTCGGCTGAACGCCTTTTTGAGAAGGCGCGGCCGTGTCCCCTTGAAGTGCCATATTCCCCCGATTCTCATATGGTTTGCGCACTCTCTATCTTATCAAACTCGTTTGCCCCCGGATGCCTGCGCGGCGCTTCTTTCAGCGCGGTGCACGGTTGAGGACTACGTTAGTTTTCGACTAGTTATCTTAATAGTCAACCTCAACAAGGTCTAGTTAACTAGTGACGTAGCAGGGGTTTTGCGAATTTCGTACCGTGAAGGCCGTTCCGAAGAGGACATGGCGCAACGCGATTGCAACATGCGCGGTGGGAGCTGAGAGGCCCGCTGGCGGCGTCATGCGGAAAGAGGAAATGCGCTTGAAGTAGTAAAGAGGCTGCGCTGCGAAACGCGTTGCTGCAATGCTGCCAAGCGTACGCGAGGATGCATGGGGCCAATCGCCACAACGCGGCGCGAAGCCCAAGGCAAGGGGGTAATCATGAATATCAAAAACAAGCCGCTGCCGAAATTCGAGGTTCCTTCGAGTTACGAGAAATATGCCGAAGGCGGCTACCTTATGGATGTACGTGAACCCGAAGACGACAGCTTCGGCGAGCGCAAGCCCACCGTTTCCTCGGCTGCCGGCATTGCCGCTGATGCATCGGCCGACCCGGCCGCCATCGCCCAGGGTGCACCGGCAGCTGAGTACGAGCTGCCCGACGAGCCCACGTTCACCGACCGCGTGAATGCGGTGGTCACGTGCGTGGGGTCGCAAAACGCGCTGCGCGAGGCGCTGTACAAAACCCTGGCGTTCTGCCAGCAGCCGCATGATTTCACCGAAGTTGAAGACTTCATCGCGGCTACCGACGAGTTCGTGTACAGCCACATCATGCAGACGCCGTTTACCATGATTCAGATGCTTATCGATGCCGGCGGTCTTGTGCAAACGCCGCTTGACGCGCAGGGCAACCCCATCACGTCCGAGCAGCTTGCAGGCCTTGACCCCGATGCGGCCGACGACCTGGTGGAAACCTACCGTATCGAAATCACCGACGCTGGCGCGGAAACCGTGCGCTTGCTGGCACCCGAGCGTCGCATCGAGGCGCAGCTTTCCCTGCGTCCGCACCGCCGTGACACCTACTTCGCCGTGCTGGATTTCTGTACCCAGCCGCGCAAATTCCCCGAAATCCAGGAGTTTTTCAAGACCACACCCGGCCTGTCGCAAGACATCGTGGCCGATCACCACAAGCTTTCGCCCGATTTCTATGTCGACAAGCTCGACAAAGCCGGCGCGCTTGTTTGGCGCGGCGCCTGGGTTGCAACCGACGCAGGCAAGCAGATGCTCGAAGCGCACAAGCGCGAAACTGCGAACGCGTAAGGCGGCCCGCAACCGCGAGACGGGCGCTGCCGTCCCGGGCGCGTCGTTTGCGTGAACATGGGGCTTTTGGGCGTGTTTGGCCGGAGGGTAACTGTGAACACGGGGACGGAGGGGATGTTCACGATTGCCCTTTCATCTCGCAAAACGTTTTCGTGAACACCCGCTCCGTCCCCGTGTTCACGCAAGCGGCATCCCGAACACGCCCCAAAGCCCCGTGTTCACGGCAACCGCCCAGCTGAACACCCCACACAACAGGCAATACGGTGGCAGGCTCACGCCCGCTGCCTTATCGCAATAGACGAGGTCAACAAGGAAACCAAAAGGAGGAGGAAAGCTTTGTCTACGACTATGACACGTCGCTCGTTCATGAAGACGGCCGCGGTCACCGGCGCTGTTGGCGCGCTGGGGCTGGGTGCGGCCCACAACATGAAGCCGAGCGACAAGGCATGGGCCGACAACGACGTGCATGAGGTTCGCACGTCCTGCCGCGCTTGCATCGCAAACTGCGGCGTCATCGCCACGGTAAGCAACGGTCGCGTCATCAAGCTGAGGGGCGATTCCATCGACCCGATGTCGAAGGGTCGCATGTGCCCGAAAGGCCTGTCCGGCATTCAGGCACTGTACCACCCCAACCGCAACAAGTACCCCATGAAGCGCGTGGGTGCCAAGCCCGGCAACCAGTGGGAGCGCATCAGCTGGGACGAGGCGGCGAAAACCGTAGCCCAGCACCTCATCGACATGCGCGACAAAACCGGCAAGCACGGACTTCTGTGCACCACCGGTGGCGGTGGCAACCCGCAGTTCTTCAGCCCGCCGCGCTTCCGCAACTTCTGGGGCGCCGGCAATGTGTTCGAGCCCGGCTGCGCGCAGTGCTACCTGCCGCGTAACTTCACCATGCCGCTCGTGAACGGCATCGGCGACACTTCCATCGCCGACTCGGGCTGCTCGGAGCTGTACAAGCCGGCCAAGTACGGCGGACTGACGGAAGTCTACGTCATCTGGGGTACCGGTCCGGCGTGGCATTCGCCTTCCACTTCCGGCCGCTGCGTGTCCGAACTGCGCGAAAACGGCTGTAAAACCGTGGTCGTCGACCCGCGCTTCACCGCCGACGCCTCCAAGGCCGACGTGTGGCTGCCCATCAAGCCCGGCACCGACATGGCCATGATGCTCGGTTGGATGCACTACATCATCGAGAACAAGCTGTACGAGAAGATCCCCGGCTACGAGACGTTCTGCGAGCAGTGGACGAACCTGCCGTTCCTCGTTGACCCGCGCGACAACGTCAGCCTGCCGCCGGTTGCCGAGGACATCACCAAGGACGGCCAGCTGCTGCGCGCGTCGGCCGTGTTCGACGATGTGGACGCCACCAACGAGGGCTACGTGTACTACGACACCGAGAAGGGTGCCGTGACCAAGGCATTCGCCTTGGGTCCGGACAACGACGGCACGTACCATCCGCAGATGTTCGGCACCGTTGACGTGAAGCTCAAAGACGGTTCCACCATCACGTGCAAAACCGCCTTCGAGGCTTACAAGGACCGCTGCGCCGACTTCGACCTGGACACCGTGGCCGAAATCACCGGCTGCAAGAAGGAGAAGATCATCGAGGCCATCGAGCTGTACTGCTCGAGCGCACACGGCGGCATCTCCCTGGGCGTGGCAACCGACATGTACCCGGGTTCTGCGCAGGCCGCCATCGGCGCTGCCGCCCTGGACTGCATGACGGCCCACCTGTGGCACACCGGCTGCCCGGCCAACAAGGTTGGCGGCCAGGGTTCCAAGGGCTTGACCAGCTGCGAGTCCACCATCTTCCCCTCCGGATTCATCGGAGAGACGAAGTACCAGTTCCAAACCAACGACGCCGTGCTCGAGCGTTTGGGCTACTGCGAGCACAAGGGCCTGGGCGGCTGGATGCACTCCCACATCCCGACGGTGCTGTCCGCCGTGCTCACCGGCGAACCGTACCAGCCCAAGGTGTGGATCGAGCGCTCCGGCAACAAGATGGCCGCGCTGGGCAACTCCAGCTCGTGGGTTGACGCGTTCCCGAAGTTCGACCTCAT
>DJEE01000079.1 GCA_002431805.1 Eggerthellaceae bacterium UBA5906
ACGGCCGCAAGTCGTGGACCACGGAGAACATGAACGTGCTGACGAAGAATACGGGCTACTTCAATCCCGAGTTCGGCACCTACACCCTGCGCGGCATCCACGTCAAGGTTGCCAAGGCGCAGCGCCCGGAGGGCATCTGGTACGAGCCGACCGATTTCGAGCCCTGGATGCCTGAGCCCACGGAGAATACGGGAGGAGCGTTTTACACCAAATGAGCCGCAATTGCTTAGTTGTTGACTTGGATAAATGCATCGGCTGCCACGCGTGCGAGGTAGCGTGCAAGAACGAGAACGGCATCGCCTTGGGCGAGTACTGGAACCGCGTGCTGCAGATCGGCCCGCACGGTACCTTCCCCGACCTGGAGCAGTATTGGCTGCCCGTGCAGTGCCAGCAGTGCGAGGATGCGCCCTGCGTCCACGTCTGCCCGACCGGCGCGAGCTACCGCGACGCCGACGGCAAGGTGCTGGTGGACAAGGAGAAGTGCATCGGCTGCAAGTACTGCATGATGGCGTGCCCCTACGGCGTGCGTTCCTGGAACGCCAAGGAGAAGGCCGTCGAGAAGTGCACCCTGTGCGGTCAGCTGACCAGCGCCGGCCAGGAGCCCGCGTGCGTGGCTGCCTGCTGCGCCAACGCCCGCTTCTACGGCGACATGGACGATCCGAACTCCGACGTGTCGAAGGCCGTGGCGGCCGCCGACCCGGCAAGCGTGCACACGCTGCACGATGCCGGCAACAAGCCGCTGACGCGCTACATCCTGTCCGACAAGATCGCCACGTGGCACGATGTCGACGCCATCAGCCCGGCATCCGACGCGCAAGACGCCGCGTGGTTCGCAAAGGGGGAATAAGCGATGGAAATCCAATGGTCCCTCGTTCTGTTTACGGCCCTGACCGGCATGGGCGGCTGCATGTTCGCTTGCGTTGCCGTCGATGAGTTCTTGGGCCGCGCGAAGGCGGCGGCGTTTCCCGCGGCGCTGGCTTCGCTGGTCATCGCCATTGTGGGCGGCTTGGCTTCCGTGACGCACCTGTCGCACCCCGACCGCATCATGGGCGCGCTGAGCCACCCCACTTCGGGCATCTTCACCGAGGCGTTGCTGGTGGGCTGCCTGTGCGTGTGCGTGGTGGTGTACCTGGTGCTCGTCAAGCGCGAGGCCGGTGCGGGCGCCCGCAAGGCCGTTGCCGTCATCGGCGCGGTGTTCGGCGTGCTGCTGTCCTTCATGGCCGGCGAGTCCTACCTGATGGAGGCGCGTCCGAACTGGTGCAGCCAGCTGCTGCCGCTGGGCTACCTGCTCACCGCGGTGCCCGAGGGCATCGCCGCCTACCTGGTGGTTGTGGCTGCTAAGGCCAAGGACGCCGACGTGGCCCCGTACGGCAAGATGCTGCTGGCAGGCGGCGTGCTCGGTGCCGTGGGTGCGCTGGCCTACACGCTGTGGGCCGGTCCCGCCGACGGTGCGCAGTGGGCGCTGCTGGCGCTGGCTGTCGTCGGCGCGGGCGTTGTGCCCGCGGTGTGCGGCGCGCTTGTGGCCAAGAAGCCCGCGAACCTGATGGCCATGGCCGCCGGTTCCGCGGTGTGTGCCCTGGTGGGCGCCGTGTCCTACCGCTGCATCATGTGGCTGATCACGGTCCCGATCGCGAACCTGTTCTTGAACGTGCTGTAACGTTGGTTCCGCCGGCGACGCAAGTCGTCGGCGGGGTTGCAAGCCTGGCGTGCCTGCAGGTTGGCGGCGGGCTGCGGCTGCCGCAAGTGGACCAGTTCGCGTTGCAGCAGCGGCTTGCGGGCGTTTGAGTCCAATATCTCGCTGAAGTGACGGATTTTCGACAGTTTGGCGAGATATTGGACCGAACGACGCCAAAAGCGCGAGATATTGGAAAACGACGGGCCGCTTTCCCGTAAGCGTCGGACTCGAGCGCAGGACGTGAAAACGTTTGCCCAGTTCAGCGCAATTGATATTGAGTTACTGGGATTTGTCGCGCCAGCTCCTGCCGACTATGACACGCAACGATGTCCAATATCTCGCAATCTTGCCGAAAATCCGTCACTTTCGCGAGATGTTGGACGTCCCTCCTAAGCCACGCGACGCGGAAGCACCCCCGTTCACTCGGTTGCCTTCCGTTCCGTCACTTTCGCGGTTCGTATTCGCTCTCCCTTCCATCACCCCTCCCGCGAATGCGAACCGCGAGTGCGCCGGAAAAGCCGAAGGCCCCACTTCGTGCATGCTCGCTGGCTTTGCGCGTTGCGTGTTCGAAGGGGCAGCGGCCCACCAGCGTGAGTCACCGCCTCCGTAACGTTTTGACTCACTAACTTTCCCCGCGATGCTTTCGCGGTTCGTATTCGCAAACCCTTCCTCTCCCTCCCCCCTCCTTGCGAATGCGAACCGCGAGTGCATCGGGCACATTTCCGCAGGCCAGTGCCTGCAAGTGCCCACAAACAACGCGTTTGCGGGCGCAGTAGCGAAAATCGATACTCGGCCCATGCGCGCGGCGCGTCATGCGCGCCTGGGGGACAATGGACGTGAGCGCTTCGCCGCAAGCGGGCGCTTGGCAGAAAGGGGCAACCATGGTCGAAAACAATGCGGAGCAGATGTCGCAAATGGAGCGCGATCAGCTGATTTCGCAGCTTGTCGAGGTGAACGCTGGACGAGCGGCGTATTATCGCATGCTTGGTGAGCTGTACTTTCGAGAGCTGACGCAGGAGCAGGTGGACCATCTGGCGGGTATGGACTTCGCTGGCATGGACGGCGACGACGCGCTCATTGCGGAGGGCTACGACGATATGCGCCGTTACCTTCGCCATGCGAATTCCGGCACGCGCCAGGCGCTGGCCTGCGATTATGCGCACACGTTCCTTGCGGCGGGCAATTACGAGACGTTCGCGGCTACGCCGTTTGAAAGCGTGTTTACCAGCGAGCTGGGTCTGATGATGCAAGAGGCGCGCGACGAGGTGTACAAGATGTATTGCGCTCAGCACATCCAGCCGCAAGCCGATTTGCACGTGCCCGAGGATCACGTGTCGTTCGAGTTCGAGTTTTTGGCCACGGTCATCGAACGCACGAACGCCGCGCTGCTGGAGGGCGACCTTGAGCGCGCGTGCGAGCTTGCTCGCGTGACGGAGCAGTTCCATCGCGAGCATCAGCTGAACTGGATCGACGACTTGTGCGACGCGGTGCTCGATGTGGCCGAAACGCGTTTTTACCGTGGCGTGGCGAAGGTGACGCGCGGGTTTATGCACATGGACACCGAGGTCATCGCCGACGAGCTGGACGCACTGCACGAGCTGGCGGGCAAACAAGCGGCGTAAAGCGCCGGTTTGAAGCAAGGTGTTCGTAATAGGCTAGAAATTGCGAACGGGCCGTCGGAACAGGGGACGATGTGGGCACCCGCGTAAGCTTCGTATTTCTTGGAGCGCGCGTCCGAACCCTCCCTCCGCCTTGACGTGCGCGGACGCCCACCGAACTCGCTTTGTTCCCGCGTTCGCGCAAGTGTTCGCTTCGCTTTATACCGGTGAACAGCGGTTTTTCGCAATCTAGCTAACAATTGACTATACGGGCGGTGAAATAGTCACCGTCTTGTTATGTACAGCGCGCGGCGAATGGGTCAGGGTTGAAGCTGCGTTGAATAGCAAGGGCCGAGGGGGACGCGGCCGACCGTAAGACGAGAAAGGGTTTCTCATGAGCAATCAGCCGAGTATCACGCGCCGCGGCGCGCTGGTAGCGGCGGGCGCGGTTGCCAGCATGTTCGCCGTCGGCGGCGCTGCTTACGCGCTCGAGGGCACCGACCAGGGGCTGTTGCGTCCCCCCGGAGCGCAAGACGAGGCGCATTTTCGCGCCACGTGCCTGAAGTGCAACCGGTGCGAAACCGCCTGCCCGCAGCGTTGCCTGCGCACGGGCGTGCTGGAGGACGGCGTGCTGAACTGGCGCACGCCCATCATGGATTTCCATCGTGGGCTGTGCGATTTTTGCGGCGTGTGCGAAGACGTGTGCCCGGCGGGGTCCATCACCGGTGCGCGCGACCAGTCGCAGGTCATCGGCATTGCCGAGGTTGACCGCGAGCGCTGCATCGCGTGGATCCAGGGCGGCTGCCAGGTGTGCGTTGACGCGTGCCCGTACGGTGCCATTTCGCTTGACGATGCGAACAGGCCGGTTGTTGACCAGGGGAAATGCAACGGCTGCGGTGCGTGCGAGAACGCATGCCCATCGAACAGCTACCTCACGTTCGCCGGCGGCACCGACCGCGGCATCAACGTGCGCGCGGCAGGGAAGGAGGCGTAAGCGATGAGCGAGAAGAAAGAACGCTTGGATTTCGAGCATGCGCAATGCGCCGTAAAGACGACGGCGGGCGCGGAAAAGCCGGATGCCTGCGTCGTCCATGATGCCGAAAAGGTTTCTGCCGCTAGCAAGAAGTCTACCCATGCAAGCTCGCCCAAAAAATCCCGTTTCCGCACGGCGCGCGGGTGGGTTGCGCTTGCGTGCGTGGTGTTTGTGCTGGTAGGCATGGCGTTTCACGTGGGCATTGGCACGCCCTCGGCGTTCGGCATCCAGCAGATTTCGGCCATCTGCCCGCTTGGCGCGCTTGAAACCATGGCGGGCGCGAAGGGCATCATGCTGCACCCGCTGCTGCTGTTTGTGCTGGTAGTGGTGTTGATTGCCCTAGTGGGCAAGGCGTTTTGCGCCTGGATGTGCCCCGTGCCGTGGCTGCAGAAGTTCTTCCGCCCGAAGCGCGGCAAGAACGCGGTGAAGCAGGCTGCGCAGGACGAGGCCGCAACCGAGCAGGGCATGCAGGACGAGGCCGTGGCCAAGCACAACGCGCAGGGCGTGGCCACGTCTGCAGATGTTGCTGCGGGAAATGATGAGGGCGCTGCATCCCTTGATGCCGCCTTGAAGCAGTCCGCCGAGCCTTCCGCCTGCGCGGTTTCGGCCGAGCGCTGCCAAAAAACGCGTCTATGTGCGCTTGAGGGTGCGGACAATTGCACAAGTGATGCGATGCATGTAGCAAACGCAGCAACTAAGGGTATGAACGCAGAGGCGTTGGATGCTTTTGAACCCGAACCTCTTGATGATGCACACACTAGCGCAATTTTTGGCAGCAGCAAAGCAAAATCGGACGAAAAGCGCCCCGAAGCCGACTTCCATGCACCTTCCGCCGCGGCTTTAACTGCTGCTGGAAAGGTTCACGCCGAAGCTCCCGACGATGCGCTTACAGATGTTAGCGAAATCGCGCTGGCGCGGGAAGATTCAACCTGTGCTTCTTCTGCGTGCTCGGCGTGTGCGGGTGCGGCGGCGTGCGCGAAGGCGTTGGCGCCGGTTGGCGGCAAGCGCGATGGTGTGCAGTTGGACAGTCGCCATGCGGTGCTGGTGGGCACGTTGGCGTCGGCCGCCGTGTTCGGCTTCCCGGTATTTTGCCTTATCTGCCCGGTGGGCTTGACGTTTGCCACCATCATCGGGCTGTGGAACTTGGTGCAGTTCAACGAGCCTACCTGGGCGCTTATCATTTTCCCGATCATCTTGATTCTGGAAGTGACGGTGCTGCGCAAGTGGTGCAGCAAGATTTGCCCTATATCTGCGCTGGTCAGCTTGCTTTCGAACCTTAACGTTACGCTGCGCCCGCGCGTGAAGGCCAACGCATGCCTGCGCACCCGTGGCGTGGATTGCCACGCGTGCGTTGACGCATGCCCCGAGCAGCTCGACCCGCATTCAGGCCGCATTCCCGAATGCTCGAAGTGCGGCAAATGCGTCGAGGCGTGCCCAGCTAAGGCCATCAGCATCAAGCTGTTGAAGTAGCTGTCGAAAACCGTCTTTGACTTGCGTCGCGAGTTTGCGGCAGTGGACCTATCC
This sequence comes from Eggerthellaceae bacterium UBA5906, assembly GCA_002431805.1. GTDB lineage: Bacteria > Actinomycetota > Coriobacteriia > Coriobacteriales > Eggerthellaceae > Senegalimassilia. The sequence goes on from DJEE01000079.1 coordinate 5,831, forward strand.
TGCCTCTCGCTAAGCCCCGCAGCCATGGCTGCGGGGCTTTTCGCGTTCTCGCACTCAGCGTCGCCTTGCGTGTTTGGAATCACGCTGACATCGTGACCGCCCCCCGACTCGTTGCAAATGCTAAGAATATGTGAGCCTTCGTTTACAAAAAACGCAGCTGTGCGATAATGAATTAGACGGCGGTAACACTTGGTATCAATTGTTACCGCTTGGCTAATCGGACATAGCAGGGAGCTGATGAGCAGGCATGACGCTGACGCGAGAAGACATTAAGCCGCTACGAACCTCGCCGGTTTTTCGCGGCATTTCGACGCAAGATCGCTTCGAGCTGCTCAAGGAAGTGGATGCGCGCGTCATAACGCTTGAAGCCGATCAGTTGCTGCGCCGTGCGGGCGACCGTTTGGACTTCTACCCGGTGGTTATTGAAGGCGCGGTGCAAGCCAGCATGCCGCAAGGCGGGCAGGACCGCCCGGTGGCGCAGTTCGGCCCGGGCGAATCGTTTGCCGAAGCCGTACCGGCAACGCTGAAGCATACGCCTGTGAACATCCGCGCGCTTGAACCCACGCGCATCCTGTGTATCCCCGCTAAGGCGCTCGAGATGTGCACGAACCCGCATGCGTTTTTGGTGCGTGAGAACTTGTCAGCGGAAATGTCGAAGAAAGTTGCCGTGCTCACTCAAACGCTTTCCGTGGTGGGCGAGCCGCGCCTGACTGATCGCGTGCTGGCGTACCTGCATACGCTGCCTGTCGACGCCAATGGCCGCGTGGAGGTTCCCATGAACCGTCAGGAATGGGCGTCTTACCTGCGTGTTGCCGACAAGTCGCTCATTCGCGAGCTGAGCGCTATGCAAAAAGATGGCATTCTGGAAGTAGACGGCCGTTTCATCCGCGTGCTGTAGCTGCGTGTATATAATAGCAACTTGAACATACCAAACAAACGTTCGTGCAACAAGAGCAAATGTTCGGGAATTCGTGAGCTCGTATTGTGCGGGGGGTTGGCGATGGGCTTCTGACCTGGGGTAACATATGTTACCTTTGGGAAAGATTTTGCCCGAAAAGGAACCGTTTTCGAACTTTTTTCTTGTGTTTTCGGTAATCCCAGGCTTACAATGACTCATATCAATTCAGTTATCCATGTGTGACATGCCTGATGAAACACCCTGTTAACCAGGGAAAACGGCTGGTCGGCACCGGATGCGCATCCCTTATGCAACCGAATCACTCCCTTACGCAACGCGAGCGCGCGCCTGACTTGTTGTACCCAGATTCCACATGGCGGGGCCTTCCCGGCCCGCTGCGGGATGCCTTGGGGCCGAGGATGCGGCATCGGCGCCCAGGGTTGCATCATCAAATATAAACAAGCCGCAAAGAAAGGGTGATTCGCTATGAACACCGAAACGCGAAAGGAGGCGGGAGTGTGGCAAACCTCAAAGCGGTGAAGAAGAACATGAGCAAGTGGGGCGCGCTGGGCAATGCGTTCCTGTCCGTGGTCCTGGCCGTGTCGCTCATGCCGTCCTACGCGGCATTCGGCGATGACGCATTGGAGGATAACGATACGGCCGCGCAGCAGTTAGCTAATATGCAGGCGCAGAATGACGAAAGCGATTCTGTAAACGGCTTCGAATCTCAGGAAACGAAGAATGCCGAGGCCAAAGACTACGTCTACGCCACCGCCGACTCGTCCTGGCTGGTCGAGGTGAGCACGTCCTCCGACATGCCCGCCGACCTCATGGCCGGCGGCTCGGCCGCTGCCGTGTTCACGCCCCTCGCCGGCGACGAGCTATCGGCCGCCGAGTCGGCCGTGGCCGCGAAATGGGACGGCGACCTGTCGGGCCGCGTGACCGCCGGCCGCGTGTCGCTGTCCGAGGGCTCCATCCCGGCCGACGCCAAGGTGACGGTGACGAGCCTGGGGCGCAGCGCCAACGACGCCTGGGCCGGCTACCGCCTCTCGGGCGGCGAGCTTTCCGCCAACGGCGCGTTCGGCATGAACCAGACCGCGCAGATGAACGGCTACGGCTTCGAGCTCGACGGCGCGGCCCTGTCCGACCCCGTCGTGCTCGTGAAGACCACCGGCCTGTCCGAGCTTACTGCTGAAAAGCAGCAATATGTCTATACCGATATGACGGGTGCTTGGGCCGTCGAAATCAATACGGGCTCTTCCTCTATGCCCAAGGATGCCTTGAGCGGTGATTCCTCAATGTCGTTCGCTGAATTTACTTCGGTGAACGATGGCCAGAAAGACGAGATCGGCAAAGCCCTCTCTACCCTCTATGACGGTACCGTGTCTTTTGAGGCTGGTAAACTGAAAATTCAAGGGCTCGATTCGCTGCCTGGTGATGCTGAGGTGTCTATTTGGCGCATGGGATGCATGTCCAATAAGGCTTGGAAGGGCTACACGTTCGCCGACGGTAAGCTTGCCCAAGTTGGTGGCATGGGCACCTATTTTGAAACGAGCTCCTATGGCTTTGGCTCCGCAACCCTGGACGACACGGTCGTTCTGATTGATGCCAGCAACCTGAAGGAGAAGCTTCAACCGGGTACGTATACCATTACCGCAAATCCGTACATCCCCGGCAGTGACAACGTCGTGCTTCAGGGCGTTAGCGTGTATCTCGCCAGCCCGGCATTCCCGCCGACCATGCCTGCGAGCAACAATGCGACGCTGACCGTTGCCGAAGATGGGACGAAATACCTCACCATCAAATTCGATAATACAGCGGGCGATATCTTCACCCAGCAGAAAATCGAAAGTGGCGATGGCGTCGAGGTCATCGAGGCGCATCGCAATGATACTCTTTACGAAGGCCCCGATGGCTTGACCTCTGCGAATGGCCGCATCGATTGTCTTGAGCTGAAGCTGTTGAACGACAGCGGCGAATACTCGTTCTCAAATTGCCAGCAGTTTCCGACTATCATTGGCAAATTCACAAATATGCAGGTTCGTCTGAGCGTCGACTTCTCTTCGGCGGTGCGCACGTATGCTCCCGATGATGACCCCAACAATCAGGCTTTCTCCGCGACCTTCACTGATGACGCAACGGGCGTTTCCGTTGAGGTGACTTCGACGGATGCGGTGACTATTGCCGAGCTGAAAAAGCAAGGTGTGAAACTCGACGTGTCCAAAAACGGTAACGGCTACGACTCTGTACAGCAGCAGCTTGCTGCCTCGTATACCTCCTCCCTTGATTTTGCCTTGTATGACATTTCGTTTTTGTCGGCAGCGGGATATACGATTGCCCTAAACGGTAATACCAAAATTGCCGCTTCTCTTCCGACTGGTGCCGCCTCAATCGCCGATACGTATTGCGTTAGCGGGTCGGCATTGACGCAAATCGACGAGAATGCTTCGGCCAAAGACGGAAAGGTCGTAGTTGAATGGCCTACGACTGGTTCTTTTGCCATCGTAAACAAGGACGAAGCGAGCAAATGGTATTCCCGCACGCTCACGAACGCGGATACGGGCCTTGCGTGGCAGATGGATCTCACTGATTCGGGGTCCAAATATCAAACCGGTACGGTTACGGGTCATCCCGAGAAACTTCTTGGTCAGATAACGAGCTTCGAAGCCGCTGTGGCAACTGATGCTGACCGCAATGCAGCTATCGATGCGGTCAAACAGACTTATTCTGGCGTGTTCGATAGCACGGCGTGCGTTGCAACGCGCCTCTCCGTTGATTCGGGCGTCGCTCATGCTCCTATTGCGTTGTGGAGCGAAGGAGGCAATAGCCGCTATGTGCTGCATGTTCCTTCGTCGTACTGTTCTCTTGATGGTTTGCAGGCGTTCTATATCAAGGTCAGCGGTTCTTCATATGAACCTACCTTGTTGTCTGTGAATGTATCCAATGATGAAGCCGCTGTAGACGTATTTCCTGAAACCATGACCGAGGATCAGGCGCGTGCGCGTTCGCAAGAATTGTTTAACGGCATGTTCCCCGACGATGCAGTTTCCGCAGACAAGGGATTCATTCTGCTGGTTCCGGGGTCTTCTGTGGAGCAAACGGAAAAGACTTACGAGTCTAATGGCGCAACGTTGACTTTGACGAGCTCGCGCAACGCAGTGACGGACAAAATGGAGACCGCCGAGTTTTCTGCAACCGCCTACGCGAACGACTCTGCC
>DJEE01000106.1 GCA_002431805.1 Eggerthellaceae bacterium UBA5906
GCCGTGACGGGCAGCGCGGCTGCTGGTTTTACCATCACGAACGCGCATGAGGTCGAGAAAACTTCCGTGAACGCGGTGAAGGCGTGGAACGACAGCAACAACCAGGACGGTTTGCGCCCCGCATCCATTGAGGTGCAGCTGCTGGCCGACGGCATTGCCGAAGGTGCGCCCGTTAAGCTGAACGCTGCTAACAACTGGAGCTACGCATGGGACGGCTTGGCTAAGTTCGCCAACGGCAAACAGGTTGCTTACACGGTTGCCGAGGTGAACGTGCCGGAGGGCTACACGTCTGCCGTGACGGGCAGCGCGGCTGCCGGCTTCACCATTGCGAACACGCATACGGCGCAAACTACCAGCATCGGCGCGAAGAAGGTGTGGTCGGACGGCAACAACCAGGACGGCCTGCGCCCTGCGCAGGTGACGGTGCGCCTGCTGGCTAACGGCGCCGAGGTTGCGTCCGCGCAGCTGAGCGAGGCAAGCGCCTGGGCCGCCACGTGGGATAACCTGCCCGTGTTCGCCAATGGCAGCAAGATTGCCTACAGCGTTACCGAGGACGCGGTGGAAGGTTACGCTACGTCGGTTGCGGGCAGCGCGGATGCCGGCTTCACCATTACGAACATGCATGCGCCGGCGGTAACGCAGGTGAGCGTGAACAAGGTGTGGCTGGATTCCGAGGGCAACCCGCAGTCGGGCGTGCATCCTGCCGTGACCGCGCAGCTGTATCGCACGGTGGCGGGGGAAACGCTGGCGCTGCCGGGCTATACGGTAACGCTTGACGAGGGCAACAGCTGGGCTGCGGCCTGGACCAACCTGCCCGCAAAAGTGAACGGCGCGGATGCAACGTACAGCGTGCGCGAGGCCGACGTGCCGGCGGGCTATGTGCCCACGGTGGCGGACAACGGTGGCAATTCGTTCACTCTGGTGAACACGGCCGAGAAGCGCACGAGCGTAAGCGTGACAAAGGCGTGGAACGATTCCGATAACGCCGACAACATGCGCCCCGACTCCGTGACCGCGCGTTTGTGCACGGTTGACGCGCAGGGCAACGCGGTGGCGGTTGCGGGCAAGTCCGTTGAGCTTTCGGCAGCGAATAACTGGGCGTACACCTGGGATGACCTGGCCGTAAGCGATGCGGATGGCAACGAGCTTACGTACACGGTGCAGGAAGCGAACGTGCCGGAGGGCTACGAGGGCTCGGTGTCCGGCGGCATGGTTGATGGCGCATACGCGTTCACGCTGACGAACACGCACGAACTGAAGACGGTGGACATCAACGTGTCCAAGGTGTGGAACGACCAGAACGATGTGGATGGCCTGCGTCCCGCGCAGGTGACGGCGCAGCTGTGCTACGTGAACGCGGCGGGCGAGACGGTGCCGGTTGAGGGTGCCGAGGAAAAGACGCTTGACGAAGGCAACGGCTGGGCTGCGGCTTGGACGGGCTTGACGGCGAACGCCAGCGGCAAGGCCATCAAGTACACGGTGCGCGAGGCCAACGTGCCCGAGGGCTACACGTCGGCGGTGTCGGGCATCGATAACGGCGACGGCACGTACTTGTTCACCATGACGAACACGCACGAGGTTGAGGTTGCCGAATTCGCGCTAAGCGGCTACTCGGTGCAGTCGATTTCCGCGCCCACGCCCGCACCCGAGAAGGTGTGCTACGTGGACCCGAAGATCACCAAGGCCATGGTGGGCCGCACGCTTGAAGGCGGCGAGTTCACGTTCCAGCTGGTTGACAAGGATACGGGTGCCGTCATTTCCGAGGCGCAGAACGATAAGCTGGGTAACATCGACTTCGACGCTGCCAACAACGTAGCGGCGGAGGGCATGGATCCGTGCTGCTTGAAGTTCACAAATCCGGGTACCTATATGTACTACGTGCAGGAAAAACCTGATACGAGCGACCCGACGGTGGAATATTCCACCGAGCGCATTGAGTTCGTGGTGACCGTTGCCGAGGACGGCGGTGCGTTGAAGGCTACTGATATGCACTACGTGTACTACAAGGACAAGAGCGACACGGTTGGCACGAAAATTGACGCAACGGATGGCGAGCCGTCTACGCATCCCACTATCACGAACCACGTGAAGCCTATTCAGCTGGGTCTGACCAAGGTCGATGCCGACACGCAGACTGCGCTGGCGGGTGCTACGTATGGACTGTATCGTGCGGGCGAAGGCAACACGCAAGTGCTGGTTGCTAAGGCCGTCAGCGATGCGACTGGCCATATGGCGTTCGTGGCTACGTCTGGCAATGCCGAGGTAATTTCGGAGGGCGTTGACTACTGGTTCGAGGAGATTTCCGCACCGGAAGGCTACGCGCTTTCGGACGAGCCGACGCAGCACTTCCGTATCGCCCACGTAGGCGTAGGCTCTGATAGCAAGTACCAGTTGGTGTATGACGATAAATCGAAGAGTCAGCTGTACGATGCGGGTACCACCATCGAATTCGGCGACGGCAAAACGCCCGTAACCGACAAGACGTTCAAGCCCATGGTCGCGAAGGTAAACTCCGCGCGCAATGGCTTGGCGGGTGCGAAGTTGGGCGTGCGCCAAGCCGATGCCACCACGCCGATTGAGGAGTGGGAGAGCAACGGCGCAGGCCATGTGCTCAACGGTTTGAAGGCCAACACGCAGTACGTGCTGTACGAGGCCGAGGCACCCGACGGGTTCGAGAAGGCGGCCGACGTAACGTTCATGCTTGACGAGCGCGGCAACATCTCGCTGGCTGATGGCGCATGGAACGGCAACACGCTGAATGCGTACGCAACTGATAGCCAGCTGAGCCTGGTGGACTACACGAACAAGGAAATCGTCGAGAGCAAGCAGGTGCAGCGCGAGCAGGGCAAGCCCGCTGCTGGCAAAACCGGCAAGCTGACGCAAACGGGCGATCAGTCGCCGGTGCTGCCGCTGGCGCTAGCAGCCGTGGCGGCCTTGGCGGTATCAGTTGCCGCGGGCGCTGCGGCTAAGCGTCGCAAGCGCTAGCCTGAAGGACCATCGTTTGATCAGGCGGCGGCGTGCCCCAACCCGGGCGCGCCGCCGCTTTGCGTCATGCGGCTGGGACAGTGCGCCGGGTGCACTGTCCCAGTTGGCAAGTTCGTTGCTGCCGCTCAACCGGTCGAACCGTGAACACGGGGACGGAGGTGGTGTTCAGAATTACCCGAGCATTCCTCGAAGATTCATCCTGAACACCACCTCCGTCCCCGCGTTCACGCAAGCGCCAAATCCGGCCGTCACTCCGCTCTTGCACTCGCCCCAAAAATGAAAAATGCGATACGTTTGGATTTTAATGGGCACTGTTCATGTAGTGGGCGTGCTTGCAACAGCGTTTTCCCAGTTCACACGCTTGTCTCCATCGTCGCTATTTTGTGGTTTGTAATTAAAATCCAAACGTATCGCATTTTAGTCTTACGGGTGGGGTGGGCGTGCAGGATATGACGACCGAAAAGCAGGGGCGGGCGAGGTTGAAGCGGGTTTTGCGAATGAAGGGGCGGCCCTCAGGCACGCCGCCGCTTTTGCGTATAGCGCCCGTTCGCGCAAGCGGCGCGTTAAACTTTGCCCCGGTATTATTCTGTAACGAAAAGCGGTACAGTTCTGCCTGTTGCCAAGCTGTGGGTATTCGGCAATCACCTGGAAACACAGCTCGGGCATACTCGCAGCTGACAGATTACGCTTGCGCTGAAAGGACGGCTTATGCGAGCGAACGATATGTACCAAGCGTGCGCGGATGCGCTGCGCGCCTATGCGGAAGGTGCCGGCTTCACGGACATGGTGGTTGGCCTGTCCGGCGGCATCGACTCTAGCGTTATTGCCACCATGTGCGCCGACACGTTCGGCCCTGAACACGTGCACAGCGTCATGCTGCCGGGGCCGTATTCCACCGAACACTCGCTTGATGACGCACGCCAGCTGGCCGAAAACCTGGGCATTGAAACGCGCGTGGTGTCCATTTGCGAACCGTTCGAGGCGTTCGAAGCGGTGCTGCGTCGCTCGGGCTGCGGCAAGCTGGCAGGCACGGCGTCGGAGAACACGCAGGCACGCTGCCGCACCGTGGTGCTCATGGCGCTTTCCAACGCCAACAACTGGATGCTGGTGAACACGGGCAACCGCAGCGAGTCCATGATGGGCTACTCCACGCTGTACGGCGACACTGCCGGCGCGTTTGCCCCTATTGGTGGCCTGTACAAAACCGACGTGTACGCCGTTGCTCGCTGGCGCAATGAGCGCGCCGAGCGCGACGGCCAGGTGCCGCCCATCCCCGAGCACGTGCTGGTAAAGCCGCCCAGCGCCGAGCTTGCCCCTGGTCAGGAAGATGAAAAGTCCATGGGCATCGATTACCCCACGCTCGACCGCATGCTCATTGCGCATTACGAGCACGGCGTGAACGAAAACGGCTTGGTGGAGGCCGGTTTTAATCGTGCCGACGTGGAACGCGTGCTGGCAAAGGTGGAAAGCCAGGCTTTCAAGCGAGCTCTTGAGCCGCCGTTCCCCACCGTGAAGTTCTACGAATAAAGGCCATGCGCTCACCTTCATCCTTGTGCGCGGCGTGCGGCGTTTGTCAGGAAGATGTGGCACCTTGCGGAAGCAAAGAGCCTGCGCTGCCTCTTGTGCGCTACTATGGCCCCGATAGATGTCAGGGGCGCGTTTGCTGCGCCTGCTCCAACGGAAAGAGGCCTGCTTCATGCAACGTCGAGCGTTCTTCAAGCTTGCGGGAATCGCCGCTGCTACGTGCGCAGCTGCGCCGGCGCTTTCCGCGTGCACCCAGGCGGCAACGCCTTCGGCCGAGGGAACGGGCGTGCTGGGGCAACCTGCGGTTTCGTTTTCCGCCTCGGTTGACGTGCTCATTTTAGGCAGCGGCGTTGCCGGGCTGTCTGCCGCCATGGACCCTGCCGAGGCGGGGCTTTCGGTTATGGTGGCCGAAAAGCTCGACGTGCTAGGCGGCGAAAGCTACGAGTCCAACGCCGTTATGGACGTGGTGGGCAGCCAAGTGCAAAAAGATGCCGGCATCACCGAAACCTGCGACGACGTATGGCCCAGCCGCCGCGAAACGCTGAAGGCGGCGGGCGTTACCGACTTAGATTTCGCAAAGCGCCTGTTCTACGCGGCACCCGAATGGGTGGATCGCATGCGCGATTCCTACGGCGCTCAGTTTGCCGACCCTGCCACGTACACCGCCAACGAGGCGAACCGCCGCCGTGTGCTGCCGAAAAACGGCATCGGCGACACGGAAAGCCTCATGGTGCCGCTGCGCGATAAGCTTTCGGCAAAAGGCGTGCAGTTTTCCACGGGCTATTGCGCCAGCTCGTTCATCCTTGACGAGAACAATCAGGTTTGCGGCGTGCGCTTTGTAACGGGCAAAGACGTTGCCACTGTAGCCGACGTGCACGCACGTGCCGTGGTGGTTGCAACGGGCGGGTTCGCTAGCAATCAGGCGCTCGTGCGCGATTATCTGCCTGCGTGGCAGCGTGTGGGATGCTACACGGCTGCGTCTATGGGCGAGGGGCAGAAGCTGTGCCAAACGCTGGGCGCCAAGCTTGCCGACATGGGTGTTACTCCCTCGCTGACCAGCGATTTGCCGCAAGCGGCGGCCTGGAGCATGTTCGCCGTCACGCTGGTGGTGGACGCGCAGGGCAACCGGTTTGCCAACGAGGACTACATGCGCACGCTTGCTGCCACGTGTTTCACCGAGGAGCGTGGATATTTCTGGACCATTTTCGACGGCCGCATTTCCGAGAGCGGCCAGTCGCGCAGTGCGGCACAAATCACGGCGAAGAACCCCTCGCGTGTGGTGGGGCCGTGCGCCACGGTGGCCGAACTTGCGGCGGCCATGGGCGTGTCGCAAGACGTGTTAGAAAAGACGATGGACCGCTATTCCGACATGGTTCGCGCAGGTAAAGATACCGACTTCGGCCGCTTGCAGTTCCTGGACAACCTTAAGGCGCCTTATTACGCGCTCAAGCAGTTCCCCGTGCGTTTTCGCACGCGCGGCGGTGCGGTGGTGGACGAAAGCGGGCGGTTGCTTGACGGTTCCGGCAAGGCCATCCCGGGCGTGTACTGCTGCGGCGCCGCGGCGCAAGGCGGCGGCGAAAGCCTCACTACCAACGGCGCGTTCGGCGTGCTTGCAGGCCAGGCCGTGGCGGCAGACCTAAACGCGCAGTAGCCGGCTGGCTACCCGACCGCCTGGCGCAAGCGCCGCGCCCCTGCGCTAACGCGTCCTCGCCGGCGGCCGGCTCGCCACCCTTGGCTTCCGTGCGCGGTTTTGCAGGATTTTGGCCCACAAATCGGTATACTCCTGCCTTTCGTGCACGGTTTTCGAGACATGTTCCGGCGGATGGGGCACAAAGGCCCAGGTGGGGAAGGTCACGTTCTGGATTTTCGCCCGCTGGGCCCTGCGAAACCGTGCGCGGAAGGCAGGGGCGTGCTCGCGAATGGAAGGCAGTGGGGTGCTCGCGATTACCCCTGGCGGCGTATGGCGCGCTGCGGGCGCGTGGCTTACTATGAGCGCATGGAAAACTTGCTGATGACACAACGAGACATGACAACCCGCGACTGGGCCATCGATGTGATGGTGATGCTGCTGGCGTTCGCGTTCGGCTGCGTGCAGCTGATGCTGACGGCGTCGTCTATCATCATCCCCGACCTGGCGCTGCGCCAATACCTGGGCACCGTAAACGTGGTCCCTGACCTGCAGGTATTCGTGGGCCTGGCCATGACGGTGGTGCCGCTGGTTTTGCGTCGCCGCTTCCCGCTGCCCGTGTTTGCCGCGTGCTTGGTTATATTCCTGGGGCTGCAGCTGAAGTTCTCGGGCTTTTCCATGACGGTGGTGGGCCCGCTTGTTGCGCTGTACACGGTTGCCGTGGAATGCGGCACCGCACCGGCGGTGGTGTGCGGCGTGCTGGCGGTGTTGTCGCTGCTGTTTGGCGACGCGCCCATGCAGGCGGCAAGCATGGTGTTCTTCACGCGCTTCCAAAACATTGCCCTGATGGTAGCGGCGGTGCTGGCAGGGTATGCCTACCGCACGCACACCGCGTATGTGCACGCGGTGGAGCAGCGCGCGGCCGAGGCCGAGCGCACGCGCGAGGAAGAGGCGGCCCGTCGCGTGGAAGAGGAACGCGTGCGCATTGCGCGCGAGGTGCATGACATCACGGCGCACTCGCTTTCGGCGGTAAGCATCCAGCTGGCGGCGGCCGAGCGCCTAGTGGAGCGAAACCCGCAGATGGCGAAGGAGGCGGTGTCTACGGCGCGCGCCACGGCAAAGCACGCGCTTGACGACATCCGCTCCATGATCGGCGTGCTGCGCCACGGCGACGACGTGGCCGAAACCATGCCGGCGGCGGGCACGAACCAAGTTGACGAACTGGTGTCGTATCTGCGCGGCGCCGACCTGGACGTTACGCTGGACATGACGGATTACGACCGCGAACGCGTGCCGGCGCACATTGACATGGCGCTGTTCACCGTGGCGCGCGAGGCGTGCACGAACGTGGTGCGGCACGCGAAGGCGCAGCACGTGACGCTGCGGTTTGCGGCCGACGAGGTGGCGGCAACGTTGTTGGTTGCCGACGACGGCGCGGGCTGTGGGCAACGTGCGGCCGATGATGCAGGCGCGGCGGCGCTTCCGCAGGCGGCCGATGGCGCAGGTCACGGCGTTGCGGGCATGGCTGAACGCGTGCATGTGCTCGGCGGCGCGTTTACGGCAGGCGATGGTGAAAACGGCGGCTTTTGCGTGCGTGCGCGCATTCCGCTTAAGGGAATGGAGGCGTAAAACATGGCCGAGGAACTTATTGGCGGTGCGGCGGGTGCGCAGGCGGGCAAACCTGTACGCGTGCTGATTGCCGATGATCAGGATTTGGTGCGCAGCGGCTTTCGCATGATCTTGTCGTCCTATGACGGCATCGAGGTGGTGGGAGAAGCGCGTGACGGCGATCAGGCCGTTGAGCTTGCGCAGCGCCTGCGCCCCGACGTGGTGCTCATGGATATTCGCATGCCGCGCGTCAACGGCATCGACGCCACGCGCGCCATCCGCTCGAACGGGGCGCTTGCCAACGTGCAAGTGCTCATTCTTACCACGTTTGACCTGGACGAATACGTATACGATGCGCTTTCGGCGGGCGCGGGCGGCTTCTTGCTGAAAGATGCCGAACCCGACGAGATTGTTTCTGCCATCCACGTGGTGGCCGCCGGCGACGCGCTTATTGAACCGTCCATCACGCGCCGGCTTATCGAAACGTTCGTGGCCGCGCGCCCGGCAACGCCGGCCGCCGCGGCTGCAGCCGGCCTGTCGCAGCTGACCGACCGCGAGCGCGAAATCCTCACGCTGGTGGCGCGCGGCCTGAACAACGACCAAATCGGCGAGCGCCTGTTCATCAGCCCCGCCACGGTGAAAACTCACCTGGCGCGCATCATGGCCAAGCTAGACGCTCACGACCGCGCCCAACTCGTAGTGCGAGCCTACGAAAGCGGCCTAGTAAAACCCGGCGTAGCCTAAGCAGCCTCGCGGCGCGCGCGTGCGAGGGCTGCGGAGCGGGTGCTCGGCCGACGGGTCATCGTGAACAGGGGACGGAGATGGTGTTCACGGTAAGCCTTTAGGAAACGCAAGGTCTATTGTGAACACCCGCTCCGTCCCCTGTTCACGGTAAACCTATGCGGCGTGATTGCGGGCGAGGTCCATGAGCTCTTGCTGCGAATGCACGCCGCATTTCGCCAAGATGTTCTTGGCATGCGTGTGCACCGTGTTCAGCGAAATAACCAGCTCGTCGCGAATATACGGGCGGCTGCGTCCGGCAAGCAGCATGGCGGCTATTTCCGTTTCGCGTTTCGTCAACCCAAATTCACGCTGCAGGAAATGGGCTTGCGTGTCAAAAAGGCTGTCGAGCCGCGCGCTGGCATCGGGCTGCGTCTCGCTGCTCTCGACAGACTCGTCTTCGGCTGCTTTGCCCGCTAGCCACTTCGGATTAAATCCGATGGTCATGGCAACCGTCAGCACCACAGCGCATAGCAGCACGGAATACGATGTGGTCGCGTCGAGCGGCAGCGTAACCGAAAGCCACAACGATGCCGCGCAACCGACTGCAATGCCAATGCCCTTGCCTGCAAGCAAGCTGGCGAACAGCGGCGTTGAATTGCCCTTCACGCGGCGTGCTTGCTTTGCCGCTCCGATCCAAAAGCCGAACTGCAGCCCGAACATGCCCAAAAAGTCGAACGTGTACGCAACCGACCTTGTTGCCTGGTCAAGCGGTGCGGCATACAAAATCCCACAACTGACTAGGAGAAACGGCAACTGCCAGCGGAACATCAGCGTCATGTTCAGGTAGCGCGAATTGCGCAAGGCCACCGCAATGAGCACAAGCGCCACCGCACAGGAGATGGAAAACGGCACAAGATAATGCATGAAACGGTTTGATGGGTAGTCGGGCGTTTCAAGCACGCGGAAAAACGCGACCTGCGCCCACAACACCGCGATAAGCAGCGCAACTGAAAGTAAACCGCGCCACGGAAAGTCCCCGACTTTGCCCGCGCTTGGCGAAGCGCTCCCGCTAGGGATAATGCGAAACGAGCGTTGTCTGCTCGTGCCGCCTACAGCGTCCGGAGCGTGGTTTCCGCTCATGCTGAGCGCAACGCCCATGGACGCAAGCGCAAACAGCGAAAGCAACACGCAGTTGACGGTGCAATTCTTCAGGAAAATGACCAGGCAATACACTGCGAACGACACGAAAAACGACGAGGCGATGGTAAGCTCGATACCTTCTTCCCCGCGGCGTTTAAGCACCGTGCCCCAAACAATAAGGCCGCAAGCGCTGCCTATGCCAGCCAACACGCCGCCGGCAATTCCGAAGCCCCAGTAGGCGTTCCAGTTGCCTGTGGAAAATGCGAGGCGCATACATATGGTTGCAAGTGCAAGAGCTGCCCCGCTTGCGACACAGAGCGTTCGGAACCGTGGGATTTTTCGCAGTTTCACAAGCCCGGCGAATGCGATAGCCGCAAGCGCCTCCGCTATGCCCGAAACCATCCAAACATATTCAATCCCATTGTGTACGGGAGATGTTGTGACAAGCGAACAACCGAACAGCGTGCAATATTCCCACGCCAGGAAAAGCGAAAACCCGATGATCTCTTTTTTGTAGCGCGCAATGCTTTCCGCAACAGTCATGCCTAACCCCCTCGTGCGCTTTGGGTTATTGTAGCGGGCGTGCGGCGTCGTTGTGCCGACAAGAGCCGCTCAATCTTACTTGAGCAACTTCTCATCTGTGAAAACGTAAAAAATACCCATGTTGCGGTGAGAGGGTTTGCGGGCGAAATCAAGCCCGATGCACGCGAAATACCCGCGTTGCGAGGAAGCTTTCGCCCGGCAGGCACCTTAGGGTTGAACCATGCCCTGCAAAAGGGGCTTGAAAAGCGCTCGGTCTGCGCGGGTGCCATAGGTGCGATGTCCCCCCTCCTTTACCTTTGGATTTCTCGCACATTTCCGCGCAGGCCGTGCGCTCGCAAAACGCGCGTTTTGCGCGTTCGGACGAGAAGAGGAGGAGAGATGGGGAACAAGTCGATGGACCGACGCAGCTTCTTGGCTGGCGTTGGCGCTGTTGGCGCGCTGGCCGCTGCCGGCGGCGTCGCGTCGTCACTGCCGCAAAGCGCGGTTGCGTCCGATACCGAATTTCCCGCCATGCCCACCGGCAAGCCGGTTGAGGCACGAATCGATCGCAAAACGGGGGAGGTGAAGGTTAACGAGGACGTGCTGGTGCGCTACAGCGCTTGCTTGGGCTGCTACAGCAGCTGCGGCAACCGCATGAAGCTAGACCGTGCGTCGGGGCAGCTTATTTCCGTAGGCGGCAACCCGTACCATCCCAGCTGCGCGCTGCCGTACCTCAACAACGACGAGCCGCTTGAAGAGGCATACAAAACGTTCGGGTTCACGGGCACGGGCAAAACGAATGCCACGTTGTGCGGCCGCGGTCAGGCAACGTTCGACGGCTACAACCAGCCCGATCGCGTGACGGTGCCGCTGAAACGCGCCGGCAAGCGCGGCGAGGGCAAGTGGACCGCCATCAGCTGGGACCAGCTTATCAAGGAAGTCACCGAGGGCGGCAAGCTGTTCGCCAGCATCGGCGAAGACCGCGAGATTGAAGGCTTCAAGGCCATCCACGATACCAAAACCCCGCTGAATGCCGAGCAGCCTGACTTGGGCCCGAAGTCCAACCAGTTCGTTATGTTCGGCGGCCGTGGCGACGGCCGTACCGTGTTTGGCAGCCGTTTCACCAACTGCTTCGGCTCCATCAACCAATACAGTCACGGCTCCACTTGAGGCGGTGTCGGTTGGGCGAGTTCGCTCATTCAAACCGGTACGTCTCCGGCTCCTGATTTGGAGGAATGCGAATACGTTTTGTGGCTTGGCACGTTCCCGGGCGCAAACGGCAAGTCGATGCAAGGCATCGCAAAACAGGTTGCCCGTCGCGTGGGCGAGGGCAAGTGCACCATGGACGTTGTGGACCCCGTGCTGGGCAACGGCAACGTCACGCCGGCTATGAAGGGCATCAACTGGGTGCCTATTCGCGTGGCAACCAACGGTGCGTTCTGCTCCGGTATGGTGCGCTGGATTATCGAGCACGAAGCCTACAACAAGGAATTCGTGTCGTTTACCAACTATAAGGCGGCGGTTGCGGGCGGCTATGCGTCGTCGGGTAATGCAACGCACCTGGTTATCGTTGACGAAACAAGCAAGAACAACCGCAAGCTTATGGGCCCGGCCGATGCGGGCATGGAAGACCCGGGCGAGAAGGACGCGAAAGGCAACGCCATCGCGCAGCACGTGGTCATCAACGCCGAAACCGGTGAGCCTGAGCTGCACACGAAGTGCGCCACCGGCGTGCTGGAGTTTGACGGCGAAGTGAACGGCGTGAAGGTGAAAACCGCGTTCACGCTTATGAAAGAAGCCGTGTTCGAGCACACGATTGATGAGTACGCCGAAATTTGCGGTGTGCCTGCTTCCGAGATCGAGCGCATTGCCAAGGAATTCACCTCACACGGCGTGAAGGCGTCGGCGCGTGGCCTGGGTTCCACCGTATCGCAGGTTGGCTTTGACACCACCATGGGCTTCCGCACCTTAAACGCCCTGGTGGGAAGCATGCAGATGATTGGCGGTACCGTTTCGTGCACCGCGCCGACCTCTACCGGCGACGGTCCGCGCTATAAGCTGGCAACCATTAAGAACAAGCCGGCCGTGTCCGCCAAAAACGCGCGCTATCTCTCGCGCACGGCTTGTGCGTGGCAAAAAACCGACGAGTACAAAAACCGCGTGGCCGCCGGCGAAAGCAACCCGAAACCGAAGCTGCCGTGGTATCCCATTAGCGTAGGCTCGGACAACCAAGCCCTGTTCAGCGTGGTGAACCAGTACCCCTACCAGGCAAAAATCGTTATGTCCTGGATGAACAACGTGCTGCAGAACACTCCGTCGGGCCTAGTGGATGGCGTGATTGAGCGCATGAAGGACACCAGCGTCGTTCCGCTGCACATTGCGTGCGACGTTGTTATCGGCGAGATGGCGAACCTGGCAGACTACATTGTGCCGGACACCAACCCGTTCGAGAGCTTCGGCGTTGTTACCCCGCAGGGTCATTGGCACGGCAAGGGCGCCGCGGTGCGTTGGCGGGCGAAAACGCCGGGCAGCATGCAGCTTGACGATGGCCGCTATGCCAGCTTCGAGGCGTTCTGCTGCGATGTTGCCAAGGCGTGCGACATGCCGGGCTTCGGCGATGCGGGCGCAACGGACGCGGAAGGCAACGCGGTTGCCATCAACGACGCGGCCGACTACTTCCTGAAAGCGGTGGCCAACCTGGCGTACGCCAAGGACACGGTGGCAGACATCTCCGACGAAGAGGCGAAGCTGCAGGGGCTTGACAAGCTGCCCGAGGCTTGGAAGAGCGCTGTTACCGAAGAGGAATGGCCGAAGGTGCTGCAGCTGCTTTCGCGCGGCGGGCGTTTCTGGCCGACCGAGGCACGCGTGGGCAAGGAAGGCCGCAGCGCCCTGGCCAGCGAATACGTGCATTATTTCTACAGCGAGTTGCGCGGCACGAACAAAAACCCGTTCAGCGGCACGTATGCGCGCGGCACCATGGGCTGGACGCCGGAGAGCTTTGCCGATTGGTCGCCTATGACCGACCACTTCTCTGCCGAGGAGTATCCCTTCGGCGTGGCGAACTACAAGGCGCGCTTCCGCACGGTCACCATGGAGGCGAACAGCCCCATCATGCGCGACCTGGGCGACAAGAACTACTTGGAGCTGAATGAAAACGATGCGGCTGAGCTGGGCATCAAGGACGGCGATCATATCCGCGCCGTTACGCCTACCGGCGACGTTATGGACGGCACCGCTTGGGTGCGCGCCGGCGTGGCGCGCCACACCATTGGCGTGGCTCACGGCTATGGCCATCATGCCTACGGTGCACAGGATGTGGACATCGACGGCAAGAAGACGCCTGGCAATCCGGCTATTGGCGCCGGCTTCAACATCCAGCAGGTTGTTGACCCGACCATCTGCAAAGATGGCGTGATTTACGGCGCGTCGGACAACGACGGCTCCACGCCAATGCGCAATGGCGGGATGTTCAAGATCGAGAAGGCGTAAAGGAGGGCGCATTATGAGCGAAGAACGTTTGGGAATGGTCATCGACCTGGCCAAATGCATCGGCTGCAATGCATGCGCCGTTGCCTGCAAGATTGAAAACGACGTGCCGGATGGCAAGTTCAACATTTGGGTGGAAAGCTGGGACGTGCTATCCGATGACGGGCGCGTGCGCCGCGCGAACGTGCCGAAGCAGTGCAACCACTGCGCCGACGCGCCGTGCGTGAGCGTGTGCCCCACGGGTGCAAGCTTCCGCGCCGAGGACGGCACCGTGCAGGTTGACCCCGAGCGTTGCATCGGGTGCAAGTACTGCATGGCGGCCTGCCCGTACAGCGTGCGCTGGTGCGACGAGAGCACTGGCGAGGTGCACAAGTGCACATACTGCGAGCATCGCACGCAATACGGTTTGGAGCCGGCGTGCGTGGCAACGTGCCCCACGGGTGCCCGCGCGTTCGGCAACCTGAACGACCCGGATTCGGCGGTAGCGAAGCTGCTTGCGGAAAACGGCGGCGGTCAGCAGTACCTGGCCGAGCTTGGCCTTAACCCGGCGCAACATTATTTGGGGCTCGATGTCACCGAAGCTGCTCAGCGCGTTTCCAACGTGCACAAAGGCGGCAAGGTGTACAAGGCTTACGAGGGGAGATAACCATGGTGTGGAATGGGATTATCGCCGGTTATCTGTTCCTTGCCGGCGTTGGCGCGGGTTCGTTTGCGTTCGCCGCAATGGCGGGCTGGAAAGACCCCGAGGCGCGCAAGCTGAAAATGGCGGGCATGATCATCGGCTTTCTGTGCGTGGCGGTAGGCACGCTCATGCTGGTGGTGGACGCGAAAGCGGGCCTGCACAATCCGCTGCGCTTCATTATGCTGCTGACGAACTTCAACTCCGTCATGGCGTGGGGCACGGTTATCTTGAGCGTGTTTTTGCTGGTGGCGTTTGTGGAGATCGTGCTTTTGTGGAAGACGAAATCCACGCCGAAGTGGCTTGACGTGGTTGGCGTTGTGCTGGCCGTGTGCGTGGCCGCCTACACCGGCGTGCTGCTTTCCGCTTCGCCGGCTTACCCGCTGTGGAACTTCCCGCTGCTACCGCTTTTGTTCCTGGTGTCAGCTGCGGCAACGGGTTTTGCGGCTTGCGAGTTGGCGGGCTATGCGCTTGACCGTGCGGCGCTTGGGCGCGTTGAACTGCCGGCATGGGTTTCCGTTGCGCTGCCGGCGGCAGAAGCGGTGCTTGTTGTGGTGCTGCTGGCGGTAACGGGCTCGGCTGGCGGCGTTGCCGCCGAGGCGGGTGCGGCTACAGTTGCCACGCTGCTTGGCGGGTCGTATGCGTCGCTGTTCTGGGCATTTGTGGTACTGGCTTTGGCAGCTCCGCTTTGCATTTCGGCGGTTGCCTTGGCTAAGAAGCTTCCGCTTGGCGCGGCTTCTGCAGCAAGTTGGGTGTGCGTGCTGGTAGGCGGCTTCATGCTGCGCTACCTGGTGGTTATGGCCGCTGTGCCCATTGTGGCGTACTAATGGTGGCAGGCCGCGCGACTGAGGGTTTCGGGTCGCGCGGCTTGGCTGCGTAAGCTTACGCGGTCAAGGTGGGGGCGTTTGCATGCAGGTGCGCGCGGGCGCCCCGGCTTGGGTTGACGTCTGGTTTGTTGAAAGGAACGGTGGACATGGCGGTGGAAGGCAATGCGGCGCACGATCAGCTGCTTGGATGCGCAACGGTTCTGGAGGCGTGCGCCGGCGTGCTAGCGGATCGTCCCACGGCCGAGAGCCTCTCTTGTTTGCAGCAGGTTGCAGCGGTTGCGGGTTGGGTCGGCTTCGAGCGCTTTTCGGCAGGTGTCAAGCTTGATCAGCTGTTCGACCAGAGGTTTTTAGTGGCCGGCGGTTCCCTGTACGTTCCCTTGTCCGAAAACAGCGTACGTCACCGTAAGGCGGAGGCCGGGCGCGTGGCTCATGGGCCGGTCGAGGGCGCGTATTCTGCGCATGTTGCGGCTTGCTATGAAGCGGCGGGCTTCAACTGGCGCGATGCTATGGGCAACGGATTGTTTGCCCATGCGGCACCGCCCGATACCTTGGCGGCGGAGCTGCTGTTTACGGCGTGGCTTGTGCGCAGCTGGGTACAACCTGCTGAAAGCGGTGCTGAACAGCAGTCGTGCCATGCCGCGGTTTTGGCTAAGCAGTTCTGCGAACAGCATCTTTCGCGCTGGGCATCGGATGCGGCGGCGCTGCTTGCTGTAGGCGAGGAAGATTTGTTCTCCCAGGCAGCAGGGCTAGCCGCCCAAACAACAGAAGTCCTTATGGGCGAATTGCCTCGCGCATAACCACACTGTGCAGACGGATGGTGGCTGATGGGCCATCGTGAACAGGGGACGGAGGTGGTGTTCACGCTAAACCTTTGGGAGTGTAAGGGTAACCGTGAACACCCACTCCGTCCCCTGTTCACGGTTACTGTGTCGCGCAGGCATGTCGTGTAACAAGCGGCATGCCTGCGCGTTTTATGCATTCGCACAAAAATGTTCTTAAGGCCTTCATATTTCCTTCCAATTTGCTTGCAATCGACAGGGCGGCTGCTATAGTAGGCAATGTGTTTAGCACTCGTTACCAAAGAGTGCTAGCACTCAGTAACACAGAGTGGTTAAATAACGGGTATGCGAAACAGATCTCGCGTAATCGATTTGAAAGGAAGGCAGCGTTATGAATCTGAAACCCCTGGGCGATCGCGTTATCGTGAAGGCTGACGAAGCTGAGGAGACCACGGCTTCTGGCCTGTTCATCGCATCCGAGGCTAAGGAAAAGCCCCAGAGCGGCACCGTTCTGGCAGTGGGCGCTGGCAAGCCCGACAAGGACGGCAACCTGGTGCCTGTCCCGGTGAAGGTGGGCGACAAGGTTGTGTTCGGCAAGTTCGGCGGCCAGGAGATCAAAGTTAACGGCGAAGACCTGCTTATCCTGCGCTCCGACGACCTGTACGGCGTGTTCGAATAGCATCTGAACGCATTACCTTATTTAGTACGCACGGGGTTTGCGCCCGGCACGTCAGCCGCGCAAGCCGCATTCGAAAGGAAGACCAAGCATGGCTAAGGATATCAAGTTCGAAGCTGATGCCCGCAGCGCTCTTGCTGCCGGCGTCAACAAGCTGGCAAACGCCGTTAAGGTAACGCTGGGCCCTAAGGGTCGCTACGTTGCCCTGGAGAAGTCCTTCGGCGCTCCACTTATCACCAACGACGGTGTTACCGTTGCTAAGGAAGTTGAGCTGGAGGATCCGGTCGAGAACATGGGCGCTCAGCTCATCCGCGAGGCCGCTGTGAAAACCAACGACGTTGCTGGTGACGGCACCACCACCGCAACGCTTCTGGCTGACGTTATCGTGTCCGAGGGCCTGCGCAATGTAACCGCTGGTGCAGACGCGCTGGGCATCCGCCGCGGCATCCAGAAGGCAACCGACGCTGTGGTTGAGGCCATCAAGGCCGACGCCACCCCGGTTTCCACCACCGAGCAAATCACCAACGTCGGCACCATTTCCGCTGGCGACGCCGAAATCGGCGCGAAGATCGCTCAGGCTATGGACGCCGTGGGCAAGGACGGTGCCATCTCCGTTGAGGATTCCCAGACGTTCGGCCTGGAAATGGACATCGTGGAAGGCATGCAGTACGACCGCGGCTACATTAGCCCCTACATGGCCACCGACATGGAGAAGATGGAAGCAAACCTGTCCGATCCGTACATCCTGCTGACCGACCAGAAGATTTCCAACATCCAGGACATGGTGCCGCTGCTGGAGCAAATCATGAAGACCGGCCGTCCGCTGTTCATCGTTGCTGAGGACGTTGAGGGCGAGGCTTTGGCAACCATCCTGCTGAACAAGCTGCGTGGCACGTTCACCGCTGTTGCCATCAAGGCTCCGGGCTTCGGCGATCGTCGTAAGCGCATCCTGGAGGACATCGCTGCCGTTACCGGCGCACAGGTCATCGACAAGGACTTCGGCATGACGCTGGCCGACGCCAAGATTGAGATGCTGGGCACCGCTAAGACCGTCAAGGTCACCAAGGACACTTCGCTTATCGTTGACGGCGCTGGCGACAAGTCCGCAATCGAGGACCGCATCAACCAGATCAAGAACGAGCTTGAGCGTGTTGACTCCGACTTCGATCGCGAGAAGCTGCAGGAGCGTCTGGCCAAGCTGTCCGGCGGCGTTGCCGTGCTGAAGGTTGGCGCTGCTACCGAGGCCGAGCTGAAGGAGAAGAAG
>DJEE01000091.1 GCA_002431805.1 Eggerthellaceae bacterium UBA5906
GTCAAAAGCGCAAGGTCAACCGATGTGTCTCCCATGCGTCCTAAGCCGTGGGCCAAAAGCGTGCCGACGAGCTCGCCGCCGTACAAGGCGACGTAGGCGATGCCGGTGGCACGCACCGTGCCCACCCGAAAACTGGTCGCAACGCCGATGCAGATGGAGCACAGCACGACCTGGTAGCCATGATAGCCACCGAAGATCAGTGCGCCCACGTTCGAGCTTTGCGACAAGAAAGGCGTGAGCAAACACCCCAGGCATATGAGCAGCATGCAGACCCGATAACCGAAAAACGCGCCGTCATGATGCAGCAGCACGGCAATGGCCGCTAACGCAAGCGACACCAACAGGCCCGCTAGGTACAGCCATAGCCCGTACACGTCCTGTACGGGGAACGTGTCATAGCCGGAAAGCACGTCGAAAAACCCGCTGACCAGACCCACAAGGGCAACGCCGCATAAGGCTTTCGCGAACAGGGCCAACGTGGAGCGGGACAAGCTCGCACGCCCTGCGCCCGCACGCTCGTCGGCCTGAAACGCCGAAGCATCGCCGCAAACGCCGAATCGGTAGAGCAACGCTGCCGTGCCGACGCATGCGCCCACGGTGGCCGCATTGGACACTAGCACGGGTGCCAGCACGATAAGAAATGCCAGCACAAATGCTACCGAGAAGGAAAACGCCAGCTCAACGAGGGCTAAACGCTCGCCTTGCCACGAAACCACCTCGCCCCAGCACAGCAAAACGACAGCCGACCCGCTGCCGGTGAGCACGCTGCCGAAACCGAGCAGCAACGTGCCGTCAACCGTGCTGCTGTCGGCCAGCAACGTGAGCACCGTCCCCGCCGTCAAGGCCGTTGCGGCGCCGAACACGACCATTTTGTTGGAAGCAAGCGCGTCTCCGCGACGCACGACAAGCGCCACGAACAGCATGGTGCACGTCATGGCTATCAGCGAGAACAATTGGCTGGCATACAACGTGGCACGCACGTTTGCGGCATGCGAATAGGGAACGATGCTGTAAAACGTCACGAACGTCCATGCAATGAACAGCCCCATGCCGCACACGCGTGCCCATGAAAGCTGCTTTTTCAGAACGATCCCCCACGTGGTGGTCGAGAAGCTCATGTTTATCCCCCTTCGCAGCGGCAACGCGCGCGCAAAGCCCCCTTGCAATGCCGCTTTCCCCTTATGTTTTCGCTTCTCGATTATACCCTTAACCGTTTTCGCATCCATTGTTACGCCTATTTGCAATTCGGAATATAGTTAAGCGCGAATATTATATTTACCCAGTTCAACGGCTATCACTGATATCTCTGATGGACAAATCATAACTATTTATGATGCACGGCAACGCTATATCAGCAGCAATGAGGGATGGCTGGCCCTCTCCTTCTGCGTATGTTCTAGCCATGCGAAACGCGGGATTCTCTGCCCGCCGCTCGCTGCTCGGTTCGCCAGCCGCGCTCACCCCTCCAAGGGCAGCCGGCTTCCCGGGCGGCTCTGCGGCACGCCCCCCACTTCCCGCCAACGCAAGCACTGCAAAGGTAAGACGAGTAGAAAAGCAAGGAGGAGGAACATGGATACATCTTTGACTATGTCAAGGCGTTCATTCGTGAAGACCGCCGCCATTACCGGCGCTGCCATCGCAGCGTTCGGCGGCGCCATGAAAACCGCCCTGGCCGAAGAGACGTACCCCAAGGTTTCCGGTCAAGACACCGTGACCGTGAAAACCTGCTGCCGTGGCTGCGGCAAAATGGAGTGCGGCGTCAAGGTGATCGTCCAGAACGGCCGCGCCATCCGCGTTGAGGGCGACGAGGGCGCGTTCCAGTCCATGGGCAACTGCTGCACGAAGTCGCAGTCGTCCATCCAGGCGGCGTATCACCCCGACCGTCTGCACTACCCCATGAAACGCACCAACCCCAAGGGCGAGGAGCCCGGTTGGGTGCGCATCTCCTGGGACGAGGCCATGGACACCATCGTCAAGAACTTCACCGAGATCAAGGCGAAGTACGGCGGAGAGTCCATCGCCTGCCAGGTAGGCACGTCGCGTATCTGGTGCATGCATTCCGAGTCGATCCTGAAGAACATGCTGGAAACGCCGAACAACATCGAGGCATGGCAGATCTGCAAGGGCCCGCGTCACTTCGCCACCACCATGGTTTCGCAGTTCGCCATGTCGTGGATGGAGACCATCACCCGCCCGCGCGTGTACGTGCAATGGGGCGGCGCGTCGGAGCTTTCCAACTACGATGACTCCTGTCGTACCACCGTCGACGTGGCAAGCCGTGCCGACGTGCACATCTCGGTCGACCCGCGTCAGGCCAACATGGGCAAGGAAGCCGACATCTGGCAGCACCTGTGGCCGCAAACCGACGGTGCGCTGGCGCTGGCTTGGACCAACGTCATCATCCAGAAGAAGCTTTATGACGAGCTGTACGTGAAGAAGTGGACCAACGCTCCGTTCTTGGTGTGCGAGGACATCGAGCCGTCCGGTTTCCCCACGGTGCGCACCGACGGCAGCTACTGGGAAGTGAAGACCATCCTGCTGAAGGAATCCGACATCAAGGAAGGTGGCAGCCCGTACAAGTTCCTGGTATACGACAATAACTGGCAGCAGCTCAAGGCTCAGGGTGTCGAGCACGAATATGGCGCGTTCACCTGGTTCAACGCTGACCAGGAAGGTCGCATCGATGAAACAGGCGGCTTCTGGGAAGGCGAGAACTACGACTCGGAAAAGGCTCGCGAAGGTCGCGAGGCCGCGCAGGACAACCTGCTGCCTGGGCAAACCCAGGGCTGGGTGCCCGATTTGCAGCCGTTCGACCCCGCTATCGACCCGGCGCTTGAGGGCGAGTTCGAAATCACGCTCAAAGACGGCAAGACCGTGAAGGTCAAGCCGGTGTGGGAGTATTACAAGGCTCGCGCTGCCGAGTACGACCTGCAGACGGCCGAGGAAATCACGAAGATTCCCGCCGCCGAGATCGAAAAGGCCGCTACCACCTACGCCACGCGCATCGACCCGTCCACCGGTTACGGCAACGGAGGCCTGCAGTACATGCTGGCTACCGAGCACGGCTGCAACGCCATCCAGAACTCCCGCGCGCTCGACGCGCTGGTGGGCATCACCGGCAACATGGACACCCCGGGCGGCAACCGCGGCCCGACCATCGTGCCCATCGACGGCGACCTGCAGGGCTTCTCTGCTTGGGCCCCGGGCGCTTCCACCCCGCCGGCCGAGGTCAACCAGAAGCAGATCGGCGACACGAAGTTCCCGCTGCTTTCCTGGTGGCAGTACTGGTGCGACGGCCCGTCCATCTACGACGCCATGATCACCTCCGACCCCTACCCGGTGCGCGCGCTGTGGAATGAGTCCGGCAACTTCATGGCATTCGCCAACACCACGCGTGCGTGGGAAGCGCTGTGCAACCTGGACTTCTACGTTGACTTGAATTTGTGGCACACGCCGTCTACCGACGCCGCCGACATCATCCTGCCCGTTGCGCATTGGATCGAGCTTAACAGCCCGCGCGCTTCCCAGGGTTCGGCCGGCGCCATGGGCGCTACCGTCAAGTGCGTGCAGCCGCCCGCAGAGGCCAAGTACGACCCCGAGATCGTCATGGACCTAGCGCGCCGCATGAACTGGAAGTGGACCAACGAGCCCGGCAACGAGTGGCCCGACATCAACTGGCAGCTCACCGACTCCATCAAGCTTCTGACCGACGACGAGCTGACCTACACCACGTGGCATGTGGAGGGCGGCAAGGTGACCTACGAGCGCCACGGCGTTCCGATGGACCAGGTCACGCCGAAGTACAAGTCGTGGGACGAGTACGTTGCCGCATTCCAGAAGCACGGCTGGTGGCAGGCCAAGGACATCGAACCGCGCAACTGGGGCACGTACCGCCGCTACCAGACCGGCGCTATGCGCGCACGCGACCGCGTGTGGGCGCGCCTGGATTACACGGCGGGCAACGGCATCGGCGACTGGAAGCCCGGTTGGTTCACGCCTACCATGAAGCAGGAAATCTGGTCGACGGTCATGGAAACCCATCACCCCGAAACCCGCAAATGGTGGCTGCCCTCCTGGGATCCCGCGCCGCATGATCGCCGGGCCGAGCCCGATCGCGCCAAGGAGTACCCGCTAACCGCCACCACCGGCCGCCGTATCCCGGTGTACTTCCACTCCGAGCATCGTCAGCTGCCGTGGTGCCGCGAGCTGTGGCCTGTGCCGCGTATCGAGATCAACCCGGAGACGGCTGCGGAGTACGGCATCGAGCAGGGCGACTGGGTCTGGATCGAAACCGAGTGGGGCAAGATCCGCGAGGTTGCCGACCTGTACTACGGCGTCGACAAGGACGTGGTGAACCTGGAGCACACGTGGTGGTACCCCGAGGTGCAGGACGCCGGCCACGGCTTCCAGCTTTCGGCCGTCAACCAGCTGATCGATCACCATGCGCAAGACCCGCATTCCGGTTCTTCCAACCTGCGCGGCTACCTGGTGAAGATCTACAAGGCCACGCCGGAGAACTCGCCGTTCGGAAACCCCGTGCCCTGCGACAGCAACGGCACGCCCATCATCCACACCTCCGACGATCCGCGTCTGAAGGAATGGCTGCCTACGTATGAAGGGAGGGAGTAAGCCATGACGAAAGCGATCATGACCGACTTGAACCGCTGCGTCGGCTGTTTGGCCTGCAGCGTTGCGTGCAAAGCCGTCAACGGCGTGCCCATCGGCAACTACTGGAACAAGGTAGTGCGCGTCGGACCCAACCCCATCCCGGGCGGTTCGGGGCAGTACCCGGACGTTTACACGTACTTCATGACCGTGGGTTGTCAGCATTGCGAGAACCCCGAGTGCGTGAAGGTGTGCCCCACCGAGGCCAGCCATGTGGCTGCCGACGGGTCCATCCAGATCGACAAGTCGAAGTGCATCGGCTGCCAGTTCTGCGTGATGGCCTGCCCGTATGGCGTTCGCTACCTCAACGAGGAAGAGCGCGTGGTCGAGAAGTGCACGCTGTGCGAGCAGAAGCTCGAGCAAGGTGAGCTGCCGCAGTGCGTCAGCCAGTGCGGCGGTTGCGCGCGCTGGATCGGCGACACCGACAAGGGGCTTGACTCCTACGTGGGCACGTACGACCCGCAAGGGCATCAGCGCAAGATGGTGGACTTCCTGGAGCCGTTCACCGAAAACGACATCTACCACCTGCCCGACGTGGGCAACAAGCCGTCGTTCAGCTTCATCTTACGTGGCCATAAATGGGAAGGCGGTGATGAATAATGATAGGGATCCAATGGCCTTTGGTCCTGTTCACCTTGTTCGTTTGCCTGACCTGTGGCGTGTTCGGCACTATGGGCATCCTGGCCCTGAAGGGCAAAGGACGCCAGCTGCAGACGACCGGCCTTATCATCGCGTGTGCCTCGCTGGTTGTGGGCGGCCTGGCCGTGTTCACGCACCTGCAGCACTGGGAGCGCATCTTCAACGGGTTCGGTCATATCACCTCCGGCATCACGCAGGAGTTCATCGGGTGCATCCTGCTGGCCTGCGTGGCGATTGCCTGGATCGTGATTCTGCGCAAGGGCGTGAAGGATATCCCGAAGGGCCTTGCCTGGGCGACCATCGTGGTTGCGCTGGTGATGGTTGGCTTCACCGGCCATTCCTACTACATGCCGGCCCGTCCGGCATGGGGCCCGGCGTTCATGCTGTTCTACCTTGGCAGCGCGTGCTTGATGGGCCCGGCCATCATGTGGATGGTCGCCGCCGTCAAAGGCGATGGCGAGGCTGAAGCCGCTGGCGTGAAGCTGACGTTTATCGGCGGCATCGTGCAGGTCGCCTCGCAGCTCATCTATGCTGCAACGGTTGCTATGGCGGGCGTGGCCCAATACGGTCACTATGCCGACCCCACCCGCATGACCACGCACCCGGTGCATGTGGACAGCCTGCTGGCGGTTATGACCACCGGCGACGGCGCGGCCATGTTCTGGGGTAGCCTGGTGCTCGCGGTGGTTGCCGTGGCAGTGGCCGTGGCAAGTCGCGACAAGGACGCCGACGCTACCAAGACGTTCGCGATCGTTGCCGTGGTTGCGGCAGTGGCGGCATCCGTGATGTTCCGCGTGCTGTTCTACCAGCTCGG
>DJEE01000094.1 GCA_002431805.1 Eggerthellaceae bacterium UBA5906
GCAAAAAAGTGTACATTTTTGCCACTTAGAATTACGCTATTGACCTGGGGAAACGCTACGTTTGAAGCTTTTGTGATTCTCTACGATCCATGCGAATACGCACGTTCTACTCTTTTGCCCATCACTCACTCATCACTTATACTATCTGTCAGTTGTCTATCATGTTCGCTGAGTGATGAGTGAGTGATGAGTGAGTGATGAGTGACATTAATGCGGTTATCGCAAAACTACGCAAACAAGGAAAAGACGACTCGGCTTTCGAAGCAAAAGAGTGCTCGAATAACCTATCGAAAAGCATCTGGGAAAGCGTCAGCGCATTCGCGAACACGGAAGGAGGCGAGCTGATCCTCGGCCTAAGCGAGGCAAACGGATTCACGCCCGTTAGCAATTTTCAAATAGACCGCGTTAGAGATCAATTCATATCTGGTATGGGCGATGGCAGCGTCAAGTCAAGGCTGACAAATCCGCCTTCCTACCACCTTCGAGCCGACGAATTCGAAGATAAACCGATTCTCCGAATCGTAATTGATGAACTCGATTGTTCGTTCAAGCCCTGCTTCATCACGGAGCGGGGCGTCCAGGGCGGCAGTTACAAAAGGATCGACGACAAGGACATCCCTCTTACCCCCAACGAAATATTTTCGCTTCAAAACGCCAGTACGCTGCGCGATGCCGACAGACGTGCGGTCCCGGACGCACAAGAAACCGATCTTGACAAAAACATCCTGGCCCAATCCTTTGCGAAGGCGGCACAAATTACTCCCCGCGCATTAAAAAACGCCGACACGGACGATGAGAAAATGCGCCGCCTCAATTTTCTTGACGCTAATTCCCGCGTCACAAAAGCGGGAATGCTGACCGCAGGAGTATACCCCCAGCAGTTTTTCCCTAAATTGATTGTCGATGTTGCTGTTCACGCAGGAGTGGAAAAGGCGCCGGTTAATGGCCCGCGTTTTATTGACAGAACGCTGTGCGAGGGAACGCTCGGAGAGATGATAGAGTCCGCGGTTGCCGCCATCTCAAAAAACCTCAAGCGTTCTTCTTTCATTGAGGGCCTCAGCCGAGTAGATGAGCTCGAGATTCCCGCAGTTGTCTTGCGCGAAGCTATCGCCAACGCGCTCATTCACCGCGAGTATGACCAAAGGTTTGACGGCGAAGCCGTTTCCGTTGACATCTTTGACGACCGCGTCGAAATCGTTAATCCCGGCGGATTGTGGGGCAAATCGCGTGCCGACATCCTTGACGGCCGCTCGTGCTGCAGAAACGCAACGCTTATGCGACTCATGTCGATTGTTCCCTTGCCAAGCGAAGCGGGGTCACCCGCCGAGGGAAACGGCTCCGGCATGCTTCTCATCGTCAAGGAATGCGCCGCGAAAGGCTTGAACCCCCCTGTTTTCCATCCCGCGTTCGATCACTTCAAGACTATCCTGTTCAGACCGAACAAGCCCCAAACGCCCAGCATGCATCAGAAGCACGAGAACCCTAGCAAGGAGGTTATAGTCGCGCTACTTGAACAATATGGCACCCTTTCTGCAAAAGAACTTGCAAGCAAAAGTAGCCTGTCCATCAACCAAGTAAGATCGCGCGTGAACAAACTTGTTGACGAAGGCATCGCGCAAGCAACCGCGCCCACAACCAGCCGCAACAGGAAATACAAGCTAACAGGAAGGTAGGTGCGCAGCCAACGCCCCAAATCAAGAGCGGCAACGTCCACACGATAGCAGATTGGTGGCGGTAGGCTTAGCCCGCACGAGTCCTTTCACCTACCGCACAACCGCTTTCGTGAGGTCCACTTCGCGTGTGGCTACGCGGGCGGTGAGCGCGGGCACGTGCGACACCAGCAGCATGCCAGCGCCTTCGCGTTGCGCATATGCCAGCAGCACGCGCCAGATGTGCGCCTGCGTTACCGCGTCCAACATGGTGGACACCTCGTCGCAAATAAGGTAGCGCGGATGCGTTGCCAAGGCGCGCGCTATGCAGAAACGCTGCAGTTCGCCACCGGAAAGCTCGTGCGGGAAACGCGTAAGCCATTCGCTGCGAATCCCCAGGTCATCAAGCAGTTGTTGCGGCACTTCACCCGCTTCCGCCAGCGTTTTGCGCATGCGCAAGCGCGGGTCAACCGCTCGCTCGGGGTGTTGCTGAATCAGCTGCACGGGGCACACGCCGCGCCGCGGCAGCGGCTGACCGTCAACCAGTACCTGGCCCGCCTGCGGCCGCTCATAGCCCGCCATAATGCGGCACAGCGTGGTTTTGCCGAACCCCGACGGTGCGCACAGCGCCACCCGCTCGCCCGGCGCCACCTGCAAGCTGAACCCGCGATACAGCGGCGCTGCCCCGGCATACCCAAACGTTATGTCCTTGGCCTCAAGCATCAGGCTATCCTTCCTTACGCGGCTGATTGCAAATCCGTTAACACTTGCGTGAACAGGGGGACGGAGGAGGTGTTCACGAAAACGTTTTGGGAAATGAAAGGGCAATCGTGAACACCTCCTCCGTTCCCCTGTTCGCGGTAACCCTTCGGACGAACACCCTTCCGTTCCCTGTTCACACATGCCCTTCTGCCCCTTCCCCACTCGGCTGGGCTGCAAAATCGTGCTCGGGCAGCGCGTGCCACAGCTGGCGCGTGAACTCGTGACGCAGCAAGGTGGGGCTGGCGAAGTTCTCCACCGCCGTTTCCTCCACCACGGTGCCGTCCTTGAACACAGCAACGCGGTCGGCCACGCGCAGCGCCAGCTCAATGTCGTGCGTGATCAGCAGCACGCCGTTACCTTCGTCCGCAAACGCGCGAAAATCGTCAAGCGCGCGAACGGCCAGGTCAAGGTCAAGCCCCGGCGTGGGCTCGTCCGCCACAATCACGCGCGGATCATCCATAAGCGCGCAGCACAACAGCGCGCGGCGAGCCATACCGCCCGACAGCTCGTGCGGATAACACCGCGCAACCTCAGGTGCCAGCCCGTAACGTTCGAACAGCGCCTTGCGCCGCGCCTGCCGCTGCGCCTTCGACAGTCCGTTCGCAAACCCTTCAACCTGCCGGCCTACGCGCATCATCGGGTCCAAGTGGCTCACGCTTTGCGGCACCAGCGACAGCCCGTGCCCGCGCAGCGCGCGCAAGCCCGCCGCATCCATGCGCTGCCCGTCGAACCAAATGCGGCCCGTTACCGTGGAATTCGGCTCGAACAGGCCGAAAATCGCATCGGCCAGCAGCGTTTTGCCCGATCCCGAGGCGCCCACCACGGCCACAATCTCACCCGCATGCACGGCAATGCTCAAATCGTGCAACACCTGCACATCGCGCTGACCAGCGCGAAAGTACGGCGCGGACTCATCGTACATGCGAAAACTCACGCACAAGTCCTCCACCTGCAGCAAATGGTGCCCGCCCGCATGATGCGAGTGCGCCGAATGCGAATGATGGTGATGCACCTGCGCATCCTCGTGCGCCGTTTGCTCGTGAATGTCCATCTTCGCCACCTACCTTTGCGCCGTGTGCGGGTCAATCAGCTTGCGCAGGTTCTGCCCCGCCACATCGAACAGCCCCACGGTGCACATAAGCGCCACGCCGGGAAACACCGCCAGCCACCACGCGCCCGTTGACAGGTAGCTCATCGATTCGCTTAGAATCACGCCAATGGCCGGCTGCTCCGGCGGCAGGCCGAATCCCAAAAACGTGATGGCCGCCTCATGCAAAATGGCATGAGGGAACAGCAGAATCAGCCCCACAATGAACTGGGGAAACACATACGGAACCATATGATGCAGCGCAATGCGCACCGGGCTTTGCCCCAGCTTGCGCGCCGCAGCCACAAACGCCGACTGCCGGCATTGCAGCACCTCGGCACGCACCACGCGCGCAAGGCTTGCCCAATGCGTCACAGCCACGCCGATGGTCACGCCCCAAAAGCCCTTGCCCAGCGCATACGAAATCAGCACCAGCAGCACAATGTGCGGCACGCCCATCATCAAATCGATAAGCCAGCTGATAACCGCGTCCACGCGCTTGCCGCCCAACGCGGCCGCCGTCCCCAAAACCAGCGCGATCACCGACGACACCCCGGCCGCCAGCAAACCAACTAACACGCTGGTGGAAAGGCCCGCCAACGTGCGCGACAACATATCGCGCCCCATCCAATCGGTGCCGAACGGGTGCGCAAGCGAGGGCGCCAGGCTCTTGGCCGAAAAGTCCGTAACCGTAGCCTGCGAATACAGCGAAATGCCAGCAACCACAACCGCCACCAGCGCAAACGCCGCACCAACGCAAGCCACCAAAGCCGCAACCCGGCTACCGCCCCGCCGCCGAACCGGGGCATGCAGAACGTCTCGCACTTCAGCTACCATCTGCAACCCCAACTTCCCACAACCGAGCAGCCCGAACGCAAGGACGAGCGCGTTTTACAAATCCAAAAGGTAGTCGTGGACTCGGGGTGGTCCACAAAGCGAGTTCCGCACGACGCAAAAGCCCCAGTGGGGCTTTTGCCAAAGCAGGACTGTCTGAGCGACTGGACCACCCCGAGCCCACGACGGTGCAACCTGGATTTGCTACCATCACGCCGCCCCCTTGCGCTCGCGCATGCGAGGGTCCAGCATGCCGTACAGCACGTTCGCCAGCAAGTTGCCGCCAAACACCAGCGCCGCGCTCACCAATGCGATGCCGGCCAGCAACGCCACGTCGCCGCCCAGGCCGGCCGTCACAGCCGCCTGCCCCAGCCCCGGGTACGAAAACACCTGCTCAACCAGCACCGATCCGCCGAAAATCTCGGAAATGGACGCGCACTGCAGCGTAACGGCCGGCAACGCCACGTTGCGCAGCCCGTGATGCAAAACCACGCTCAGCTCGCTTTCGCCGCGTGCGCGGGCAAAGCGCACGTAGTCGCTTTCCAGCACGTCAACCACTTTTTCGCGCGTGTGCAGCGCAATGTTCGCCACACCCGTCACCGAAAGCGTCAGCGCGGGCAGCACCAAGTGATGCGCGGCATCTGCCAGCGTCACGTCGGCCGCCGACACGCCAATGGGCACGGAAAACCCGATAGGGAACCACCCCAGCTGCACGGCGAAAATCATCAGAATGATAAGCCCCAACCAAAACGTGGGCGTCGAGGCCAACAAAAAGCAATACCCCTTCACCACGCGGTCAAGCACGCCGCCGCGCCGTGCGCCAGCCGCAACGCCCAGCGCAAAACCCAGCACGCCGCTGATGGCCCACGCAATGCCCATAAGCGCCAGCGAGTTTGCCGCGCGATGCGCAATCACTTCGGAAACCGGCGCGTTAAACCGCAGCGACGTTCCCATGTCGCCTTGCAAAAGCGCACCGACCCAGTTCGCAAACCGCTGCCAAAACGGCACGTCAGCGCCCCAATAGCCCGCAAGCTGCGCACGCTTGGCGTCCGACATGTTCACGTACGCAGCCTGCCCCACGTTGGCCTGCACGGGGTCGATCGGCGACGCGCTCACCAGCGCAAACACCACCAACCCCACCGCAGCCATCAGCAGCAGGAACCGTACGATATGTCTCGCGAAATACCTAGTCATTCAATTAATTATCACCAAAAGTTAGTGAGTCAAAACCTTCCGAAGACTTTGACTCATTTGAACCTACCAGCTCCACTGATCGACGTTGTTCACCAGCGACCACCCATGCCCATGCGGATGCGGCTTTTGCTCGGCCACCTTCAGCCCGTCCACCACGAAGTACAGGTGATCGACGTTCGCAAACCACACCCACGTCGCCGCGCCTTGCGGCGCCACGCCGGCCTCGCCGTCCCACATGGCCAGCTTCCAATCGTCGTAAGAATCGGCCACCACGGGGTTAGCCAGTGCGGCATCCAAATGCGCATCCAC
>DJEE01000126.1 GCA_002431805.1 Eggerthellaceae bacterium UBA5906
TCCGTTGAGACTATCCGGACCGCGTCGTATGGCTTTACCTGGCCCGCCACGCCGGTTTCGTCGTCAACGGACAAAGACACCGCCTCCATGCCCGCGCCAACCTGCGCCGCAAGCCTTCCGTCCGACCCCGCGCCTGCCACGAAATCGGCACACAGCTGCGAGCCAGCCGGTAAGTCGACAAGCGCCCGGGCTCCCGAGACGTCATGCGCATCAGACCCCTGAGCAGACAAAGCCGCCGATGAGCGATACGCCGCAGGAACGCTGCGTGCCTCAAGGGCATCGGCACCCATAAGCTCTCCGGCCTTCACGTCCCGCGTGGTGACCCAAACAGGTTCCGACTGCCTTGTTGCCTGGTCAACCGCCGATTGAGACGCCGCCGACTGCCAAAGCGCAAAACCCACCGACACGCAAGACACCGCAACCGCCGCTGCCACTACCGCAGACATCTGCTTGCTGCGACGAACCATCGCATCGTCCGAAGACGGCCCTGCATCTGCCGTTTTAGGGAAATCGTTTCCACGAACGGCCCCCACTTCCGCAGAGCGGGGCACGCCACGCGAACGGCGCAGCGTCACCTGGCGAGGAACGCGAGACCCCGATCTTCCAACCACGAACATCCCCTTTCTTTCCTTTTCCTACCACTGCTCTGTCTCATTGCGATTCGCGCTGCGCGCAGCCTGCACCATTTCGTCGGGAAAGGCCTCAATCATCGTAATGCGGGAGAACGAAGGCGATCCATATGCTGCGTCCTCGGCAAAGCGATACACACCACATACCCTTTGCTGCGGACGCCACACAACCTCAGAGGCGTAAGGTTTTGCCACGATCACCCGGCTCGATGCCACCGTAAGATGGTCAACGGCAGACCCCGCCGCAAATGGGAGCTCCACGTTCTGCTCAACCTGCACGCCCACAATCCATAACCGCTCGCTTGCCGAAACCGATTGCTCGGGCGCTTCGTAAAACCATACGGAAAGAGGGACTGCAATCCCTTGCTCGCGCACGGCGCGTGCAATGGTGCTTGCAAGGGAAAGCCCAGGGTCATCTGCGTATTTCGCCGGAACGGCCCCTGCAGAATCCATGCAAGCAGACCGCGCCGCATCAAGCGCTTGCTCCTGCTTCGACTTCAACGCATAGGCCATGCCGAAATTCGAGACAAAACCAAGCGCGCACACAAGAACAAGGCACACGACAACTGAAAGGGGAGCTATATTCCCCGCTTCGTTAAAGCCGCCACGCCGCAGCGGTCTCATGTCATGCTCACCTCCATCACGCGCTCGTTTTCCACTTCGCAAACAACGTGTTTTGCCAGCTCCGCATTCGACAACCCCGGGATTCCCATGCTTACGGGAAGGCGATAGGCCACGTCAAACGCTATTGTTGTTGCCCGAACATGCTGCTCTAGCGCGTCTTGTCCAGACGTCAAACTTCGCTTTTGAACGCTTACGTCAACGTTGCTTACCTGTATGTTGCTAGAGGAAAGCTGTGACGACTCGTCGATAATTTCCTCGGCAATAAAACCAGGCTTGTCCTTTGCCGCCACCAACCCCACCGTGTCAAAGCGCGAGCACGCTTGAGACAATTCCGAATCCAGCACGAGTGCCGACACGACATAACACGCTGCGTACACCGCTGCGAACATAACGGCAAGCAGCAGCGGCACAACGAGGGTAAATTGGACGACCTCGCTGCCGAAATCCGATTTACCCCGCTGCATGTTCGCCGCCCTTCTCGTTGATGCGCACAACGCGGCTAGCCTGGGAAGACAACGTAAACCGGCCCGCATCCGAGCCCGAAAGGCCAACCAGCGCATTGCCGATAGGGGTAATGCACCGACCGGTCAGCGTCGAGCAAACCGACACTTCAACACACGCGATAGCGTCACTTTGCTGCTGAAAGGAACCGGATTTTTCGTTATAGCTT
The DNA here is from genome assembly GCA_002431805.1 of Eggerthellaceae bacterium UBA5906. Taxonomy (GTDB): domain Bacteria; phylum Actinomycetota; class Coriobacteriia; order Coriobacteriales; family Eggerthellaceae; genus Senegalimassilia. The sequence goes on from DJEE01000126.1 coordinate 1,924, forward strand.
TTCCGTTCGTATGAGGTCCTCTCAACGTCGGAGCAATAGACCGAAGCTTTGCAATCGAAATCTGGCAAGCGCAGCGCTGATGAGGATTCGCGTAAAACCCCTGATGCAGAAGCATCGCTAAAAACTCGGGCAGAGCCTTGCGACACCTCGTTTGACGCCCAGCGAGATACCGCTTGCGTAGCGCAGTCAAGCTCGATGCCTGCAAGGGCAATTCGCCCAAGATCGACTATCGCGCCTGTTAGAACGGCCAGGAGAGGCAGCACCATGACAAAGCTGACAACGCTGCTGCCCTGCTCCCCCTTTCTGTGCGCGACTACGTGCATCCCCTGCACCAACACGCTTTTAGCCCTTTGCCGCGCCGCTGGTCACGCTTTTAAACATGTTGGCAATAGACGTGCTAGCTCCGTTGATAGAGGTGTTGATCTGGTTTTGCAGCGCCATAAGCGCCGTGCCCAAGCCAACCGCAAAGCCAAGCACAATAACCACCTGCACAATTTCCGAACCGCCATCTTCTTCGCCGCAGTACGCCATCGCACGAACCTTGTTGCAAACATCCTTAATGGTATTCATGATATTCCTTTCGCTTTTCCAATCCCTTTTCACCTGTTCAAGGCGCTATACAAGCAACCGCACCACCTCCTTTCAAGCCGTGCGGCTAACGCACGACAACCGTTCCGAACACCAGCCACAGCGCCAAAAATGGAGCCATGGGAATGCCACTTTTGCGATCAAGCCGATGCGTTACAAGACCCGCCGCCGAGAAAAGCGCAGCGGCTATGTAGCACGCTGCAGCGCCAACAAGCGATGCAGGCCCGCACAACACCGATAGCGCGGCCATGCAGCGAACATCGCCTTGCCCCACCGACCCGCCAACGGCCCGGGAAACGCTATTGGCAACCCAGCACACCGCAAAAACCGCAGCGGCTACCGCACAGCCCATAAGCAAGCCCGAAAAACCGGCAACAAGGAACTGGAACGTCGCACCGGCCGCAAGCAGAGCTGCGCAGCACTCCAGGGGAATCATTCGCGCGCGCAAATCGCACACAACGCTTACCGCCATGGCAACGCCGCAAAACGCGAGCACAACCGCAAGGTGCAGCGGCATCCCCGCGAACAAAGGGGACACGAACCATGCCGCGCATCCAACAGCCAGAACCGCCCGCTGCCATACTCGGGCGCGGAATGTGCATCGTTGCGCCTGCTCCTGTTCGCTTCGCGTTGATGCATCGGCACCAATGACAACGCCAACGCTGCGAAGGGCATCGGCTCGTTCGTGTGTAAGGACCTTTCGCGTTGCCTGGGATTTGGCATCTTCGAACCACACTCCCAACGCACCCTCGCTTCCCGATGCTCGCGGCGTTGGGTAGGCGTCCGGGTGGGCGCAACGAAAGGAGCGGAACTTTTGCAGCGATTCGTACCACCAGGCAAGCGACCTGGCATACGCCCGTTTAAGCGAGATGTCCGCCAGCACCGGCACCGCCAGTGCCCCCACCAACGCACCGCTTGACGCAAATGCCAGCAAGAGCACTACAAAATGCGACGTCATGCTATCTCCGCCTCTACGCGCGATTGAACAGGCGAAACAGCTGCATGTCGAGCCCGTCCTTCTTGCTGTGCGCGCATGCCCACCTGCCCGGCCAAAGCGCCTCGCCCCGCCTCGGCCGGGCGGGCAATATCCACCACGCGCGACGGTCTACCTCGGCGCAGCACGTTGCATTCCGACGGCATGGCGGCACCCGCGCTTTCGCTTGCATCCTGCTGCCTTGAGCGCTCGACAAGCTCGATGCGCACCACAATGTCGGCATCGCGGACGGGAACGCTCACGCTGCGTTCAACGTACACCTCGCCACAAGCACGCGTTGCTTCTTGCTCCTGCGGTTGCGCTGTAGGAACGCAGGTGCACGGTTGAGGGGCCGCGTCACCCACCGTAAAAGAATCGCTACCGCCCGATGACGTTTGCACTGCCGGGCGAGACTCCTGATACACGTTCATTTCCTGCTGGGTAAACTTATGCAGGCATCCATAGCACACCTGCGCATCGTCAAACGAGCGAGCCTTACATACCGGACACACCTTCACGACAAATCGCCTTCCTTCCTAGTTATTCCCACGTATTCCCCCACCGAAAACCACGGCACTTCGCACGTTGAGAAGCGTTCAAGCACCACAACGGCTTTTCGGCACCGAATGTGCCGAAGCGGCGCCACCGCTCGATACGACTCCAACACACACCCATCTGCTCCCACAAATGCGATGTCGAGCAAATCGCTCATTCCAACGGTGTGCACGTCGTTGCACGGAGCAAGCATGAGCACCCCACCTGCGGGTTTTGACCGCAACAGGCCCTTTACGCGAGCCGAAAACGTACCGGCCACCCTCAGCGCTTGAACGGCATCACTCATCGGCCACCACCTTGCACGCCCGACCACTGCACCACAACGCTTACGCTGTCGCCCACCTGCGCCGCAGAGGCAAATGCCCAGCGATACGTTCCGTCGGCTTTCGAAAACGAACGGCATAGTGCCTGCTCAGAGGGGATGACTTCCCAACCTTTACCCTCAAGTTTTTCGGTAAGCGCACGCAGCGCGTCCTCTGCGCTACCAGGTTGCGAATAACCCAGCAGGCGCAGATCGGGGCTGCACCGCGCATCGTCCATGCCCGATAGCGAAAACAGTTCCGTTTCAAACTGCGACGGTAATTCACTTGCCAGCGCAAACGGATCATCGGAAACGCCGTCGAGCACCACATCGACGCCCGCTAAAGCGGCAGCGCTTCGCGCATCGGCAGACGAAGGGCCCTGCCCCGCAACAGCCTCATAGGCACCGTTCGAAACAAGCAGCACGGCAAGCGCAGCCACTAGTGCGCACGCAAGCCAAAACCGCTTTACTTGCCGTCTAGGCCCAGAAAGGCCGCCTTCTCCAACCAACTTTTCCACGCTCATAGCAACACCCCTGGTTTATAGCAATCCACCGTCATCTCTTCCGTATGCGTCAAGGCGGGAAGCGCCACGCCGAATATTTCGGACTTCAATGCGAAGCTGAACAGTGCGGGTCGAAAGCGCAACAGCCCGGAAAACGTTGTGTGACCTTGCGAAACAGCGCGAGCGGTAACCTCAACTTCCACATTTTGCGCATGGGCGACATCTGCCAGCTGCTCCTCTACAAGCGTGCAGCTTTGCGCAACGTCTTGTCCGTAGGCAGGCGATGTTGCGCAAACGCGCACCGCATCGCGAAAGCTGTTGTCAAACGCGGCGCACAGCCCGAAAAACGTGCATGCGTTCACCGCAATCACAGCCACAACCAGCATTGCCGGCAGCGCAACCACAAACTCGATGGTCATTTGCCCCTGCTCGGGCGCACTGCGCCTTCGCATCAGTCCCATGGCCGCACACCTGTCACGCTTGCGTACAGCGCCGTCATGCAATCGATTGTGCTTTCCACCGCGCCTTTTGCGTATTCCTTCGCCGCCGGCGGAAGCGACAACTCTATAGGCTGTGTCCAACCGCTGCCGCCAATGTCCACACGCGCGATTTCAATGGAATCCGTTGCGTCAATATCTGCAAGCACATCGCGTTGAACTGCTGCAGCAACAGACGAGAACACGCCATTCGACATAAGCGGATGAGCAATCGCCTGGCGCTTCAGCTCCAGTAAGCGCACGCAAAACGGACTGTCTTCACCTGCTGCAGCCACATGGGCCGTGTTCACCACGACAGGCCGAAGCGCATCAAGGTTTGCAGGCTGCAAGCCGACCGTCTCGATTGCACCGGACAGCGCGTCAGCGGCCCATGTGCCCAATCCGCTTGCCCCAAGAAGCGGCAGGTTGTTCAACCCGTTGCGTATGGCGCCAACAAGGCTTTCCTGCCCATTGGTGTATGCGCTCAACAACTCCGCCCAGCAATCAACCGCAACATCGACCACGCCTGCAGGCGACCCCGACGCCGCCAACCCATCGGTAAGCGAAGAGATGACGTTGCCGCCTTCGCCGGAAGGGTCTGCCACCAGCGTTGCCGCCGAAACTGCAACGCGTAATCCAATTTGCCCCGTAGCCTGGACAAACGATGATTCGAAACCCGCATCGGGCGCGTCTTTACCCACATTGGCACACAGCACCGCAAATCCTTTGCTCCCTGGCGGACACGCCTCGATGCGATACGCCCCCACCTGTGCACAGGCGTCTTTTATCGCATCGATGATGCTCGAAACCCGCGTTTGAACCTCGCGCTTTGCCGGCTCGGCGCGCTCTAGCGCCTCCTGGTAGTCCTGCGCCGCTTGCGCAACCTTGTTGTAGTGGTACTCAAACCCGTTATCGATAGACGTCGACGCAGCTGCCACCTTCCCCATGCTCGACGCGGTAAACTCGCACTCCGCGCACGTTTCCCAACCTCCCGCCTCCATTGCCGCAATCGATGCCGTTGCAAACGACCCGCCCGCTTGCGGGCATCCGCTCCACGCATGCAGCACCGGCCCGTCGTCTTGAAACGTGCACGGGTACACCGATTCGGTGTACAGCGAGGTGCGACGCATCTCCTCGGTATTGCCCGGCAGGCGCGGAAAATATGCGCGGAACTGCGACCCCTCAACCACATACCCATGCGAGAGCTGCTCTGCCGCATACGCGTAGAACCGTTTTCGCAGCTCAGAACGCGCACTTGCTGCAACACCCGCCTGATCTGGGGCTTCAACGGAAAGCCGTGCGGGATAGTACGCTTGCGCGCGGCGCAGCGCCACGGAAAACCGCCAGGTGTCAACGCTGTTGTACGTAGGATTGGAAACCGAGTTCAAATGCGCCAGCGTGTCGGCTCTCTCCCACATGCAGTAGCCGGGCCGGTTGCCGCAATCATGCTCGAACGCCCGACGCTTCGCCTCGTTAGCTTCACGAGCCGCTTGTTCGGCTTCGTTAGCAAAACGCTTGATGTCGTCTACCTGCCCGGCAACGGCATCTCGTGCCTGGCCCGCCGCCGCTGCATCGCCGGCCACGGCAATGTCATCGGCCTTATCGGGAACAAGTACCGCCATAGCAACGTAGCTTGATGTGTCCGAATCGTTTGCATGTGCCACCGACGCAGCAGCTGCAGCCGACAAAAACGGCAGCGCTTTCTGCACGCGCGTTAAGCCTTCCGACGCCTTATGGGAAAACGAATCCCGTTGCTGTCCCAGCTGCCGGCCTGCTTCGATAAGCTTGCCGCCGGCCGCCTGCGCGCCCGGAACACAACATGCAACAGCACCCAGGCCCGTTGCAGTCAAGCTGCCAAGCGACAGCGATAGCGCCACCGCATCGCAAAGCCGTACGGCAATCATGAACTCGGCAACCACGTTTCCTGCCGCGAGTGCCGCGGCATCCGCCACCGACTGCACGCGCGACGACACCGAGCCTACCCGGTACACCTGCGCAGATGAGAACACCAAAGCCAACGTAAGCAACAGCGAAAGCACCATCCCCATGGTGGTTAGGCCGCTTTCGTCCCGCAGCGCCGCCACAGCGCGTATGCGCCAACGCGGCATCATCGTGACCACGCCCCAATCCAGACTTTCGGGTTCAACCCGGCATCGGAGTTGCGCACCCACTCGGGCTGCGTCTGCCGCTGTGCTTCAACCCGAACGGCCAGCAGCCCGTCACCGTCAAGCAAGCCTAGAAGCGCACCGCCACCGTCGAACAACGGCAAAGGACGCACCTTGTTCTCAATAAGCACCCGAACGCGCTCAGAAGTTTCGTCGCCTTCCACCTGGATGTTCCAGGAGCACCCGCCTTCGTGCACATGAAAGGTGGCAACAGGGGGCACGGCACCTAAGCGGTGGCGGATAAACGCCTCCACAGCCTGGCCTGCATCTCCCGCAACATCGGTGTTCGTCGCAACAAGCCGGCACGCATCCGTGGCCGCCGCGGCCATGACCATGCGGTCGTACAGCACAATGCCCGGCTGCACCAGCAGCAAAAGCACTACGAACAAAACCGGGATGAGAAACGCCGCCTCTACCGTGGCTTGGCCGCCTTCGCACCCACTCATGTGTCATTACCCCCTTTCGCACCTAGGTCAGTACAGCAAGATGTCCGCCATCGCTTGCGCAATAGCACCCTCTACGTGATGAGACGCGCTTGAAACCGCATGCTCAACGAACAGGCCGCCAGAAATCCCGCGCCACAGCGCACCGAGTCCCAACGCCACCACCAAAAACGCCACCGCAACAACCGCGAACTCAACCGTTGCCTGCCCGGCTTCGCAGCAACGCCTATAGGCTGTTGAAGCCGTCGACGATCGCATCCCAAAGCTCCTGAAGCTTCGGCCTGAACACCGTTATCGCGATAATGGCAATTACCACCAACACGCCAACCAAGATGGCGTACTCCGTTGTTCCCTGCCCGTCTTCGCGCCTGGCCATGCGCCAGCGAGCGTACGACAAGCGAGCCAACATGCGGTGATACCCGCTTACAACCGTTTCCGTCATACCTACATCCCTTCCATCAGTTCCAACAGCACCGGGCCTAGCACCAGCAACAACATTGCGGGCAAAATGAGCGTTCCCGTTGGAATCATCATCTTCACCGGGGCTTTTGCCACGCGTTCCTCAACGTGCGCGCGCCGTTGCGCTCGAGCTTCTAGAGCCGATTGCTCCAATACGTCACCCAACGAGGTCCCAAACCGCAGCGATCTGGTTATCGCCGCGATGGTTCTTGCCAACAGCGGCGAGTCGTACGACGCGGCCAGCGCGCGCAATGCAGCGCCGCGCGTTGCCACACCCGCCGTCCACGCCCGCAACGCCGATGCGCATTCACGCGCAAGAGCGTCGTCGAAGTGCGCAACGTACAGCTGCATGCTTCGTTCGAACGACAACCCGCTGCGCACACCAAGCGCTACCACCTCAAGCATTTCCGACAAACTGCGCTCAAGCGAAAGGGCACGCGCCCGCCGAGCCGCCTCAACCGCCTTGCCAGGCGCGCGAGCCCCAAGGACAACGCCCGCCGCCGCTCCTATCAGCATCAATTCGTTTGATGCAACGGCCCCGATCAAACCACCCACCGCGCCACCGGCAAGCGCCAGCCGCACCACAGCTTCGCAATACCCCTGCGCGCTTACCGCCTCCTTCAACCCCGCCATGCAAGCTCGCTCGGTAAACGATGCGCGCGAGCGGCGGAAGGGGATGCGCCTTGAAAAAGCACCTGTTGCGCGCAAGGAAAGCTTTTGCGACAGACCGGCCATATAGCCAAGGCATGCGGCATGCACCCCGCCAACCCCCGGTGCGGCAGGCGGGGCAGCTGTGCGCGATTGCCTAGCGGAGCGAGCGCGCACAGCCCAGGCCAGCAAACGCCCTAGGCAAACGCCTGCTGCGCCGGCAAGCGCGCAAGCAGCAGCAACCAGCGCGAAGGCCTCCATCACGCCACCTCTACCGAAAGCATGCGACGCACCGCCAGCACGCCCGCCACCTGCATCAGCACCGCAGCGCAAAGCATGCCCACGCCAAGCGCGCTTTCGAAAAACGGGTCCAAAAACCCTTTGCTAACAAGCGAGAACACCGCCACCAGCGCAAAGGGCATCACCGTTACGATGCGAGCCGACAAGCGAGCCTGCGCCGTTTGGACGCGCAGGGAACGCTTCAGGGCAAGCTCCCCTTCCACCGTTTCCCGCGCCGCTTCCAAAACAGGCCGCATGCTTCCGCCCGCCTGATGCTGCACGTCAAGGGCGACGGACACAAACGCCAGCTCGTTGCGCGCGCCTTCGCTGCGCAGCGCGTCAAGCGCCTCGTGCACGCCATGCCCCGTTTCCAGCAGTTGAGCGGCAGCGGCAAACCGCCGCGCCAGGGGCCCTTGCAGCTCGCGTTCCAAATGCTGAAACGTTTGCAGAAGCGAAAACCCTGCCTGAAAGCACGACCCCATTGCGTGAAGCGCGTCGGGCACGGCATCGCGCACAGCATCTTCGCGCCTATCCCGCCACGCGTGCGCGCGGGCCAGCATCACCACAACCGCAAGCGCTGTCACTGCCACGCCCGCAAGAAGCGATTGGGCCAGTACGCTCACCAGCAGCGCTACGGCCACACCCGCCGCCAAGACAAGCGACAGCAGCCCCATCGGGCTTGCGAACACGTTTCGCTCGGCCGCCATCTCAACCCCGTCGCAAACGGCTTTGCGCACCTGCTGCCGTTCCAGCAGCAACCTTGCAGCCGGAAGCGTCCACGCCACGCCATTGCGCACAAGGCGAGCCAGCATATCGCCTGCCGAAGCGCGTCGCGACTTCGCTAGCACGCTTCGCGCCAGGGCATTGCCGCTAGCAAACGCCGCGGCAGTGCCTATGCAACCCCACGCAAGCGATGCATCCATGCTTGAACCTCCTTCTTTGGTACTCCGCACAGCTCCGGCAACGCGCAAACCCATTCCGGAACCGCATGCCACACACCCGCCTCGTCAAACCGGCGCCGCTCAAACAGAACGTGAACGCCGCAGGTGCCGCTTTCCCTCTCCTGCGTAAACTCCGCCACATGCGTCACGAATCGCGAGCCGTCAAGCGAGCGCGTTGTCTGCACCACCACATCGAACGCGCTTGTTGCGTTTGCCTCGATCACGTCAACCGGCAAGTCAACGCCGTAACGCACCATGGTGACAACGCGCGGCAAGATATCCGCAGGTGAATTCGCATGCAACGTGGTAAGCGATCCATCGTGGCCTGTGTTCATGGCGGTTAACATATCAACTGCCTCGGCACCACGGCACTCGCCCACCACGATGCGATCAGGGCGCATACGCAGCGCGTTAATCACCAAATCGCGGATGGTCACCTCGCCAACGCCCTCGGCGTTGCGCGGGCGAGCCTCCAGGCGCACAACGTGCGGGTGCTCCAAAAAGCGCAGCTCCGCCGTGTCCTCGATCGTGATGATGCGCTCACCTGGCGGAATGCAACACGACAAGGCATTGAGCAGCGTGGTTTTCCCGCTTCCCGTGCCGCCCGCCACCACCACGTTTTTGCACGCTCGAACCGCCCACTCAAGAAGCGTTCGAAGCCGGCTGTCCATAGAGCCGCTTTCCACCATGTCTTCAAGCGTGATCACGCGCTGCGTGAACTTCCTGATGGTGACCACGGGACCTTCCGGGGCAAGCGGCGGCATGACCACGTTCACGCGATGCCCTTCGGGCATGCGAGCGTTTACCATGGGGCTTGACTCGTCAACGCGCCTGCCAAGCGGCCCAAGCACGCGGTCAATGAGCGCACGAAGCTGGCTTTGTCCCGAAAACGCCTGCTCACTGCGATACAAGCAGCCCTTGCGCTCGAAAAAAACGTTTGCCGGGCCGTTTACCATCACTTCGGTGACCATTGGGTCTGCCAGCAGCGGCTCAAGCGGGCCGAACCCGAACACTTCGTCAGCAAGCTGGTCTGCAAGCTCGGCACATCGACTTTCGGAAACCGCATGCCAACCGGGCAGCTGAAAAGCCTGGCGACACGCGCCGAGCAGCTCGCTGCGAGCGCGACGCGGCTGGCTGTCCATCATGGCCGCGATGTCGGCAACAGACACGAACCGCCGCACGTCAACCTTCAACTGCGCAAGATCGGGCACCGTTTGAGCTACCGCGTCCGACGCCGCCCCCTGCGCCTGAACCCGCTGCGCAAGCGACACCTCAACCCCTCCTGCGCTTGCGCGGTTTCTTTCCGCGCAAAAACGTCAAACTCGACCCGTCGCGTTCCTCCTGCTTTGCCGCTTGCAAGCTTGGAACCACCTCTACAAGCAGCTGTTCGATGCTTTCGACAAGCTGGTTGCGCGCCGCAAGCAACTCATCGGGCCGATGCGCCGCAAGCAACTCCTCCACTTCAACGCCGCCATCGGCAAGCTCGTGCACATGCGCACCTTTCAAGGCGCACGACACGTCTATCGAGGACAGCGGGGCACCTTTTCCGCACCCGTTCAGCGCAAACAAGAACGGGTTCACCGCAATGCCGCACCGCGCGCACAAATCAAGCGCCCGTTTGCACGCATATATCGACGTTGTGCGCTGGTCCACCAGAAACAGCGCCTTGGAACTACGTTCAAGCAGCACGGCGTGTTGCTCGGCCCACGCGCCGCCCGTGTTTGCAACGATCACGTCGAATCGCCCGCGCAGCACATCGATAAGCGATGCCGCCTGCGCAACCACCGACTCCGCCGCATCAACATGCAACGGAGCCGCCAGCAAAGCCGGCGCGCCGCCCTGCGGCTGCAAACCTTCCAAACGCCCGGGGTTTGCAAGCGCCTCATCGATGCGCAGTGGCTGCTGCACACCCATCAGCTCGGCCATGTCGCCAAACTGCAAGTCGAAGTCGATAAGAAGCGTGCTTTTCCCCAGGTGCTGGGCCACGTGCGCAGCCAGCAGGGAAACAGCGCTCTTGCCCGCCCCTCCGCTGCCGCTTACCACCGGAAGCAAAAATCCTCGAGAGCGCTCCTGCCCATACGGCTGCGCATGAACTTGCGTCAAAGTTTGAGCAGCAGGCGGTGGTGCGTACGAGCGTCCTTGCGCAACGTCGGCGCGCACAGGCGTCTGAACCGCTTGGGTGGCCGCTGCAGGCGAAGCCTGATGCGCATTTTGCTGCCCTGACGATGCCGCGCTCATGGCAATTTGTTTGCACAGGGCGTAGCGTTCGATGAAAGCCTGGCGCGTTAGCGATGCGTCAATGCCCGCCGCGCTTGCTCGCGACTTCAGCGAACCCGATTCCTGCGCCGACAGCATGCACACCCTGCGTTCGCGCCGATCGCTTTTTATGGCCGCTGCCAGGTTGATGGGCGCAATCTCGTTGTTTGATGCAACCCACACCTCCTGGATGCTTCCGTCGTGTTTCAAAAATTCCCGCGCCTGCTCAGCCGACGAGAACACCCGCAGCCACTGCTGAGAGAGCAAGTTTTCCCCGCCAAGCCCCAACAGCTCCGGCGTGCGCAGGCTTTCTTCGTCAGCGCACAACGCCACCAACGGCATCGACATAGTGCTCCTTTCCGTTATCGCTTCCCGTCTATTCGCGCACGCTTGCGCCAGGCAGCGTGAAATACAGCTCCGTTTTCTGGGCGGCTGCCACCATCTCCTCGGCGCGATCAGCATCTACGGCAACCGTCACCCACGACACCTTCGCGCTGTTAGACCCTGCTGTTTGCCCGTCACCAGCGCTTGTTGCCAGCACCCGCACGCCACGCGCAAGGGCTTGCGTGTCCGACCCGCCCGTTGCGTACACGTCCACAAGCGAGCCCGCCGCCACCGCACCGCCAACAGCCTGAACGTCCTTCGCGGGAACGCTGATGGCAACTTGCCCGTCCGGAACGTCGATGCTTGAAGAGTCGGATTGAAAGCGCCGCTTTGACAGCACCTCGCCCGCAAGCAGCATCGACGAGGCCTTTGTTCCCACCACCTCGTTTGCGGAGCACACCGCTTCTGCCGGAAGAAGGTCCGCCACCCACAAGCGCGTTTCAACCGCTGATGAATCAACCGTTTCACCTGCGGCTATATCGCGTTTTGCCACGCACACCTCAACTTGATCGCCGCCATAGCGCGCTAAGGCGTCGCGGCGAGCCTGGTCAGCTTCCCCTTTGACCGACTGCGTGTAAGCGAACACGCACACCGCGCACAGCACGCCGCACACAACGCCCACTACAGCGGTTTTGTTTCGTTTCATGCACACCCCCACTCGTTATCGAGCGAAGCGCCGCGGCTGCCGTATCCGTTGTTCAAGTTTGCCCCTTGGCGCTTCGTCGAATCCCAGTATGACCAGCCAACCTTGCACGCATAATGCGGATATGCCTACCTGCAGCATGCCGAACCTTGCATGTTTGCATGTTGGGAGCTAACGCGCATCGCACGCAGCAGCATGCGAAACCTTGCACGTTTTCGATTCGCACGCTCCCGCACACGGGCAGAGCGACAAACTTGTGCAGTATTTGCGAAGGCGTGATTCTTATGCGACAATACAGGTCGCCCTTTTAAGGCAATTGGCCGGTTGGCGCAGCGGGAGCGCAGGTGCCTTACAAGCACAAGGTCACAAGTTCAAATCTTGTACCGGCCACCATTTGAGTTTCGAAAGCCAAGCATCCGCTTGGCTTTTTTGTTTTTCGCCGTCTATTTCCCACCCGCCAGGCGAAGGTGCATCAGTGCCCAGCGCGACGCCGAAAACGCACACGTTACGCCCCCGGAAAACGCTTGTGGCCGCTGCAAGCGCAGCGGCCACAAGTAGATTCCACTCATATGTCAGCCAATTCGTAGCGAACAGCAGGCACTACGCCTTCGCAGCGGCATCAAGCATTTCACGTGCATGTGCAAGCGAGGCTTGCGTCTCATCGCCCGAAAGCATGCGAGCAATTTCAGCCGGACGCGCATCGGCGTCAAGCTGCTGCAGGCTGGTTTGCGGCTTGCCGTCTTCCCCTGTTACTTTGCGCACGGTGTAGTGCACCTGCCCGCGGACGGCCACCTGAGCCAAATGCGTCACCACAATAACCTGATGCGTGCGCGCCAAATCGGCAAGCACGTCGGCAAGTGCCACGGCCGTTGACCCGCCAACACCGGCGTCCACCTCGTCGAACACCAGCGTGTCAACGCTGTCCGCCTGACCAAGCACCACTTTTATGGCCAGCATCACGCGGCTTGTCTCGCCGCCCGATGCGATGCGGGCCAAAGGACGCGCCTGCATGCCCGCACCAGGACGGAATAGAAACTCCACCTCAGAAGGGCCCGCCGACGTCCACGATTCCCGCGGCAGCGAACGCACCTCGCACAGAAGCTCCGCGCCGCCCATCTCCAAACGGCCCATCTGCGCCGACACCGCTTGCGCAAATTGCGGCGCACGCGAACTGCGCGCATTGTCAAGCACCTGCGCCGCCTGTGCAAGCTCCTGTTCCGCAGCCTCAACGTTCGCACGAGCAGCGCGCTCGCGTTCCGCCGCGTCGTCAACAGCCGAAACCAAATCCGCAGCTTCGGCGCGCGCTTGCAGCACATCGCACATGCGCGGGCCGTACGCGCGCAAAAGCCCTTGCAAGGCCGACATGCGCTCTTGGTCCTGCTCCAATTCCTCGGGGTTGAACTCCACCCCGTCACGATAATCGCGCGCCGAACGGGCAACGTCCTCAAGCACATACCCCGCCTCACGCAGCGAATCGGCCAAGGCGCCCAAATCGGCATCGAAACGCGCACCTTCGTCAAGCGCAGCAACGGCGCTGTTCAGCAAGTCAAGCGCACCTTCATCGCCGCCAAGCGCCTCATGCGCGCGATTCGCCGCCATGGCCAGCGCTTCGGCATGTTCTGCCCGAGCGAGCTGCGCAGCCAGTTCTTCGTATTCGCCTTCATGCGGGTTTACCGCATCGATGCGCTGCAGGGCAAAACGAGCCTCGTCAAGCTTGGCCGACGATGCCTCGCCCGCGTTGAGCACCCGCTCAAGTTCTTCCGTCGCACGCTTTGCCTGGGAAAACGCCTGCTTGTAGGCGGCAAGCGCATCTGAAACTTCCTCGCCCGCCCACGCATCAAGCATGCGCACGTGCGCTGCAAGCTTCATAAGCTGCTGCTGATCATGCTGGCCGCACAGATCGATAGTGGAAGCCACTCGTGCTGCAAGCTCGCGCACGCTTGCCATAGACCCGTCAAGCGTTACGCGCGAACGACCATCGGCACTCACGCGGCGCGTTACCACCAATTCGCCGTCAGATGCATCCGCCCCTTTGCCGTCTTGCCCCTCGGCGGCAGGCATGCCGAAAAATCGCCCGGACACCTCTAGCGCGGACTCTCCATCGCGAATGGAATCTTTATCGGCGCGGGCACCCATGAGCAGGCGCAACGCCGAAAGCAGCGCCGTTTTGCCCGCTCCGGTTTCACCCGTAAGCACGGTAAGGCCTTCTGAAGGCACAAGCGAGGCTTGCTTGATAAGCGCCACATTGCGTACCTGTATCTCGTCGATCATCGCGTTCCCCTTGCTTGCCGCCCCGAAGGTGCCTGATAATACGTACGGTTGTTCTATACCTATTAGTATACCAGCGTTGCGCGAACCGTGCCGCAAGTCTTCAGCCCGTGCACGAATCTTGCGCAGGTTCTTACCACACCGCGCAGCCATCGCCGCTTCGCGCTACAGGGCAAACCGGCTCCGAACGTCTGACGCCGTCGAAGATGTCCCAGACCCATGCCCACCGGCTTGTTGACGGTGCCACTCCATCAAAAACGCCACGCAATCCATGCGGTTTGCCTGCCTTAGCAGCTCAATTTGCGCGTCGAAGCGCTTTCCATCCATAAGGCCCGCATCCGCCAGCGCGCGCACCATGGTAACGTCCCCCTCACGCGCAACGCGCACAAGCCCCGCACGCCCCGCCGCGCGAACCTCTTGCGCAAACGCATCCCGGTCCGCAGAAGCAAGCTTAACCGGCACCGCCAAACGATGCAGCAGCGCGCCCAGCCTATCGGGAACGTTTTTACCCGCCCGCAGCACCGCATCGTATGCCGCAAGGTCAAACGGATCGCAACCCGGCTGAGCATCTTCCAGAAAGCAATTCAACAGCTGATCTGCGGGTATGTGAACCACTACGCCCGAATGGGCAAGGCGACACACCGCGAACTCGAAGCTGCCCTCCCCAATACTGCAAAGCGTTCGAGGCAGCTCCACCGGCCCTTCAAGCGTGCGCGAGCAGAAGCAATGGGCGCCCACGCGCTCAAGTCCTTCCGCCAACAGCAAGCGACGCGTTCCACGGCACGCATTTCCCTCTTCCACGCTGCGCACCGAAGAGGGGACAATCACCGTTTCCGGCGCGTGCAACAGTGCCCGCGGGGCAACAGACGCAAGGCGCTTGCCCTCTATGACCTGCGGAAGCTCAAGTAACTCCAATGCCGCAGGCACCGCAAGCGCCGCCGCCGAGGGGCCTTGCCCTAAAGGTCCCAGCTTTCCGCCCGCAGCAAGCCCGTTGCAATCGTTTGCCTGACTGCGCGCCGCAGCCACACCCGCCTCAACCGCGCCTGCCGCGTCGGACGCGCACGCCGCCCGAGCCTGCGCCGCCGCGCTTGCAAAGCGCTTAGAAGCCGACGTTGGCGCCGGCGGCCCCGCCACCAGCACCGCCTTATCGCCGCCGCAATCAAACCAGCACGGCCCTTCCTCTTTCACGCCCGGCCCGCACACCCGCACGCCACGCTTGCGCAACCGCTCGGCGGCAGGTGCCTCATCAGGCAAAATCCACAGCGCGTCATCCCACAGTTTCGATTTCACCTGGGCAAGTTCGCCTGAAGCGCGCACCACGTGCGGCACGACGCATCCCTGGCACAGCGCATGCTCCCCGATGGTTTTCACGCCCGCGGCAATGGCGCAATCCCGCTCGTAAGGCGGCGCGAAGAACAGCAGCTGCGTTCCATCCGCCGAAAAAAGACTTCCTTCGTGCGCGCAATAGTTCGCGTTACCTTCGCCCACCGAATACGTCCGGCGCTCAAGCGGCGGCGTGACGCCCAACAAATCGCACGCCTGGTCCCCGCCAGCGCATACCGCAGAACCCAAGTGGATGTGCCTGCCCGGCAACGCCGAAAACGCGCCCGCACCGATGCGGCGCACCGTATCGGGAACAACCAGCACCTCAACGCCAATACCACGTACCAGTCTTCGAGTAAAGGCACCGGGCGCGATGCGGACCACCGGAATGTTATCGACATACGAGGGAAGCACCACCGCCAAACCGGATGTTCCCCCCGCTTCCTTTGCAAGTTTTCGCAGGTCAAATCCTACTAAGGCATATCCATCCGCCTCATGTTGCACAGATACCGTACAACATTTGTCGCCGTCATTGGGCACCACCACCGCAGCGGCTCCGCCAACGTCGTGTTGCTGCGCCGCCATCAACAGCAGGTCTGCCCGCGTTGCGTCATCTACGCCCATGCCCAGCGAACCCGCCGACAGCAAGTCGCCGTCCGCGTTACCACTCACCTGGGCAGACGCGGCCGGCTGCGTCCAGGCCTTATACGT
>DJEE01000046.1:0-4082 GCA_002431805.1 Eggerthellaceae bacterium UBA5906
CGTTCGGGGCGCTTTTGAACTCGATAAGCTCGGTGTTGTGGCTGTATTCAGCCGGGAATGTCAGCACAATACCAGTATCGGTGACGATCTTATGGTTACGGCTCACGCGTTTTGCCACGTCACGTTCCATGTGCACCCGATCGCCCAGCTGTTCGTCGGCCGCCGCTTCCTCAAACCTGCGTCGCGGCGCTTCGTCGTCAAACACCTCGTCGACAAACTCGTCAAACGGCACCTCATCGGAGTCGTCGGCGTTTTCCGCCAAGTATGCCTTTGCACGCCCCATGGCAACGGCGGAGTTCACGCCAAACTCATCGGCAACCTCCTCAACCAAACCCATGGTAGTGTCGAATAGCTCTTTGCTGGAAGCCTCGTTTGAGCATTGCAACAGTCCGTCGGGGATAAGCCAACGCTCCTCCCCCGCAATCTCACGCGGCTTGTCCACGAACTGCACCGCCATGGTACGCGCATTCACCAGCGCAAACGAGGCAATCTTCTGCGAGGGGTTCGGCAAAATGGCATGATGCCGCTCGATGTTATTACGCGTACCGCCATCCTCTCCGCGTCCAACTTCGTGCATAAATGCCGGCTTGCTTTCCAACAACAGCAAGCCGAAATAGCGCTCGCTGCGCGCCTGGTACGCCGCAGCTTGCGCAGCCTCCGTAGCCGCAGCTATCTCTTCGTCAGTGGCATCGTCGGGAAGCGGCGGCATGGCAGGAGGTTTTTCCTGGTCCTCGAAGTCAACCACCAACGCATCGCACGACGTGGGGTTTTCCATATGCCCTAGCTCTTCGGCCATAAACTGCGCAACCTGCACGGAAAGGTCGACGAAATCGCGCTCACCGGCAAAATACGCCGTAAGCTCCGCGGCAAAGCCGCTGTCGGGGAAAAACTCGCCGCGACGATTGTCCATGCCGCCAAGCGTATGACGCGCGATGCGCATAACGTAAGACTTCACGTTTTTGTTCGTAAGATCAAGCTCGTCTTCGGAAAACACGTTAACGCACGACACGAAATCGAACACGTGCAAAATAGCATGATTAACTTTGAACACCGCTTACTCCTGCCCCTCAAAGCCCCACATGCGCACCTCGGGCTCAAGCTGCACGCCCTCCATGGCGAACACCCGACGTTGCACCTCGGCAATAAGCGCCCGAACATCGGCAGCGGTAGCCCCGCCTGCGTTCACCACAAACCCCGTGTGCTTTTTGGACACCTGCGCACCGCCAACGCTAAAGCCGCGCAGTCCCGCATCCTGAATGAGCTTACCCGCAAAATATCCCGTGGGGCGTTTGAACGTGCTACCCGCGCTCGGCATCTCCAAAGGCTGCTTCTCGCGCCTGCGGGCAGCCAGATCGTCCATGCGCGCACGAATAGAAGCTGACGCATCGGGCGAAAGCTGTAGCGTTGCCGATAACACCGTCCAGCCAGCGTCGCTCATCATGGAGTGACGATACCCCCAGCACGCTTGCCACGACGTCACATTCACGATGTTGCCTTCGGGCGTTGCGCACGTCAAGCCGCAGCACACGTCTCGAAACTCGCCACCGTACGCGCCGGCGTTCATGATGGCAGCACCGCCGATGGTGCCCGGAATACCGCTGGCAAACTCATAGCCCGCAAGCCCCGCGTTGCAAGCGGCCTGCGCAACCTGCTCGTTAGACGCGCCCGCTGCAGCAACAAGCCGCGAACCGCGCACCTCAACTGACGAAAATCGCTCCGCTAAGCGCACAACAACCGCATCCACGCCCGCATCGGAGACCAAAAGATCACTGCCAAGCCCCAACAGCTTCACCGGGGCGCCAGCTTTGCGACAAGCCGCAAGCACACTTGCAACCTGTTCGGCGCTAGAAGGCTCCACCACCGCAGCAGCCGGGCCGCCAATTTTGAAGGTGGTAAGTTCGCTCATGGAGACGCTTTCGCGCACGCCATCTGCACCCACAATACGGCGCAGCTCTTCAACAACAGATGCATCAATCATAGTATATGTTACGACTCCTTACCGGAAACCAGCACCTGGGCTTGTTGTTCGCCCAGGTCAATAAGCTCTTGTCTGCTATGCACGCCGCACTTTCCGTAAATGCGGCGCAAGTGAGTATCAACCGTGCTCTTAGCAATGAACAGCTCCGAGGCGATGCGCTCGCCCGTGCGGCCGCGCAAAGCCAACGGCAAAATCTCGCTTTCGCGCTTCGACAGTTTAAAGCGCTTCGCAAGCGCCCGGCACGCGTCCTCGAACCGATCGGCTTGCTTGGCAATACGTGAAAGCTCAACGAAATCGCCTTCGGTGAACAAAAATACGTACGCAAACAACGTGGCAAGACCCGCGCACGAGGCAACTGCAAATGGCATCTCCCCCGAGGGTGAAGCAACCTCAAGCGCATTGCCCAAAGCCAACCCCAGCGCTTCACCGAAATACAACGCCGCAAAACCGCGCGAAAACGAAAGCGCCGCGTCCATGCCGGTAAGCTTCGCCGTTAAAATGAACAGAGAAACGAACACGGCGGTAAGCCCCAAATAGCCCGCAAGCACAATGGCATCGCCCGGCACGCCGAACGGTTCTAACACGGGCATGAACAAATACCCCGCCATCATCAGCAGCAACGCCAAACGGTACACGCCCACCAACAGCACGCTTACCTGCCCGTCCGATTCTCCCTGCCGCACAGGCGCGCCCACCACCTGCAGAGAGCCGGCGCAAAACAGCGCAAGCAGCAGCAACGTCGCCGGAAACGTTGGCGTTGCCATCATACCCGGGTCCGAGGCATACGTTTCCATCAAACCGCCAGCCACGCCAAACACCACGGCACCACCCATAACCTTGCGGGAAATACGCGCCGTTTCGATGCGCTGCTGCTTAGATGCAAGCAAATTGCCAAACGAAAGCAAACCCTGATTCGGCTGCGCCGCGGCGCTTGATGCGGCGTTGCCGGCCGCCTTCCGAGATGATGTTGCCTCATCGCAAAGTGGAGCCACGCCGTTTAGAGCCCAGGCACTGGCAAACGGCAGCAAATCGGCAAGTGCCAACGCAAGCGGGTTATACGAGCAAGCGATAGAAAGCAAAAACGCCAGCACTGCGGCAACCGCAGTAGCCAGCAACACGCCACGCGCGCTTTCCCCGTGAGAACGCGTTGCCAATGCACGGCCCCAGGCGGCAAGCATGCACGCAAACGGCATGCCAACCAGCAAACCTTCAAGCACCATGGAAGCAAGCCCGTATTCTGCGGGAAGGGAAACCGACGAGCCAATGGCAAGCAGCACCGCATAGCACCACACCAGGCTGCGATTGAGCAGAACATCGCGAACGCGCTGCGTAACGGCGCGCATCACCACAAGCATGACGGCGCACGCAAGCAACGTGATAAGCAAATCAACGCGCTCAAACGTCACGCCGCCCAGCTCAAGCGCGCTATTCCATCCCATGTAAAACAGCGCGAACATAAACGCCTGGTTGCAGGCATAACCAAGCAGCGTGCGTATCATGCGAGCATCTGTGCGACGGGGCGCGGCGGGAATATGCGAGGTTTCGTTTTTCGTCATAGCTTCAGTGTACCAGCCATGCGCCCGGCAAGCCTGCGCTGAGCAACCGTCCCCACAACATGAGTCGATTTCTGGGGGCGCGTCCGTAAAGCCGGCATGTCAAAGAAGCGCTTAAGACTTCATGTTGTTCAATATCGCCCGCACCAGATAGCCCCCCCCCACAACGCAAAACGCCCGCAATAAAGGCGGGCGTTTTGCGGTTTGCTGTTGCTTGCTTTTCAACGGAAGGGCGCAGGCGAACCCTTGGCAACCAACTATTCCTCGGAAGCTTCCTTCTTCTCGGCAGGAGCCTTCTTGGCAGCCTTCACAGCCTTCTTCTTCGGCTTCTCCTCAACTTCCTCTTCCTCATCCTCGTCAAGCTCAATCTCAGGCTTGCCCTCATCAGAGGTCATGCCCTCGCGCAAGCTCTTCACCGACTTGCCGATAGCGCTGCCAAGCTTGGGAAGGTTCTTAGGACCGAAAATCAAAAGAACAACCACAAGGATAATAAGCAGCTCGGGAACACCCATGCCCAAAAACTTCATGTATAACTCCTCCTTCAAGAGTTC
>DJEE01000046.1:4106-21946 GCA_002431805.1 Eggerthellaceae bacterium UBA5906
GTTCGCGGGCGAACCTCACCATGTCCGCGCCAGCATCTTTTATCGCCAGCGCACATGCACCCGCTAGCTCGTTTCAACGCTGCCCATCATGCTTTCAAACATCGCAAACGTCTATCGTGCAAACCCGTGATTTTGTACTAAAACGCGAAAAATCACTGTCATGCAAAATAGGTACATGATACGTTTTACCTGTTCAAAGCTTTAGCAACACGTAAGCAGCAAAAAGGCCGAGCATCCGCCCGGCCTTTACAACTTGCGTACTGCAGTTGCTACTTTTGCGCTTGCTGCGCCGAAAGTTGACGATACGCAATCAAATCAAGCTTCGCCATGACCACATCTTCAACCTCGTAGCTAAACGGATACAGCGCGGCCATAGGCGAATCCTCCTCGTACACGGTACGTACGTATCCGCCGCACTCATCGCACGTTGCGATACGGTGATCGTCGTCGCCCTCAACATTGAAGAAGTGCAAGTGCCCCTGATTCTGCGTGCCGCACCGCGCGCAGCGAACGCGCTCGAAATCCCACACGCAGCCGCACTGCGCACACCATAGCGCACGACCGCGGCCCTTAGATTTCGTGCCAGCCGTGCCAACATGTGCCACGGAAGCCTCGCAGCCGCATACCGGGCAATGCACCGGATACGGCTGATCGGCGTTGCCCTCAACGCGCGCAGCTTGCACGGCATTAGCCACCGGCTCCAAATACGCTCTCAGCGCCAAGGAAACAACCGCGCCGCCCATACGCGCAGCAGCTTCGTCAAGCCCATCATCTTCAAGCAGGCCAACGAACGCCTCAACATACGCCGCAGGATTGCTCCCCGCAAGTGCAAGGTCGGAAGCGTGAACCAAACGATCCCAGCGAACGCGCGCAAGCGCATCGCGCGAAGCCTGGTCAAAACCATCGAACAACGCCATGGCCGCGGCAAGACGGGAAGCACCGTCAACCAGCGCCTCCTCATCGATGGTTGCAGGATGCTCGCGAAGCACAGGCCGCTCGGCTTCCGAAAGCGCCTTGAGGTCATGTGCACACGGGACCTCAAACGACACCGCATCGGCATGCTCGCGGCACAGCTCGTCCTGCACGCCCCACAACGTGCGGAAAAAACGCAAGCGTTCAATCTCCGATTCAGATAGCTTCGCCTCATACGCAGCGATAGCCACATCGGCCTGTTGCAAATTCGTCATGATAACCTCGCTCCTGTCATCGTGCATGTTCAAATAGCGCTGCCCCAAAGCATCCGCCACTCACCCGTTAAGCTGCAGCGCAAGCCGTCAACGCATATAGCTGTTGCCAAAAGGATGAAGGCACCGAAATGCCGCCTCATCCGCTTGCCAACGCGCATACAATACGTAAACGGTAGCCCGGTGCTCACTCCTGTGCCTTACGCGCGGGAATGTCTGCGAAGCCCCGGGCTACCGATTAGGTGGGCAGCTTGACGAAAGCCGCCCACCTTCGTTTTCAGCAGGAAGAACTACTTAACGTCCTTCTCCACCACGTTTTTGCCGCTGGCAATCTCCTCACGAGCCCAGTGACCCCAGTGGTACAAAGCATCAGCTTCGGAAACCAGGCCGTCGCCGAACATCAACTTGTACGTGCCACGGTAGGGCTGGAAGATGCCGCCGCCCAAGAAGATATGGGCCAAGCCAAACACGGCAATGAGCAAGAAGCCCAAGTCGTGCAGGAACAGCACCACGCCATACCCCGTGCCCAGATCAACAATCGTGGACCCGGCGACCAGAATAAGGCCCGTCACGCCCATGAGCGCGCCGGCAAGCCACAGCATGCCGTCGGCGAAGCGCTGACCAGACTTCACTTCACCCTGATCGGGCATGTGAATCCATTTGGCCATGAACAGGTACGGGAAGAACAGGGCCATCCACTTCTTGTCGTCGCTGTCCCAGGAATGGAACAGGTTCTTGAAGATGTGAGCCACGCCCTTCGGTGCCAAAATCGCGCTGATAAGGGGCACCAGCACAAAGATGAAGCCGAGCACGCGATGCGACATGCGGATAGCGAACACGGTGTTCGCGCCTACTGCCTGAGCAAGCTGCGGCACAAACACAAACAGGCCGGAGATGCACAGCAGAATGCAGGCGATAACGGTAACGCCGTGCGTGATACGAGCCTGCTTGGAATGACGACGAATATACTTCTCTTTGCCAGAAGCGGCGCGATCCTTCAGAAACGCATCATCTTTGGCGCGGGCTTCCGGGGAAACGGTAACGGTATGGCTCATTATTTGCCCCCCTTCTTCCCAAGCGGGAGATTCTCGGTGATATGCTCAACCACCGTCTTATCGTCCTGCGGGTCGCCATGCTGCACGACGTCGCCCGTAATCACCGAAACCGTATCCTCGGTCTCGGGGTTGTACGCAAGCTTATCGCGCTTATAGCCAACAGCCAGGCCAAACATTGCTGCCAGGCCGACAACGGTCAAGCCCGTCAGCGCACCGGTAACCGGCTTCATGATCTGCGTCAGCTGCGCGGTTGCGGGAACCTGCGGATCAGCAACCTGGCCATGAGCCTCCACGCCGTACTTCAGCACCTGAATCACATGCAAGCCGCCCATCTCGTGCTCGCCGTACAGGCACGCATCGGGGTAACCGTTCTCGTGCAGCCACTCAACCTTTTCCTTGCCCTGGGCAATCAGCTTATCGCGATCGCCAAACTGCAGGGCCTGAGGCTGGCACGTGGACACGCAAGCCGGGGCCATCCCGTGCGCCACGCGGTCGGCACAACCCGTGCACTTGTCGATGACGGTCTTGTCAAGCAGGCCGTTGGACTCGTAGCGCGGCACGTCGTACGGGCAGACGCTGTGGCAGTACTGGCACCCGATGCACTTGTCCTGGTGCACTTCCACAAAGCCAGTTTCCTCGTTGCGCTCAAGAGCGCCGCCTGGGCAGATAGAGGCGCAGGGCGCATCGGTACAGTGCTGGCACGCACGACGGCCAAACGCCCACTTCACCGGCTTGATCTTGCTGTCGCCCTCAAGCTCGTTGAACGTGATGATCAAACGCGTGTTGCCGTTGATGTCAGCGGGGTTTTGGTGCGTGCCCGACCATTTCGTCTCGTTGGTGCCAAGGGGACTTGGCAGGTTGTTCCAGCATTTGCAGGCAACCTGGCAGCCTTTGCAGGCCGTGCACTTGGAGGAATCGAAGTAAATCGCTTTTTCAGACATGTTCTATCCCTCCTTTAGGCCTTCTCGATGTCAACGAGGAACGCCTTGTACTCAGGCGTGAACGAGTTCGGGTCGCCAACGTTAGGCGTCAGGTCGTTGACCACATCACCTGTGCCGTACAGGTCTGCCCAGCCGAAGTGATGCGTCAAGCCAACCTGGTGCTGCAGCTTGCCGTTCACCATCATGGGTTGCAAACGCTTCGTCACCAGCGCCGGGACCACAACGGAGCCGCGGTTGTTATACACGCGCACCTCGTCGCCGTTCTTGATGCCCTTTTCTGCAGCAAGTTCTTCGCTCATCTCGACGAACTGAGATGGCATAGCTTCCACGAGCGACGGGCACAAGCGCGTCTGACCACCGGTTTGCCAATGCTCGGTGACCGAGTAGGTGGTACCGACGATGGGGTACTGCTCCTTGGAGCCCTGCTTGGTGGACGCATACTGCGTACCGAATGCGCAGGGGTTTTGGAACGCGCCGTTGAGCGGATTGGTGTCACACGGCGACTCGAACGGCTCGAAGTGCTCAGGCAGCGGGCCGTCGACCATGCCGTAGCTCTCCAAGCGGGCGTTTTGCTCCCACAGCATGAAGAACGTCTTGTTGTTCGGCGGAACCGGCGTGCCGTCGGCCTTCGCAGCCACGAAGTCGGCCTGGTCGACCAGATCCCACTTCGTGCCGTTCCATTCCATGAGCTTCTTGTTCTCGTTCCACGGCTTGCCCTGCATATCGCAGCTGTTGCGGTTGTACAGAATGCGGCGGTTGCTCGGCCAGCTAAACGCCCACTCGGAGTTCAAGCCAATGCCAGACTTGTCCTCGGTGTTGCGGCGGCACAGCGGCTGCTCGGCCGGGTCAAGCGGCGCGGCGTTGTTGTTCCACATGCCGGAGTAAATCCACATCGCGCATGCGGTGGAGCCGTCGGCACCCAGTTCGGAGTAGCCCTTGAGCAGATCGGTCTTCGGGTTGGCGGAGTTCGTGTTGCACTCGGTGCCCGCCACGCGGTAGCCGTTGAGGGCCCAAGCCACAGGGCGCGGGTCCATCTTGCCGTCGACGTAGTAATCCCACTTCGTCTTGAGGATCGGGTCGGGGTTGGCGCCGCCTTCCTTCTTGTACAGATCGCAGATAGCGGTCCAGATAAGGTCGCACATCTCGTAGTCAGGCTTGGCCTGGTCCCACGGCTCCACGGCCTGGTAGCGGTACTGAATCCAGCGGCCGGAGTTCAGGATGATGCCCGGCTTCTCATAGATAAGCGCGCACGGCAGATAGTACACCGTGGTGTTGATCTCGGCCGGGTTCATGTCCGGGGCCTTCCAGAAGCTGGCAGACTCGGTGATAACCTGGTCGGCCACAACCAGCCAATCAAGGTTGGCCATGGAACGACGCACATTGCCGGCGTTCGGGGCGGAATGACAGGGGTTCATGCCCCAGTTGAAGTAGCCCTTGATGACGCCTTGCTGCATGAGCTCGAAGGTGGAGATGTGCGTGTAGTCCACGGCGCCCGTCTCGGACGGAACCTTCGGCCACCAGTCGTAGCCGTAGTCGTTGTCAACGGTTGCGTTCTCGCCGAACCACTCCTTCAAGGAGGAGACGATGAACTTCGGCTTGTTGGTGTAGTAGCCGTCGGAATAGGTCTGGGACTCGAGCCACTTGCGCAGGCTGGAGCGGTCGGTGGTGTTTGCCCACTTTAGGTAAGCAGGATGCTCGTTCACCATCATGCCCATGTCCGTGGCGCCCTGCACGTTCGGCTCGCCGCGCAGCGCGTTCACGCCGCCGCCGGGTACGCCGATGTTGCCAAGCAGCAGCTGCATGACGCACATGGCGCGGGTGTTCTGAGCGCCATAGGTGTGCTGCGTCTGACCCAGGGCGTACAGCACCGTGCCAGCCTTGCCGGGCTTAGCGGTTGCGGTATAGGTTTTGTAGACGAGTTCAAGGACATCCTTGTCCATGCCGCAGATGCCCGAAACGGTGTCGAGCGTGTAGCGGGAATAATGCTTCTTGAACTGCTGATAGACGCACATGGGGTCTTGCAGCGTCATGTCCTTCTTCGGGTTGGTCAGCGTCGGCGTGGTGAATTCAGGGACGCCAGGCTTGGAAACCCAGGAGTACGCGCCAGTTTCGCTGGTGTCCCAATCCTCGGTAGAGGCGGTCTCATAGTGCCAGCTGTGCGCGTTGTACGTCTTGGTCTTCTCGTCCCAACCGCTGAACAGGCCCGTTTCGGGGTCGAACTTGTAATCAGGATCAAGGATGTAAGAAGCGTTGGTGTAGTTGAGCAGGTACTCGAAGTTGTACTCGCTCATATCGCCGGTTGCCTGGTACTTGGCCAGGTTCGGCTCAATAAGGTTCTCGATGATGTAGTTGTACATGCCGCCATAGAACGCAATGTCGGTGCCGGAGCGGATGGGGCACCAGATGTCGGCTTGCTCGGCAGTACGGGTGTAACGCGGATCGACAACGATCCACTTCGCGCCCTGCTCATGGGCTTTCTCAAGCCACAGCGCGGACACGGGATGGTTCTCAACGGAGTTAGAACCGCAGTTCAAGATAACGTCGGTGTTTTGGAAGTCGCACCAATGGCTCGTCATAGATCCACGACCGAATGAAGCTGCCAGACCGGCAACCGTGGGGCCGTGTCAAACACGAGCCTGATTGTCAATAGCGATGACGCCCAGCGAGCGCATCATCTTGAGAATCAGGTATTCCTCCTCCGAGTTTTCCTGCGAACCGCCCAAGCTGGCAATTGCCGGCGTGTAGTTGACGGTCAAGCCGTTTTCGTTTTTCTCAACGAACGTGGCATCGCGCGTGTCTTTGACCTTGCGCGCAATCTCCTTGATGGCATCGTCCCAGGAAATGTCCTCCCAGTCCGAAGCGCCCGGACGACGCACCAGCGGGCGCGTGGCGCGCTTGGGGTTTTTGATGACCTCATGCGTTTCAGGGTCAACCACGTTGCGCAGCTGGAACATGGTTGCGCCCTTCGGGCACAGGCCGCCCTCGTTGATGGGATGGTCGGGGTCGCCCTCAAGGTTGATCAGCTCGCCGTTGCGCACCGAAAGCAAAGAACCGCATCCGCCTGCGCAGTAGCAGCAGATGTTGGTGTACTCTTCGGTGTTCACCAACTTCCAATCTTGCTTCGACTCTTCGGCAAATGCCTGAGTCTGCGAGGAGAGCTCGAACGCCATCGTGGTTGCCAGCGCAGCACCGGTTGCTTTGAAAAAGCCCCTGCGTGACAGGTTCATGCCCCTCAGCTCCTTTCCTACTCGTCTTGCACTCGTCTTTTCGAACGCGAAACCGAGAAAAAGCTGCCCTCTTATCGACTGGAGGCCGCGATAAGATTGCGCTCGCCACGGCGCGTTGAACTTCGCACTGTGCGTGCGCGAAGTTCCCTCAAACTATAGGTCAACATTTGATACGTTTTTGACACCATTCCGGCAAATGGTAGCTGCGCGGCAACATTCGAGCAGAATAACCCCTTTAGGGTGGGTAGTTTTTCGCCACATTAACCCAAAATTGGGGTATAGGTGACCACCGTTTCTCCACAGATGTGGTATTTACTAACGATTTACTTGCAATTAAATGCAGCAGACATAGTCAAACGATTCGAATTGTGCAGAGGGTATATCTCGGCCGTTTCGGGGAGCAAACACAACCGATGGCTCCCATATGAGAAAGCATACGCAAATGCTACGTCCCTTGAAGCGGTTGGCTTCAAGGGGCGTTGCAAAAAAGGCTTAAATTGGTAATGGGCGCGATACGATGCGTCGGAAACGAAATAAGTACGCCAGAGCGCTGCGCACAGGGCGCATCTACAGGCTTTCAACCACCTTAGCCGACACTACATTGCTTGGGGAAACAAGGATGGCACCTACCGAATCTATTTCAGGAGCATTCACATAGAACGTTCCTCCGGAATTCGCGCCCATCGTGGAAACGTCGTCGTCTTGCAGCGTGATGACGATGTCGATGCCTTGCACATTGCGCACGTATGAACGCACCGAGCTGATGCACACGATCATGTCGACTTTGGCATCTTTGAAATACGCGATGCGCTCTTGCGCGGCATCTTCCGAAAGCGGCACATCAACGGAAAACACGCCGATGCGCTTCTGACCGCGTTTTACAATGGCACCGTCTTCGTACATAGAAGGATGAGCCGTATCAAGAACCAGCACCTGCGCACCCTTGCCTTGATATAACGCGCAAACGTCGCCAGGAGCCACGGGGTCGGTTTTCTTTGACGTCAGCCCGCTACGTGCCACAGCGCTGCTATCAGCATCGAAAGGCGTGGACGCATTTTCTTCAGCCGTACTCGATTCCGTTATTTCAGAGCTGTTGTCATTGTCCGCAGACGAAACCTCGCTTGCCACGCCATCGGCAGAAATGGTGGCAGAAGAGCCGCTCTGCTGCTCAGATTCGGCTGGCAGAGAAGACGATGAGCCAGCAACGTTCGATCGCGTGGCGGACGCTTCTCCCGTTGCCGAAGCCTCACCGCTGCCCACCTTGGCGGTATCGCTGCTACTCGTGTCAGAAGTCACAGGAGCAGCGATGCTATCGACATCCGAAGTTAAGCCGGATGCGGCATCAGTGCGCGTATCGGCACTATCCGAATCCGAAGCAGCATTCTTTTTCTTTGAGGATGAGGTGCCTGAGTCGAGCACCTGATTGCTTGAAGCCGATGCACTGCTTGCGTTATCGCTTGCAGACTGGGTTGAAGACGACCCGCTTACGGATGACGCGACAGCAGGTTCCGCTTCGGGCAACACGGTTCCCGCATACACAATAGCGGTATAGCCCTCCATCTGCCCAACCTTCTCATCAATGGCAGATGCGGCAACATTCCAGGAATGGCCGGCAACCAGATACCAGCACAGCCCGCAGAAGCCGAGGACGACAAGGACGATGAACACGCCCAACGCTTGTTTTTCACGAGAACTAGTAGACATAGGTATCAGTATAGGCAAACGGCGCACGAGCCGGACAACGGCCAGCAGACGCCCGCAGAGTTTCCAAAAAGCCAGCTCGTTTACAGCAGCATCTCGAACGCAACGCGATTTGGGTTGCCGCCTTCGGCGTGGCGGATGCGTACAATGCCGCAGCGCGTGAAACCGCAACGCTCGATCAATTGCAACATGGGTTCGTTGTCGGGATGGGTTTCAATGCGCACGCTTTCGCAGCGGTGATCACGCGCTACCTGCGCACCCGACGCAAGCAACATGCGCCCAAGCCCGCGCCCGGCCTGCGTACTCAGCGAAGCCACACGATGTAGCACCGCATAACGGGGGTTGTCGCTAGTGGACGAGGTAAGCCACGAGCCCTCGATGCTGTCGTAAATCGGTTCGCCAGAAAGCCCCACGACGACAGTGGCCAGAATGCGGGTATCTTCCTCAATGACGTACGAACGACAAGCAGCGATGTCGGATTGCACAACCGCCTTTGAAGGGTACGAGCCTTGCCACTGGTCGATTCCCATACGCCCAAGCACCGCTTTGCCGTCCATCAAAACGTTCCAGATTCCATCAAGGTCTTCAGCGGAGGCGCGACGAAACGTTAAACCCATATCCTTGCTCCCACTCTCGCACAAGAAACTAGCAGTAGACCAACCAAGCGAATGCAGCGACACTGCCGTAGTCAACAGCTTGCAACCGCAGCAAGCATCTGCGTTGACCGCATTGTTGAGAAACGCCTATCCTCGGAACACCAACTCGTAGGCAGAACGCGGCTTCTCCCTGCCAAACGTATCGCGCACCATCAGCGTGCCGCAGAACTTATACCCACGTTTTTCCAGCAGCCAACGCATAGGCTCGTTTTCCGGGTAGATGTCGGCGCGAATGCTCGCACGCCCACCTTCACGCGCGATATGGGCGGCACGATCAAGGATGAACGAGCCAACACCGCGCCTGCGCACCGGGCGGTCAACCGCTACCCAATGCAATTCAGCATACGGCTGCGGGTTTGCATCCGTGTCCGTATGCCACGCACCTTGTATGCCGCGCGCATAGTTCTTATCGGGGGCAAACGAAACAGCATAAACGGCTATCAACTGGCCGAGCGCATTTTCCACCACATGTGTTGTTCCGTTCTTGATGCTATGCGTCAAACGGCGCGCAGAGGGGTACTTCTTGTATTTGCCCTCGTCTATTCCCAGCGCCGCATACGTTTCATGTGCTTCGTCAAGCAGCGTTTGCACGCGCTTGAAGTCATCCATCGTTGCAGGACGGCTGTTATAGTAGCCAAGCACCGACGCACGGCCGGCGAACACCGGCGGGTCTTGCACGTACGCCGGAGCCTCCACACCAGAAACTGGCGCAGGTTCCGCAGCACCCTTATCTTGAGGCTTGAACTCGGAAACCAGCACGATCATCAAAAGAATGCATACGCAACCGGCAATATCCCAAGTCGAAGCCGGCTCATGCAGCCACACAATGGCAAGCACCATGGCAGATACCGGTTCCGCGGCGCACAGCAGGCCCGCCTTCACCGGGCCACAATCGTTAACGCCCTGCAGATAAAACATATAGGCAGCGCACGTGCCAACCAAGACGATAGCCGCAAATGCGCCTATCGCACCCAAAGAAAGCTCCATGGGCACATTCCACGGCTGAACCACTGGCGTGAGCACAACGCCGCCGAACAACATGGCAAAACCCGTGACCAACATTGAGCCCCATTTAGCCAGCACCTTTACCGGCATAAGCGTATACAGCGCCAGTGCAACGGCAGACATCAGGCCCCAAAACAAGCCCTCTTGCGAAACGGCAAGCCTGCCGATATCTCCTTGCGTAGCAATAAGCACCAATCCAAACAAAGCAAGCAACAGCCCAAGCACCTCGCGCACCTTCGGCAGACGATGCTTCCTCAAGCACGTCCACAACATGATAAGTACCAGGCCAAGCTGCTCAAGCGTGGTACCCACACCTGCGCTTGTATAATGGATAACGTTAAGGTAACTCATCTGGCAAAGTACAATACCGAAGATGGAAAACACGGCAATGCCAACAACAGACCGCACATCGCGGAACAAGGCAGCAAGCGCGCGCCAGTCTTTCACAACCGCAACACCCAGGAAAAACAATGCAGAAAGCAGCATGCGAACACACGTAATCCAGTCCGAAGGCGCACCAAACTGATTCATTAGCAGTTGCGCGCACGTGCCGGAAAAACCCCAGCACACGCCGCCTATCAGCGCAAAAACCACGCCACGCGTTACATGCTGTCCTTGCAATGCCACTTGTTTTGA
Organism: Eggerthellaceae bacterium UBA5906; assembly: GCA_002431805.1. GTDB lineage: Bacteria > Actinomycetota > Coriobacteriia > Coriobacteriales > Eggerthellaceae > Senegalimassilia. The sequence continues at coordinate 14,512 of DJEE01000046.1, forward strand.
CACCGCTCTTCCTTTCAAGCGCCCGACTGGCGCTTTACGTAATCCGAACAAACCCTCTAACGATGAACAACGCCCGCGCAAAGGCGGGCGTTGTTTGACCGGACGGCTATTCTACAACATGCGTGCAAGGAATCTACCCGTGTAGCTCTCCTTCACAGTAGCTACTTCTTCGGGCGTCCCCTGCGCAACGATAGTGCCGCCGCGGTCGCCGCCTTCCGGACCCAAATCAATAATATGGTCCGCGCTTTTAATAACGTCAAGGTTGTGCTCGATAACCAAAACCGTGTTGCCGGCATCCACAAGTCGTTGCAGCACTACCAGCAACTGCCGCACGTCTTCAAAGTGCAAGCCTGTTGTAGGCTCGTCTAAAATATAGAAGGTCTTGCCCGTTTGCCTGCGATGCAGCTCGCTGGCAAGTTTTACACGCTGAGCCTCGCCACCCGAAAGTGTAGTGGCAGGCTGCCCCAAACGGATATAGCCCAACCCCACGTCAAACAACGTTTGCAGCTTACGTTTGATACCCGGTATATTCTCGAAAAACACCAGCGCGTCCTCAACGGTCATATCTAGCACTTCAGAGATGTTCTTACCGCGATACGTCACCTGTAAGGTTTCGCGGTTGTATCGCTTGCCCTCGCATACTTCGCACGGCACGTAGATGTCGGGCAGAAAATGCATCTCAATCTTAATCTGTCCATCGCCTTTGCACGCCTCGCATCGTCCGCCGCTTACATTGAAGCTAAAGCGACCAGGCCCATACCCGTGCGCTTTGCTTTCTTGCGTGCTGGCGAACAGCGCCCTGATGTCGTCCCACAACCCGATATACGTAGCCGGATTGCTGCGCGGCGTGCGGCCGATGGGGCTTTGATCGATGTTGATAACCTTGTCGATTTTGTCGATGCCCGTGATTTTCCGGTAGCTGCCCGTGCGGCGATGCGCATGATTCACGCGGTTTGCGAGCGCCGGCGCCAACGTATCGGTGATAAGCGAGCTTTTACCGCTGCCCGATACGCCGGTGATAACCGTGAACGTGCCAAACGGCACAGACAGCGTAACGTTTTTCAGGTTGTTCTCGCATGCGCCCGTCAACTTCAACGAACCCCTGCGCGGATGCCTGCGCTTTTCTGGCACCACAATTGCACGACGCCCCGACAAGTAATCTGCCGTCAAGGAACCGGGCGTTGCGGCAACCTGCTCAGGCGTTCCGCAGGCTACCACCTCTCCGCCGCGCTCGCCTGCGCCTGGGCCCATGTCTACAACATAGTCCGCCGCCCTGATAGTGTCCTCGTCATGCTCAACGACAATAACGGTATTACCCAAATCACGCAGATGTTCAAGCGTGGCAATAAGGCGTTCGTTATCGCGCTGATGCAAACCGATAGAGGGTTCGTCCAAAATATACAGCACACCCATAAGTCCGGCACCTATTTGCGTTGCCAAGCGAATGCGCTGCGCCTCACCGCCGGAAAGCGTAGCAGTGGCACGTTCAAGCGTCAGATAGTCCAGACCAACATCGACCAAAAACTTCAGACGCGCAACAATTTCTTTCACGATGGGATTCGCGATGGCACCTTGTTGCCCCGTGAAACTAAGGCCCTTAAAGAACTCGTAGGAGTCAAGGGCACTCATCTCGCAAACCTCGTGGATAGACTTACCACCTACAGTTACCGCCAAGATTTCAGGCTTCAAGCGTTTACCGCCGCAGGTAGGACAAGGCACCACGGCAAAGTAGCTCTGCAGCTTCTCGCGCTGCGAATCGCTTTGAGCTTCCTGGTACTTGCGCATGACCGCCGCCAGCGCGCCTTCCCACTCAAGGAACCAGTACGTGTTGCGTCCATCCACTGTAGTGTAATCAACACGAACTTTCTCTTCGCCAAGGCCATGCAAAAGCGCATTCTGCACGTTCTTCGGCATATCCTCCCAGGGCGTATTCTCGTCGCAGCCCATATGCAGTGCAACAGCCCTCAACACCTGGGGGTAGTAATTCCCGCTTTTGAACGGAGCAATGGCACCTTCGGCCAAGGTAAGAGACGGGTCGGGAACCACTAAGCTGGCATCAACCTCTTCCCTGCTACCAAGACCGGAGCAATCGGGGCATGCACCATACGGGGCGTTGAAGCTGAAATCTCGAGGTTGAAGCTCATCCATGGAGTGCCCGTGCTCAGGGCAGGCCAAAGCAAGCGAGAACAAATGCTCACCCGCGCCAAGACCGCCCTTTGCACCGCTTGAGGTACCGCCCGCTTCGCCTTGAGGTTTACCATCCGGGCCCAAAACCTGCACGAGCACACGTCCTTCGGCGAGCTTGGTAGCAAGCTCCACGGCCTCGGCAATACGGCTTGTTGCACTCTCCTTCAATTGCACGCGATCAACAACAACCTCAATGAAGTGCTTGATTTTCTTGTTAAGCGTACGCGGTTCACCGTCAAGACGGACGATTTCCCCGTCGATGCGCACACGGCTGAAGCCTTCGTGAGACAAGTCTTCAAACAGTTTAGTGAACTCGCCTTTACGACCGGCAACGACAGGCGCCATGATGATGGCTTTTGCGCCGGGATCAAGTGCAAGAATATCGTCGGTAACCTGATCGGTAGTTTGTTTTTTGATTACACGACCGCATTCCGGGCAATGAGGAACGCCAACACGCGCATACAGCAAACGCAGGTAATCGTAAATCTCCGTTGTGGTACCCACCGTAGAACGCGGGTTGCGCGACGTTGTTTTCTGATCGATAGACACCGCAGGCGAGAGGCCATCGATGCTATCAAGATCAGGCTTGTTCATTTGGCCTAAGAACATACGAGCATAGCTAGAAAGGCTTTCAACGTATCGGCGCTGACCTTCGGCATACATAGTGTCAAACGCTAAGCTTGACTTTCCGCTACCCGAAAGGCCGGTGATGACCACCAACTTATCGCGCGGAATCTCAAGGTCGACATTCTTCAAGTTATGTTCGCGAGCGCCTTTGATAACAATAGAGTTCTGGCCCATGTTTACCCAGCCTTCATTCTCGTGCAATTTTTTACCATCGTAACACACGAACAGGTGTTTGCATTCTAGAATATTAAAAAAGCGACTAAGCATAAAACTTAGTCGCTACATTTACATGGAGCGGACAACGGGATTCGAACCCGCGACCCTCACCTTGGCAAGGTGATGCTCTACCAGCTGAGCCATGTCCGCATTGCGAAAATGTATGATACCGAAACGATATAGCGAATGCAAGCATTAATTTGCAAAAATTCTTGCAACTACAAGCAGAAGGACAGCTTGCCAGCTAGATTATCCCGACAATAAAAACGACCGAGCTGTTAACCCGGTCGTCTACTTTCAATGGAGCGGACAACGGGATTCATGCGTTCGCTTCGCGAACGCCTACCCCTCCTTCGCAAGCTCAGTCGGGCGAATTCCTAAAAACGTGCCACTGGCACGTTTTCTTAACGGAATTCCACCTCATCGGTTCGAATCCCCCAAAGTCGCAAACAAAAAAACGACCGAGCTGTTAACCCGGTCGTCTACTTTCAATGGAGCGGACAACGGGATTCGAACCCGCGACCCTCACCTTGGCAAGGTGATGCTCTACCAGCTGAGCCATGTCCGCATATGAAGCTTTCAAATTTGGAGGCGACGCCCGGATTCGAACCGGGGGTGAAGGCTTTGCAGGCCTCTGCCTTACCACTTGGCCACGTCGCCATCCTGGCGTCTTTGTCTTATAAAGAGCTGGCCAATTACTTGACCAGCTCATCAAAGACAATGGAGCGGACAACGGGATTCGAACCCGCGACCCTCACCTTGGCAAGGTGATGCTCTACCAGCTGAGCCATGTCCGCATCACTCATGGTGGGCGTTACAAGATTTGAACTTGTGACCTCTTCCGTGTCAGGGAAGCGCTCTCCCCCTGAGCTAAACGCCCACTTGAAGTGATTTGCTTCAGCGCTTTCGGCGCGTCGGCAAGGAGATATAATACCTGAACCAGATTATTTGGCAACCCCCAATTTTGAAAAAGTTCGAACTTTTTGGGTGCCGCGCGGCGGATTCATATCGTTTGACCAGTTCGATGCTTGCTTTGAAGCTTCAAACGTTCAGCATAGGACGCTCCACAAGTTACACCAGCTACCGATTCTGCAAAACTGCTTCAATCATAAGCACTTCCCTTGCGCTTACAAACAGAAAAGCCGCAGCATGAGTGCACATCGCACGGTCAAATCGCACGCAACATCACATACGACTCTCGGTGAAACAAAAAAGCGACTCCGAAGAGTCGCTTAAAAATTCTGGTGTCGGAGGCGGGATTTGAACCCGCACACCCGAGTTGTGGGCACAAGCACCTCAAGCTTGCGTGTCTGCCGTTCCACCACTCCGACAAAGTGTTGCGTCAAAAGCAACGACGATTAATATACCGGAACCCTTTAGGTTTGCCAAGCCCTAATTTCAAAAAATTTTAGCGCGTGGCGATAGAACCGGACGGGTAAACGATCATGAGCGCAATAAGCGACAGCAAAAACACCACGGCAAAGATGATGGTGATGCGATCAAGGTTCTTCTCAACAATGCTCGTGCCCGTTTGCGAGGAATACACGGAACTAGCAATCATATCCGAAATGCCCGTGCCCTTGCCGGAATGCAGCAAAATGAAGATGATTAGACCCAAGCCGGAAATAACCAGCAAGGCAATGAGGATGATCAAAAGAGGACTCACGTGTTGCCACTTTCACTCGAAACTACGTATGCAAGTCTTGAATTATACTGAAGCGCGCCTGCAGGGGCAAGCACCCTCGCAAGCGCGCACGAATGGAACATATGAGCCTAGGCAAGCAAGCTGCGTCCCGTCATTTCCACCGGCGCGTGCAGGCCAATCACATCAAGAAGCGAAGGCGCAATATCACACAACGCTCCCTCTTCGCCGCACAAGGTCCGACCCGTATGAGCACCGTCCACGAAAATAAACGGAACCTGCGCGGTTGTGTGCGCCGTGTGAGGCGTGCCGTCATCGGCAATCATCTTGTCGCAATTGCCGTGATCTGCCGTGATGAACGCCACGCCGCCTTTGCGCTTGATTGCTGCAAGCACCTGAGCGATGCCGGAATCAACGGCCTCAACTGCAGCTACAGCTGCGGGGATAACGCCCGTATGCCCCACCATGTCGGGGTTGGCAAAGTTCACGATGTAGACGTCAGCCTCGTCCGCATCGATGGCCGACGCAAGCGTTTGCGCAACAGCCGGCTCGCTCATCTCGGGCTGCAAATCATACGTTGCAACCTTTGGGCTTGGAATCAAACTGCGTTCTTCACCCTGTTTGGGCTCTTCCCTACCGCCGTTCAAGAAGAACGTCACGTGCGCGTATTTTTCCGTTTCGGCAATGTGGTACTGACGCAAGCCGGCAGCAGAAAGAACATCGGCCAAAACATTCTCAGGGAACGTTTTCGGGAACGCCACCGGTGCCGGAATTTCAGGGTCGTACTCGGTCAGGCACACAAAGTTCACCTGCGGGCGGCGAGCACGATCGAAACCGTCAAATGCTTCATCAACGATAGCCCGTGTAAGCTCGCGAGCGCGATCGGGGCGGAAATTGAAGAAAATCACGGCATCGCCGTCGCGCATCCCCCGGCCATCAAGCGCAACGGGAACCACGAACTCGTCGGTGACCTCATGGTCATAGGAAGCCTGCATTGCGGCGACCGGGCCTGCACATGTCGACAAAGGAGCACCGCACACCACAGCCTCAAAGGCCTTTTGCACGCGGTCCCAGCGCTTGTCGCGGTCCATGGCATAGTATCGGCCAGACACGCTCGCGACTTTCACGATGCCTTCATAGCCGTTTTCCGCAATGAAGGAAACCAGCTCTTCCATGTAGCCCTTGCCGCTTGCAGGCGGAACGTCACGGCCGTCCATGAACGCATGCACCCGTACATCGGAAACGCCGCTTGCAACCGCATGCTTGATAAGCGCATAGAGATGCTCGTTGTTTGAGTGGACGCCACCATCAGACAAGAGACCCATTACGTGTAACGCCGCGCTAGGCGCTTTTGCCGCCTCAAGCGCGCTGTTGATAACATCGTTTTCGCAAATCGAGCCATCGCGGCACGCCATGTTGATGCGCGAAAGTTCCTGATGGACCACACGCCCCGCACCGATGTTCAAGTGGCCAACTTCGGAATTGCCCATTTGCCCCGCCGGCAAGCCAACCGCTTCACCAGACGCTTCAAGCTTTGTCCACGAGCACTGCTCAAACAAGTTGTCGAGCGTTGGCGTATGAGCCAAAGAAACGGCGTTGCCGGGACCAGGCTCCGCCAAGCCCAGCCCGTCCATGATGATAAGACAGGCCGGCAGCGTCAGCGAAGCGTTGTTGTGCGGCGCCATTATACGCACGCCTTCACGAGCTCGATAAAATCCTTGGCTTTCAAGCTGGCACCGCCCACAAGGCCGCCATCGATGTCAGGCTGCACGACAAGCATCTCAACGTTACCCACATTCATAGACCCGCCGTACAACACGCGCATCTCATCGGCAACGGCTGCGCCGAACATATCAGCAAGCGTTGCGCGAATAGCGGCGCAAACAGCCTGAGCTTGCTCAGGCGTTGCCGTACGACCAGTGCCGATAGCCCAAATGGGCTCGTACGCAATGGTCGCGAATGCGGCCTCGGCGGCATCCAGTCCGGCGAGCGCGGCGCGCACCTGGTCGCAGACGAAACGGGAGGCTTCGCCGGCATCGCGCACGGCAAGGCTCTCGCCAACGCACACGATGGCGTTCAGCCCCGCCTCGGCAAGCGCGCGCACCTTCTTGTTCACCATGGAATCGGTTTCGCCGAAATATTCGCGGCGTTCGGAATGACCCACGATGCACCAGTTTGCGCCCACGTCTTGCAGCATGGGGATGCTGGTCTCGCCGGTATAGGCGCCAGAAGGCTCCCAGTGGCAGTTCTGAGCGCCCACGTTGATGTTCGACTTGTCGAAATCGAGCACGGTGTACACCGAGCGCAAATCGATGGTCGGCGGGCACAGCACCACGTCGACCTTGTTCCAGCCGCGAGAATAGCGATTGGAAATGCCCTGCGAAAGCACCACGCTTTCGGCGGGCGTCATGTTCATCTTCCAGTTGCCAGCAATCAAAGGCTTACGGGACATAGAATTCCTCCTATTTCAAGGCTTCAACGCCAGGAAGGGGCTTTCCTTCCACCAATTCCATGGATGCTCCGCCTCCGGTAGAGATGAACGTCATCTGATCGGCGAGGTCGAATTTGTTCACGGCCGCCACGGAATCGCCGCCGCCGATGATGGTCGCGGCTTCCTTGTTGGCCGCAACAGCTTCGGCTACGGCTTTCGTGCCATGCTCGAACGCCTTCATTTCGAACACGCCCATGGGACCATTCCAGAATACCGTGGCACCTTTGGCGATAGCATCGGCGTAGAGGGCCTCGGTCTTCGGGCCAATGTCG
>DJEE01000045.1:0-421 GCA_002431805.1 Eggerthellaceae bacterium UBA5906
AAAAAAGCTTCCGATAATTCGGTTGAAATCGGTGACCGAACAAGCGCGCAAGAACCTTCTGGAACCGTGTTTGTGCACGTGGGCGGTGCGGTGGCAAACCCTGGGCTGTATGAGCTTGCCGCGTCTGCGCGCGTTCAACAGGCAATAGAGGCGGCGGGAGGCTTTTCGGGCGCAGCTGCAACAGATGCGCTTAACCTTGCACGCGTTGTTGCAGACGGGGAGCAGATAATCGTCCCGCAGGTTTCTGCCTCCGAGGAACAGACGGTAAACGAAGGCGTTGAATCTTCCGGGTCAGCTGGCTCTGCCGCCGTAGCCCCATCCGGCAAAGTAAACATCAACACGGCATCGGTGGCAGAATTGCAGCAGCTCAACGGGGTAGGCCCCTCGCTTGCCCAGCGCATCGTTGACGATAGGAAGGCTA
>DJEE01000045.1:469-9328 GCA_002431805.1 Eggerthellaceae bacterium UBA5906
GGAGCGTTTTCCACCATAGAAGACCTTAAACGCGTTTCCGGCATCGGCGATAAGAAGTATGCCGCATTGGCCGATTGCATATGCGTTGGGTAGCCAACCCTCAGCGCGAGCTGTTTTCCGATAGCGCAGCGGATAGCGATGTAGTTGAACGTGCCGGTTCGTTTCCGCCTCGTCCCAGCATACCCCTTACCTTGTCTCTTGCGGTTGGCGTATGGGCGGGTGCTGCGGCTGCTTTGCTTTCGTTGCAAAACGTTGAAGCGGTTGCGTGTGTGCAGCTGTCAGCTGCCTGTTTGGCGTTGTCGCTTGGAAACCTTGTGTTGTGGTGGAAGCGACGTGCGGGCGCGCTTATCTGGGTACTGGTTGTAGGGCTGCTCGTGGGCGCAGGGTTGGGGGCGGTGCAAGCTGCTCGTATACACCATGCGCAAGGAGAGGTTTCCAACCTATCGGGAAAGCTGACGATAGAGGCCGTTGCCGACGGCTCTGAAGGGGCTTACGGAGCATCGTGCTTGGCGCGCGTTTGTGCAGATGGCGCATCACCGTTGCTGGCAACCGTGTCGTTTCCGGAAGGGGAGGCGGTGCCGGCGTATGGCAACGTCTTCGAAGGCTACGGTTCGGTTTCGCTACCGTCCGAATCGCGCGCGGCATACTGCTGGGAAAAGGGTGCCGTTGCTGCCGTGAAGTTGAGAACGTGCGCTCAGGTTGATCGCAGCGATTTACTCGGAATCCTTGTTGGCGTTCGTGCCCGTGCGGTTGACATGCTTGTGAACCCGCAGCGTATAGACGGTGGTTTGGCCGCAGCGGTGGCGTGCGGTTGGCGTGCAGCGCTGCCAAGTGAGGTGTATCAAGATTTTCAGGTAAGCGGGCTGGCGCACGTGGTTGCGGTTTCAGGTGCGCATCTTTCAATCGTGGTGGCGTTTGTGGCTGCCCTTATGAGGTTTGCCCGCCTGCCGCGGTGGCTGTCGGTGGCGGCGCAAATTGCGCTGGTGCTTGCGTACTTGGTGCTTACCGCCCTGCCCGTTTCCGCCATCCGGGCAGCAATCATGACATTTGCGGGCTTGCTGTCGTGGACTGCGCGCAAACGGGCCTCGTCGCTTTCGGGGCTGTCGGTGTGCGTTGTCGGGATGGTGGTGCTTGATCCTCAGGTTGCCATTTCGGCGTCGTTTGCGCTCTCGGCGCTTTCCACGTTGGGCATTGTGTTGTTCGGCTCGCTGCTTGATGCGTGGTTTGGACATGCCGTTTCGCGTCTACCGGCTTTCGTGCGCGAAGCGCTTTCGCTTACGTGCGCCTCATCGCTTTTGGCAATGCCTATTTCGGCCGCTTTGTTCTCGCAGCTCCCGTTGATTTCGCCGCTTGCGAACGTGGTTACCGCTCCGCTGTTTGGGCCGGTGTGCATGGTGGGCATCGTGTGCGCGGTGGTGGGCGTGGCTGTTCCTGTGGCAGCACCTGCGGCTGCATCGGTTGCGTGCGGTTTGGCGTATGCGCTGCGCATGGTAGTGCACGCGGTGGCGCCGATCCCGTATGCGAGCATTCCGATATCACTTGGCGCTGGCGCGGCGTTGACGGTATCGGCCGTTGCCGCAGCGTTGCTATGGCTATGGTGGCCACGGCCTGGGCTGAGGGGTGCACGTGCCGTACCGGTAAAGCGTTTCGCAGGCGCGGTGTTGTGTGGGCTCTGTTGCGGGGCCATATGGCTTGGAGCAGCCGGGTTGAAACAGTCGGCCACGCAGCTCATTGCGCTTGATGTGGGGCAGGGTGATGCCATACTGCTGCAAAGCCGCGGCAAAACCATGCTTATCGACACCGGAAATCAAGACAGCATGCTGCGCGAAGCGCTTGCACGGCAGGGCGTAGCGCATCTTGACGCACTGCTGATCACGCACCCCGATGATGATCACATGGGCTCGTTGCCTTCTTTGCGCGGCGTGGTGCAGGTGGATCGCGTGCTTGTCGCAAACGACGCACTTTCGTGCACGTGCGGTTCGTGCGTGAAGCTTCGTGCGAATGCAACCGCCCTCGTTGGACAGCAAGGGCTTGCGGGGTTGCAGGTGCACGATAACATCACGCTTGGCGCGTACACCCTTACGTGTATATGGCCACGTGCGTATACCGACGAAGGGGGCAACGCCGACAGCGTGTGCTTGCTGGCCGATACCGATCTTGACGCCAACGGGCAACGCGAGTGGAGAGCGCTGCTGGTGGGTGATGCCGAACATGACCAGTTGGACGCTCTGTTTGCCGCGGACGTGGTGGAAAGCGTTGATGTCTACAAAGTTGGGCATCACGGTTCGAAAAATGCCCTTACCCCCGAACAGGCTCAAACGTTGTCTCCGAGTGTATCGCTGGTGTCCGTAGGCGCGCATAACCGCTACGGACACCCGGCTGCAACTACCATAGAGGCGCTTGAGGCGGCTGACAGCGCAATCTTTCGAACCGATGAACGCGGGGACGTGGTCTGCAGTTTCACGGAAGATGACATTGATGTGCGGTGTCTGCGGTAAAATGCAGCGCATGGCAGATACGAAGAACAACTCAAAACCATTGCTTCCGGTGTACCTCATCACGGGCGAGGATGCGCTCAAACGTGATGCGGTGCTCAAGCGCTTGCGTACGCGTTTGTCGAGCATGGGCGACTTATCTTTCAACTCCGACGTGTTCGAGGGCTCGGAGTTCACGGGCGACGACGTGGTGAACGCGTGCAACACCATTCCGTTTGCGTCGCCCGTGCGTTTGGTGGAAGTGCGCGAGGCTGATAAGCTGAAGAAGGCGGACTCCGAACCAATCGTGGCGTACCTAGATGCACCGTGCGAGTCTACGGTGCTTGCGCTGGTGGCGGAAAAGCTTGCCAAGAACACGCGCTTGTACAAAGCCGTTGCCAAGCACGGCAAAACGGCCGTTATCGACTGCGCCCCGCCGAAGGCGCGGGATTTGCCGAAGCTCGTGCGCTCTATGGCCGTTGGCCACGGTGTCACGTTCAGCGAAGGCGCGGCTGTGGCGCTCGTTAACCTGGTGGGCGAAGATACGGTGCATCTTGATGCTGAAATCAAAAAGATCGCGCTTGCACATACCGGCACCGCAGCAGTGGGCGAGCAGGAAGTGCTTTCGCTCGTAACGCGCACCGCTGAGGTTAAACCCTGGGAATTCGTGAATGCGTTCGCCGCGCGCGACACGGCGAAATGCCTGCTGTACCTTGAACGCATGAAGTCGGTGTCTCCGCATGCGCTTATGCCGATGTGCGCCGCTCGCTTGCGCGAGCTCATATGCGCGAAAAGCATGATTGCGCGCGGAAATCCGAAAGCCATCGCGTCTGCGCTCAAGCAGCCCGACTGGCGCGTGAGAAACCATGCAACCTGGGCGAGGCGCTTCACCGGCGAAGAGCTGCGCACAGCGCTTATCAGCGCCCGTGACACCGAACAGGCCATGAAAAGCGGAGCCGATGCTGCCGCCGCGTTCCGCGAATGGGTAGTAAACGTAACGGCAAAGCGTTAAAAGCACCCCTGAGGGGAGTTGTACGTGAGCACGGGGACGGAGCGGGTGTTCACGAAGGCATTTTGGAATGAGTAAGGGCAACCGTGAACACGTCCCTCCGTCCCCGTGTTCACGGTTGCCCTTACAACAAAAAAATGGCTCCGGATTACCGGAGCCATTTTCGTTTTCGCTTATGCGAATGCGGTGCTATTCAGCAGCCTGCTCGCCCTCGTCGGCCTCGGCCTCAGCGGCAGCAGCCTCGGCAGCTTCCTTGGCCTTGCGCTCGGCAGCGGCAGCCTCAAGCTTCTTCTGCTCGGCAACGCGCTTTGCCTTCTCCTCGTTGGCAACCTTGTAAGCGGCGGCCTTCTCAGCCTTGCGGGCAGCCTTCTTGGAGCCGGTGGCCTCCTGCTTCTTGGCCTCGGGCTTCACGTATGCGCCGCGCACCTCGTCGGTGACGATGGTGTTCACCAGAGCCATAACGCCGGACTTGCGGTTGGCAGCCTGGTTCTTGTGGATGATGCCCTTGGAAGCAGCCTTGTCAAGCAGGCGGCAAGCATACAGGCCCTTGGCGTATGCAGCGGCGGCGTCGCCGGCGGCAACGGCCTCGCGTGCAGCGCGCACGGCGGTCTTCAGCTCGGATTTGCAAGCGCGGTTGCGCTGACGGGACTTCTCGTTGGTGATGATGCGCTTCTTCTGGCTCTTGATGTTTGCCATGTTGAATCTCCTTCGATTCTTGTTTCCTTTGCCGCAGCTTAGCGGTGCCTTTTGCTCCGGCGGCAAACAAGTATGAAGGGAAGGGAAATGCACAGGTGACGGATTGGCATATGCAGTGCAGAAAACGCAACGCCCCAACCAGGGTGCATATGCAGAGCAGACAGGTTTTCCCGCTCCTATGAGCCAATCGGCCACCCGGCACCACGACAATCCTTCGTGCAGCCTTGTCTGCGGATTCGCCTTCATAAGGTGAAAGCGAACGTCGCGCCGGATACGCAATGCGATAGAATAGCGCAAGTTACACGTGCTTGCACGACATTTTTCAAGGTTGTGCAGGTAAATGCACAACTTATGGGCTGATGGTCAACGAAAGAGGTTGCAATGGCAAAACGAAGGGCAGTGCTTGCAGGGTGCGTGGTTGCGTTAAGCGTGGTGTGCGCATGCGGTTTTGCGGGGTGCGGAGCCAAGCAGCATGAAATCATTGATCAGGGCAAGTCTTGCGTGTCGTGCCATTCCGACAACAAGCAAACCTACGATGTTGAGCAGCCCGCCAGCGCGGCGCAGTCAACGGGCCAGGTGAACGTGAAAACCAACGCCTCTCAGGTAATCATTGCCAAGCCTACGTTTATCTCGGAAGACGGTTCGAAGTTCGTGCCCGAGCAAGTGTCCACGCAAAACGTGTCCGACGGCCAGGCTACCGTGCAGCTTCCCGAAGGCACGTGGGCGGTGTGCACCAACGACGGCCAGGTAAAAGCAAAGGTCGTGGTGGTCAGCGCGCAAGCTGCCGGTGCTCCTGACGTGGAATTGTAGTGCGCCGCTGTGCGGCGGCGGCGTTCGCCTGGTAAAATAACACGTTGCTAAACACAAGCGCCGTTTCCTCGGCGCTTTCTCCTCTTTATGAAAGCTTGAGGCCATGACCGATCCTTCGCATATTCGCAATTTCAGCATTATCGCGCACATCGACCACGGCAAGTCCACGTTGTCCGACCGCATTTTGGAATTGACGGGCACGGTGGCGCACCGCGATATGCAGGCGCAGCTGCTTGACAGCATGGACATCGAACGCGAGCGCGGCATTACTATCAAAAGCCAGGCGGTGCGCGTCAGTTATACCGCCGACGATGGCGAAACGTACCAGTTCAACCTCATTGACACCCCGGGCCACGTTGACTTCACCTACGAGGTAAGCCGTAGCTTGGCCGCGTGTGAGGGCGCGGTGCTGGTGGTTGACGCCACGCAAGGCGTGGAGGCGCAAACGGTCGCCAACGCCATGATGGCCATGAACGCCAACCTGGAAATCATCCCGCTTATCAACAAAATCGACCTTCCGTCCGCTGAACCGGAACGCGTGAAGGCGGAAATCGAAGACGGTCTTGCCATTCCTGCCGACGACGCGGTGCTTGCCAGCGGCAAAACCGGCGAGGGCGTGCATGACTTGCTGGAAGCGGTGGTGTACAACATCCCTGCGCCGCAAGGTAGGGCCGAAGCCCCGCTGCGCGCGCTTATCTTCGACAGCTACTTCGATCCGTACCGTGGTGTGGTTGCGCTTGTGCGCGTGGTTGACGGCAGCATGCGCAAAGGTCAGAAGCTCAAGCTTATGGCCAGCGGCAAAACAATTCTTGCCGAGGAGGTTGGCGCGCGCCACCCCGCCGAAGAGCCGCTGCCCGAGCTTGGCGTAGGTGAGGTGGGGTATCTGGTCACCGGCCTGAAAGACCTATCGCATGTAAAAGTGGGCGACACCATCACGCTGGCCGAGGGCGGCGTGGACGACCCTCTTCCCGGCTATCGCGAAGCGAAGCCCATGGTGTACACGGGCCTGTTCCCCATTGAATCCGACCAGTACGAGCCACTGAAAGAGGCGCTTGAGAAGCTGTCGCTCAATGACCCGGCGCTTATTTGGGAGCCGGAAAAGTCGCATGCACTGGGCTTTGGTTTCCGCGTTGGCTTTTTGGGCTTGCTACACATGGAGGTGGTGAAGGAGCGCCTTGAGCGTGAGTTCAACCTTGACCTTCTGGCCACGGCACCTTCGGTGGAGTATCACGTGTTCTGCCAGGGCGGCAAGATGATCAGCTTGCACTCCCCGCAGGAAATGCCCGACCCGGGCGAAATCGAACGCATCGAAGAGCCGTACCTGAAGGCGAAAATCCTTATCCCGCCCGATTACGTGGGCGCGGTCATGGACCTAACGGTGCAGCGCCGCGGCACGTTCGTTACCATGAACTACCTTTCGCAGCACACTGTTGAGATGCTATGGGAAATACCGCTGTCGGAGCTTATCATGGACTACTTCGACAAGCTGAAGTCAAACACGAAAGGCTACGCAAGCCTTGACTACGACTTTGATGGGTACAAGCCGTCTAACCTGGTGAAGCTTGACATTCTGCTGTCGGGCAAGCCTATCGACGCGCTTAGCTTCATTGTGCATCGCGACAAGGCTTACGAACGTGGGCGTGTGCTTGCCGAAAAGCTGAAAGAGATCATTCCCCGCCAGATGTTCGAGGTGCCTATTCAGGCGGCCATCGGCGGGCGCGTGCTTGCGCGCGAAACTGTGAAGGCTAAGCGCAAAGACGTGCTTGCAAAATGCTACGGCGGCGACATCAGCCGCAAACGCAAGCTGCTTGAAAAGCAGAAGCAGGGCAAAAAGCGCATGAAGGCAATCGGCAACGTGGAGGTGCCGCAAGAGGCGTTCATGGCTATTCTGAAGGTTGACGATTAAAGGTTATTTGCACGGTATGAGCAAAAAGCGCAACGAAGAATACAACTGGCTTGACGACGCGTTTGACGACAAGAAGGCGGCGGCCGAGCTTGAACGCGCGCAGGGCGGCGGTACGAAAGCCGCCGGCATCGGATGTGTCGTGGTGGTGTTGGCGCTGGTAGCGTTGCTTGTGTTTACGCTAGTTTCCGGCGTGGGCATTTTGGCCTCGATGTAGGTGACGTATGCACGAGTTTTTCCGCACCCACCAGCTTTTGCTGGCTCCCATGGCCGGCGTGTCGGACATGGCGTTTCGAACGTTGTGCCGCGAACAGGGCGCCGAGCTTACCTACACCGAAATGGTTTCGGCAAAAGGCCTTTCCTACGCAAACGAGAAAACCCGTCATTTGCTCGATTTGGCCGATGGCGAGGATATGGTGGCGGTTCAACTGTTCGGTCATGAACCGCAAACCATGGCATCGCAAGCTGCGTGGATCGAACAGGAAATGGGCTCTTCGCTTGCGTATATCGACATCAACATGGGATGCCCGGCGCGCAAGATCGTCACGAAAGGCGATGGAAGCGCTCTGATGCGCACCCCTGACGTGGCGGCGCAAATTGTAACGGCCGTACGCAAAGCCGTCGAGCATCCTGTTACCGTGAAGTTCCGCCGTGGATGGGCTGCGGGGCAGGAGACGGCCCCCGAATTTGCGCGGCGCATGGAAGCTGCTGGCGCATGCGCCGTTGCCGTACACGGGCGTTTCGCCGAGCAGCTGTATCGCGGTAGCTCTGATTGGGGCACTGTTGCGCGCGTGAAGCAGGCAGTCAGCGTGCCCGTGGTGGGCAACGGCGACGTGAAATGCGGTCGCGACGCCGCGGCTATCAAGCGCGAAACAGGCTGCGATGCCGTGATGATCGCACGTGCCGCCGAAGGCAACCCGTGGATTTTCGCGCAAGCTCAAGCGGCGCTGCAAGGGCTTCCCGAGCCTGCGGCGCCTACGATTGAACAGCGCATTGCCTTGGCGCGACGTCATGCGCGCCTGCTTTCGCAGCGCGAAGGGCGCAACATCGTGCGCATGCGCAAGCATGCCATGTGGTATATGACAGGTCTTCCTGGTGCTGCGGCCGCTCGCGGAAAAATCAACGCATGTGTAAGCGTTGAAGATTTCGATGCCGTGTTCGATGAGTTGCTAGAGATTGCGAACGCCCATGCATGATCCGTATCGCGCGCTGTACCTGCATATCCCGTTTTGCGTGAAGCGCTGCTCGTATTGCGATTTCGCAACCAGCGCGGTTCCTGCCGGCGATGAGCGCATTGACAGCTACATTGAAGACCTGTGCCTGCAAATTCGCCGCAAGGCGAAAGAAGGCGAGCTTGCGTCTGTTGAAACGGTGTACATCGGCGGCGGCACGCCGTCGCATGTGGGCATGTCTCGGTTGTCCATGTTGCTGTACACGCTCGGCTTGTCCATGCGGCTCGAGCCTGATGTGGAGTGCTCCATGGAGGCAAACCCTGAAAGCCTTACGCAAACCATGGTGCGCGATATATGGGCGCTGGGGGTAAACCGTCTGTCCATCGGGGTGCAAAGCTTCGATGATCAGGTGCTTTCCGTTCTGGGTCGCGCGCATTCCGCTGAAGCTGCCAAGCAAGCGGTAAGAACGGCGCACGAGCGCTTCGACAACGTGAGCGTCGATTTGATGTGCGGCATTCCCGGGCAGTCGCTCGCGTCGTTTGAGGCCAGCGTTGAAACTGCGGTTGAACTGGGCGTTTCCCATGTGAGCATCTACCCGCTTACCATTGAACCCCACACCCCCTTTGACGCCATGGTTTTGTCTGGTGAACTTGAGGAGCCGGACGATGACGTGGAAGCCGACCGTATGCAGGCCGCCGCTCGCATCCTTGCACAGGCGGGTTTTGAGCGCTACGAAGTGGCAAGCTACGCAAAACCGGGCTATCAGTGTAAACACAATATCGCGTACTGGACGGG
>DJEE01000045.1:9390-9549 GCA_002431805.1 Eggerthellaceae bacterium UBA5906
GGGCCTTGGTCGCAGCGCTGCAAGCATGACGCAAAACGCTGAGCGCCGTATGCGCGTGCAAGACGGGCTGGTAACCGATGATCTGAATCCCGCCGAGATGCTGGCCGAGGATATGATGCTGGGTATGCGCATGTCGTGCGGCATTTCCGATGAACTGGG
>DJEE01000132.1:0-702 GCA_002431805.1 Eggerthellaceae bacterium UBA5906
CGGTTGTCACCGAGCCTAAGGAGGCAGCCAGTGCGTTGAGCTGGGGCGTTGCCGAGATGGAACGCCGTCTGAAGGTGTTCTCGAAAGTTGGCGCCCGCAACATCGGGCAATACAACGCAAAGGTGCAAGCCGCGCAGGCCGAGGCGAAGGCGGCTGAAGAGGCCGGGCAAGAACCCCCGCAATCCGAGCTTGGAGAGGAACTTCCCTATATCGTCATCATCATTGACGAGCTGGCTGACCTTATGATGAACGTTGGCAAGGAAGTGGAGTTTTCCATCAGCCGCATTGCGCAACTGGCGCGCGCAGCGGGCATCCACCTGATCGTTGCAACGCAGCGTCCTTCCACCAATGTTGTGACGGGTCTTATCAAGGCCAACATCACCAACCGCATTGCGTTCAATGTGGCCAGCAGCATCGACAGCCGCGTCATCCTTGACTCCACGGGTGCGGAAAACCTCATTGGCCTGGGAGACTTGCTGCTAAGCAAGCCTGAATATGCTAAGCCTATGCGCATTCAGGGCTGCTACGTGTCTGAAGACGAAATCAACGCCGTGGTTGAAAAGCTCCGCAGCCAAGGCGAACCTGAATATCATTCGGAGATTCTGTCAACGAATCTCATCACATTAGGCTCATGCCCCTCAGATGCAAGCAGCGGCTCTTGTAGCGATGATGACCCTCTCATCTGGGAAGCTGCCGATTTGG
>DJEE01000132.1:746-8252 GCA_002431805.1 Eggerthellaceae bacterium UBA5906
GTGTCAAGCGGCCTTGGTTCGACGTCCAATATCCAGCGTCGCCTGAAAGTGGGCTACTCACGTGCTGGGCGTATAATGGATATGCTTGAAGATAAAGGTATTGTTGGTCCGCCAAACGGCAGCAAGCCTCGAGAAGTGCTTGTCGACGCCATGGAGCTTGAAACGCTGAAAGCGTTCGAACAGCATGACGGCGATAACTAATAAGGAGAACGTATGGCGCAGGTTTCATTCGGCACCGTGCTGCGCGAAGCGCGCGAGCGCAAGGGCTACGACGTGCAGTCGGCAGCCCGGCGTTTGCGCATTCGCCCTGATATTTTAAGAGCAATCGAGAACAACGATTTCTCGCGCTTGCCTGCACGCGGTTACACGCGCAACATGGTGAACGCGTACGCTAAGCTTGTGGGGCTCAACCCTGCCGACATCACGCGTATGTATCTTGATGATGCCTATGCCTATCAAGTTGGCCGTACGCGCGGTGAATCGGAATCGCCCGCCCACGTGTCGGGCCGTCGTTCAGTGTCGCATCATGAAGCGCGCCAAGCGAGTGCACGGCAGCGTGAAGGTCAGCGCTCCGATCGTGAAGGCCAGCGCAGCTCAAGCGCGCGCAGGCGCAGTGAACAGGGGCAACCAGGTGAAGCTCGTCGCAGGCGTAATCAGCAAGAGCAACGCGGCTATCGCGAGCCATTAGCTTCGCGCGCTGCACGCGCTGAACAAGAAAGCCGACGCGGCGTTCACGTGGGCGGCGCGGTAACCACGCAGTTCACGAACTTTTACTCCGGTTCTCAAAACATGGGCCGCAACAACAACCAAACGCGATTACCGTACGTTATCGTGGCGGCGGTAATCTTGGTGTTGCTGGTGGTTATCATTGCTATGGCCTTTGGCAACAAGGGTGGCGCAACGTCGCAAGAAGTAGCAAAAGTGCCGATTACCGGCGTTACCGACACATCTGCTGACGGCAGCGGCACCAGCGATTCAAGCCCCACGGCGGACAGCAATTCCAATGCATCGTCCAACGTCACGGTGCCCACCAGCGTGAAAGTGGAGTACAAGCTGGCAAGCGGGCAGCAGGCATATGTGGTTATCACGCAAGATGGCCAGGCAACCGAGCAGATGCTTACGGGCCCTGTTGACGAAAGCGTGGATGTGTCTGGCACCTGGAGCCTTGCCTCGTGGGTTTCGAGCGGCTTCACCGTAACTATGGACGGCAAAACCGTTGACTTTGCCAACGACGCCACCACGGGTATGCCCACTGCGACGGTTAACTTCAAGGATTACCTTACCCAGTGGGCATCTGATCACCCCAACGTGAAGGTTGACAGCTTGGCCTCGTCGGATAGCAGCACGGGCTCAAGCACAAACTCGGGCACGACAGGCACCTCAACCTCGGGGGCCACAACCGGCAACACGTCGTCCGGCACTTCAACGCAATCGACTTCAGGCACTTCGAGCAGCGTGAATGCCAGGGGAACCGCCTCGACAACCTCAAATTCCGCAGGCACCGGTTCGGGTACGTCAAGCACCACTGGCGGCACGTCCACGTATTCAAGCGCCGGGTATTAGCCGCCTGAAGTTTTGCGCAATGTTCGGTGTAAAAGGTTACCTAGTTCTCAAAATTATACGCAACAAGAAAACCCTGTCCCTTGCAGAAAGGATGAAACATGGCTAAGGAATCTAGTTTCGACGTTGTATCAACCGTCGATATGCAGGAAGTTGACAACGCATTCCAACAGGCGAAAAAAGAGCTTTCGCAGCGCTACGACCTGAAAGGCTCTGGCGCCGAGATCACGCTTGACAAGCAGAAGAAAACCCTCACGGTTGCCGCGCCGGCTGATTTCGTTGCTCGTCAAGTTATCGACATCATCGGCAGCAAACTGATCAAGCGCGGTATCGACTTGACGGCGGTAAAGTGGTGCGATCCCCAAGCTGCCACCGGTCAAAGTGTTCGCCAAACCGCCACCATCGTCGAGGGCATCGACAAGGAAACCGCTGGCAAAATTAACAAAGACATCAAAGCGCAAAAACTTAAGGTGAAAGTGTCCATCGAAGGCGACAAGCTGCGCGTTTCCTCTGCATCGCGCGACACGCTTCAGGAGGTTATCGCGTTTTTGAAAGGCCAGGATTACGGCCAACCGCTTCAGTACGTTAACTATCGCTAAGGATTTTCGTGGAAACGAACAACCAAATTTCGCTTGAAGCAGCGCCTGCTGTTGCATTTGTCACCATGGGGTGCGCAAAAAACGAGGTGGACACGCAACGCATGCAGTCGCAGCTGCGTCGTGCGGGTTTTGCCATCGAAGCCAGCCCCGAAGCAGCCGACGCCGTGGTGGTCAACACCTGCTCGTTCATTCAAAGCGCAACCGAGGAAAGCCTTGAAGCCATCTTCGAGGTAGCGGGCATGCCGAACGTTGCCGCGGGCGCCGCGCTTATCGTGGCAGGGTGCATGCCGGCCCGTTATGGCAACGACCTTGAGTCAGAGCTACAGGAAGCTGCCGCGTTTGTGCCGTGCAGCAAAGAAGATGACATTGTATCGGTGGTTGCCGGCGCGCTTGGGCTAGGCCAGCATCAGCTTGATGCACTCAAGGCTGCCACGCTCGGGGCTGTTCCCGAAGGTGCTGTTGCCCTTGAAGGGCAACGCGCGGTTTCGGCGTACGTCAAAATCTCCGATGGCTGTGATCGGTTCTGCTCGTATTGCACCATTCCTTACATCCGTGGTCGTTATCACAGCTTCTCCTATAAGCAGGTTCGTCAAGATGTTGCTAATCGTGTTTCCGAAGGCGTGCGAGAGGTTGTTCTCATTGCGCAGGACACTGGCCGTTGGGGGCAAGATTTCGAAGAGCCGTCAAGTCTTGCCTGGCTTGCATCTGCCTTGGCCGACGAATTTACCGATACATGGTTTCGCATCATGTACATTCAGCCCGAAGGCGTAACCGACGATTTGCTGCACGCTGTGTCGTCGCATGACAACATCTGCAACTATTTTGATATCCCATTGCAGCACGTGCAGCCGGGTATCCTCAAAGCCATGCATCGCAAAGGCTCGCGCGAGGAATACGAGCAGCTTATGGAACACGTTCGCGCACTGGTGCCCGGTGTTACGCTGCGCACCACGCTCATTGCGGGTTTCCCGGGGGAAACGGAAGACGACTTCGACGAGTTGTGCGACTTTGTGGAAGAGGGCCTGTTCGACTACATCGGCGTGTTCGCATATTCTCGCGAAGAAGGCACACGAGCTTTTAGCTTACCCAACCAAGTCGAAGATGACGAAAAGGCTTACCGCGCGCAGCGCCTTCGTGATTTGGCCGACGACGTGTGCACGCCCGTTGTTGCAAGTCGTATCGGCTCGCAGATGGATGTGCTCATCGAAGGCGCCGAAGAAGATGGTCAGCTGTTCGGGCGCGCCATGTGTCAAGCCCCCGAAGTTGACGGCGTCACCTACGTCAGCGAAGGGGAACCGGGGCAGATAAAACGCGTGGTTATCGCTGATACGCTGCTGTATGAAATGGAGGCAGAGTAGCCCATGGCAAAGCTGCAAGTTGAAGCTGCGCCGCAAACGTCTGATCGCTTATGGACGCCTGCGAACATCGTCACGCTTATCCGCATCTGTCTTGTGCCGGTGTTTGTGGTTGTTCTGCTGAGCCCTTGGCCCGATTGGTTTAACCTCCCTGATGTTGCCGAACACTCTAAAAGCCTTATCGCTGCAGGCATTTTCGTTCTGATTTCGTGCACCGACTGGCTTGATGGCTATTTGGCGCGCAGCCGCGGAGAGGTAACGGACTTCGGCAAGTTCATGGACCCGCTGGCCGATAAAATCCTTGTGGTAGCGGCACTGCTCGCCCTCATCGAGTTAGGTGCGCTGCCTAGCTGGGTGGCGTTGATCATCGTGGCGCGCGAGTTCATCGTGTCTGGCGTCCGCATGGTTGCCGCTAGCAAGGGCGTGGTGATTGCAGCTAGCTGGTACGGAAAATTCAAAACCGTGTTCCAGATGATCGCCATTGTGCTGTTCACCATCAAGGACAACTACATGATGGGCACGCTCATCGATGCATTCTCGGACACCATGTGGGTGGTAAGCTGGGCGGTCATGATTGTGGCGCTTGTGCTTACGGTCGTGTCGATGCTTGACTATATCGCCAAAGCGCGTGACCTCATCGGACTGGGCTCTAAAAAGAACCGTAAGCAGCATGGCGGTGCCGAAAAACCTGCAGCGCAATGCAGCGTGGAGGTTGCCGATGAGGAACTTGCCGCTTTAAGCGCAAGCGTTCTTGAAAGCGCTCGCGAACGTGGGCTGACGCTTGGCACGGCCGAAAGCCTTACCGGCGGCATGATTAGTGCTGCACTTACAGCTGTTCCGGGCAGCTCAGACGTGGTTCGCGGCGGTGTTACCAGCTACGCGGTTGGGGTAAAGCAGGCGGTTTTGAGCGTAAACGCCGCTTCGGTTGAGCACTGCGGCGTGGTCAGTTGCGAGGTTGCTGAGCAAATGGCGCAAGGCGCCCGAAACGTGCTGGCATGTGACTGCACGGTTGCTGTCACCGGCATTGCGGGACCCGGGGGCGAAGAGCCCGGCAAGCCGGTTGGTACCGTGTGCATGGCGTTTGCTTGCAAGGGCGAAGTTCAATCGAAGTTGGTTCATTTCGATGGCAACCGGGAGCAAGTCCGCAGGCAAACTGCGCGCGAAGCGCTTCATATGCTGCAGCAAGCCGTGCAGGCAAGCTAGCACATAGCGAGCAAACTGGTTTTGGCAGAATTGTGCCCCATGCTGACGTATGGGCGCATCTGCAAGAAATCGGTTGCACACCTGCAAGATTATTGAACGGATTCGGCATATAAACCTGCAAGGTTTGGCCGAATCCGTTTCGCTATATCGGCAAAATGCGCGCAAGGTTAGCTCGGTATCATATGAAGTAACGTACCAATGTTTGCTATTTCCTCTTGACTTACAAACAGACGTTCGTATAATAAAACGAGCTGCAAAGCAAAGCGGCGCATGAAGAAAGGTAAGCACGCGCATGAACGAAGAAAAAAGCAAGATGCTGAAGGTCACCACAGACCAGATTGAATCGAAATTCGGCAAGGGCGCCATCATGAAATATGGCGATGGTGGCCATGATCTCAACGTTGGCGCAATCCCAACCGGTGCGCTCCCTCTTGATGCCGCGCTCGGTATCGGCGGTGTACCGCGAGGCCGCATCATCGAGGTGTACGGACCTGAGTCTAGCGGCAAAACCACGCTTGCTTTGCAGATTCTTGCCGAAGCGCAAGCGCTTGGTGGGGTAGTGGCGTTTATCGACGCAGAGCATGCGCTCGACCCCGTGTATGCCGCTCGCTTGGGCGTTGACATCGACGAGGTGCTTATCTCCCAGCCCGACACTGGTGAGCAAGCGCTTGAGATTTGCGACATGCTTGTGCGCTCCGGCGCAATCGACTGCGTAGTCATCGACTCCGTTGCAGCGTTGGTGCCTCGTGCGGAAATCGAGGGCGAAATCGGCGACACAACCGTTGGCTTGCAGGCGCGCTTAATGTCTCAAGCGCTCCGTAAGCTTGCTGGCTCGCTGTCTAAATCGAACACCACGTGCATCTTCATTAACCAGCTGCGCGAGAAAATCGGCGTGATGTTCGGCAACCCCGAAACCACCACAGGTGGTCGTGCGCTGAAGTTCTTCTCAAGCGTGCGCATCGACGTTCGCCGCATCGACTCCATCAAACGCGATGGCGAGATTGTTGGCAACCGCGTACGCGCTAAAGTTGTGAAGAACAAGGTTGCTCCGCCGTTTAGGCAAGCAGAGTTTGACCTTATGTACGGTGAGGGCATTTCGCGCGAGGGCTGCATCGTCGACATGGCCGTGGAATGTGGCGTAGCTAAGAAATCGGGCGCGTGGTACACCTACGGCGAAGAACGCTTGGGGCAGGGTCGCGAAGCTGCAAAACGTACGCTAAAAGAAAACCCCGACTTACGCGACGAACTTGAAACGAAGGTGCGCGAGGCGTTCGATATTCCCATCATCACACGCGAGCAGGAAGACTTCGACGCGGTTACGCCCGTAGCAAAGCCGAAGGGAAAGAAGTAAGCAATGCCTGCGTCGGCCGCAACCATAAACGAACTGCGCAATAAGATTCAGCAAATCGAGCAAGGCTCATCGCGGCAAGCGGACGTTGCAAGCCATAAGCCCGAAGCAGAGTTTGCATACACCCAACCAGCTTCAAGTTCGCGATGTGCGGCGGCTAAGTGCAAGGGTAAATCGGTTTCTAAGCGCGCAAACACCAAAGGCGCTGCCAGGCAACAACCTTCAACGTTTTCCGAAGAGCAAGCGTTTCGTAAAATCGAACGACTCGTTTGCCTGCGCGAGCACGCAAGCAAAGCGCTGCAGGAGCGTTTGGTGAAAGACGGCTTTTCGGAAGATGTTGCGTGCGCTGCCGTTGAACGCGCACAACGTTGCGGGCTTGTAAGCAACGAACGGTTTGCCGACGTGCTCGTACGCAGCAGGCTATCGCAAGGAAAAGGCCTGCAAGGAATAGCGGCAGAGCTTACGGCGCTTGATATCAACCCGCTTTCGGTGCCCGAATACCTTGATGCTAAAAACCATGAGGAAGGTCCCGATGAGCTTGCGCGTGCGCTAGCGTTGCTTGACGCAAAGCCTCCGCGCAGTAAGCACCCTCGAGAGTCTGCATATCGCAAGCTCATGCAAAAAGGCTATGGGGCAAGCGTTTCCGCATCTGCTGCAAGGATTTGGTCGGAAAAGCACGCTGCCGCAATGATATAGGCCTTGCTTCGCTTCATGTCGAATATGCTGATGCAGCAAAGCCGGTTTCTCCAGCAGAAACCGGCTTTTTAATGTGCGGGGCTTTTCGAAATGTTTACGAACCTTTATCATAGTAAATAAGCATGAGCACATGTGCCCGCAGCGGCACTGTTTGTATATATAGAACAGCATATACGTCCAGTTCCTTGCGCACGTACGCTCTTGCCCGGTCATGCCGGGATTTTTTATGCACTGTAAACTCTGAAGAACCGTACAGGTACCCGTCCCATCATGAAAGGGGGAACGCATGGAGATCATTATCTGGCTTATTGTTGGCGCCGTTGTGGGCATTGCCGTTGGCTTTGTGGTAACCAAATACCTTGCGAACTCCTCAACGAAACGCGCCGCCGAAGAGGCGCAAAACGTTGTGGAAGATGCAAAGCGCCAGGCAGAAACGCTGCGTCGTGAAGCTGTCATCGAAGCAAAAGACGAGGCGCTTCGCTTGCGTCAAGAAGCTCAGGCCGAGAACAAAGAGCGTTTGAAGGAGGTTCGCGCCGCTGAACAACGCGTGAACCAGCGCGAGGAGTCCCTTGATCGTCGAGTCGAATCGCTCGATTCCCGTGAGCAGTCTTTGGATTCCCGCGAGCATCAAATTTCGTCGATGCAGGGTCAACTTGACCGTCGTCAGCGAGACCTTGATGCTTCCGAACAAGAAATCGGAGTGCGCTTGCAGCAAGTTGCAGGTATGACGGCCGATGAGGCTAAC
>DJEE01000114.1:0-1120 GCA_002431805.1 Eggerthellaceae bacterium UBA5906
TGAACGCGCTCAAGATCAGGGCGCTGTGCATGCTTGCCGCCTGCGCGATTGTTGATATGTCCGTAATTGTTCATCCCACGTATTATAGAGACGTTGCCAGCCGCCCGCCGCACCTGTGCATCGATATCCACACCATAGGCACCGCCCCGTCACGCACCCGTCATGCCGCCACGCCGTGATGCCGCGCTAAATCCTGCGTCCGCTTTTCTCTCGACATGCTGCGGTGTTCCATCGTGTTTTGCCCTTCCGCCTCAGCTCTCCCTTGGTATGCTGCCGCGTCGCGTTTACTTGCACTTGATGCATCTTTACGCTCTGCTCTTGTTCGGCCCTGGTTGCGCGCGTGGTAAGGCCGGCAAGCCATAAGCACACGCACAAACCAGGTTCGGCCAGCTCGGGAGCAAGCTACATCCCGCAGCAGCTGCAAAGCAAGAGTTGCAAACAAGTCGCCGCACTGCAAGGAATACAAGGAACCGGCTACGCTTGTCAAAAAGCCGCGTTAGTTTGTGACTTAATTGGTGAAGTGCAAGTAGGCTGCCCGTACCCGTCCGCGTTTTCCCAGGTCACATGCTCTTACGAAACTGCGCTACTCGCCCAATTTCTAGCAAGTCACAAACTAACGCGACTTTTTGCCGCCAGGCTCGTTTCGCGTGAACGCGACAAGCTCGGCTCGGCATTCTGCGCGCCTTGAGAGCCTGCGGGCGCATCAGTGCAGGGCGCGCTTGTCGCAAACTCGCTCGTGTTTGTGTTTTAATCCCGCCTGTCCGAGTAGCAGCCCTAGTATGCATCTCATTTCCCCAGGTCAGCGCAGTGTGAAAAATACGCATTCGCACGGCGTGTGCGACAAAACACAAACACGAGCGAGTTCGCGACAGCAAGTAGGTTCGCTTGGGAGTCATGCCTCGTTTGGGTATCTTGACCGCCGCGTACTCGGCTCGTCGCCGCGCCGCCGTGTCTCGCCCCAGTGCTCCACCGTGCGCGTTCTCGTTCCGGCTTGCTCTTGATACGGAAAACATAACCTCGGTTTCCTGTGTAATCTTGCAGCAACTATCTTCGTTCGCTACGAAAAACTCTTCGTTCACATCGTCTACCTGGAGTTTTGCGCCGATGGGAAAATCACGGG
>DJEE01000114.1:1175-9218 GCA_002431805.1 Eggerthellaceae bacterium UBA5906
GGGGGGGGGGATGCTTCAATTCCTTGGTATACTTGGAGTTAAGTTATAGCAAGGCGGCGCGCTGCCGCCGAAAGATGGGAATTGGGAGCAAACGGTGGGAACTTTTCACCTTCTTGCATTAGAAGACAGCATCGAATATCAGGACGTGCTGCGCGACATGCTTGCGCAGTACCCCGCCGCCGACCGTTTGAACATCGACATCATCTCAAGCACCTCAACGCTTGAGGCGCTACTGGCCTCGGGCGACCACATCGATGTGTTCCTGTGCGACATCAGCCTTGGCGACGGCAAGCCCACCGGCATCGACCTAGTGCGCCGCCATTTTCCCGTCGGCAGCAACACGCAGGTTATCTATATTTCCGGCTACATCGAATACTGCACGCCCGTGTACGAAACCGAGCACACGTATTTCCTGCTTAAGCCCATTAAGCAGGAAGATTTCAACGCCGCGCTTGACAAGGCGCTGCGCAATTTGCAGGGCAACGCGGTGCCGCCGGTGGCCATTCAGCACGGCGGCGCGGTTACCATGGTCAACCCATCCACCATCGAATACGTGGAAAGCGATCGCCGCAAGGTGAAGCTGTACCTCACCTCGGGCGAGGTCATGGAAACGTACGCCACGCTGGGGCAAATGCTCGACATGCTGCCCGACAGCTTTGTGCAGTGCCACAAAAGCTATATCGTGAACATGGCGCACATCTCCGAGCTGCGTACGGCGGGCGTGCTGCTGCATTCGGGCGCCGAAGTGCCGGTAAGCCAACGCCAGCGTAAAGCCATTCGCGACCTGTTCTTCCGTTACGTTGGGCTCAACGCGCAATAGCTCGCAAGGCTGGTCGTGATTTCTCCCATACATGTTGTGGCCGCCACTCTGGCGGCATATCTGCTGGTCGTCACGGTGGCGAGCATGCGGCAGCTGCATGGTGCGTTTCTGTGGCAAAAGCTTCTGTGCCTGTTGTTTCCCGTAAGCCAGGCGGCGCTTATCGCGTTTGTGCTGTGGTGCATTGTCGCGTACCACGCGCCGGCATGGTTGCTGACTGCCTTGTCGGTTTTAGCTGCGGCGTGCGGGCCGGTTGACGTGCTGCTGTTTCGCGTGCTGGGCGAAGCGTGCGGGCATTTTGCCGCCGCCGAGCAGGTGCGCGAATTGGAAGACGAGGTGGCCACGCAGGCCATGCTGCGTGAGCGCTCGGCGCACGAACGGCAAGAGGCAGATGCCATCCGTCGGCGCATTCGGGCGGAACTGAAAGCCGCTGAGCAGAATCTGCTCGAGCGGCATGCGTCTAAGGCGGGGGAGAGCCTCGGGCGCGCCATCGGCATCATAGGCTCGGCGTCGTCGCGCGCGTGCCAGCATCCTGCGGTCGATTCGCTTATAGACGTGAAGGCGCTCGATGCCAAGCAGGCGGGTGTGCGTTTTCAAACGCAGCTTAACGTGCCCATTGACCTGGCAATTCCCAGCGTTGAGCTGTGCGCGGTGTTTTCGAACTTGGTTGACAACGCGCTTAATGCGTGCCAAGCGGTGCCGCAGGCAAGTCGTTTCGTGAATGTGACAGCCCGCAGATGGGGACGCTATTTTGTGGTGGACGTCGAAAACAGTTGCGCGGAAAACGGTGCGGCATGCGTGGATGAGTGGGAGCGCAAGGCGGGTGCGAAGGCTCTGTCGAGCGGGCAGCCGGAACTTGTCGGAGAAGCCTGCGAGGCAGCTGCGAGTAATGCGCCGTCAGCGGAAGTACCTGCGGAAACGGCAACCAACGAGGGCGCTCATCGTGCATTGGCGGCCCTGTCGCGACAGCCATCGAGAGGCTTTGCGACCGCCACGCGCTCGCTTGCGCCCTCGCGTGCTGTCCCAAACCTTTCGACGCTGCACGGCTGGGGCCAAGGCATCGTTGCCGATATCGCGTCGCGCCATGATGGACAGTTCACCACGCAGCGCGAAGGTGGGCGTTACACGGCGCGTGTCATCCTTAAAGTCGACGGCGGCGATGCCCAATGACAGACCTGTTCCTCGAAGCGCCTCTCGGCGTATGCATTGTGATTGCTGCGGTGGCGCTTGCGGCGTGTGCCCTGGTGGCATGCGTAGTGCGAACGCGGCACCATCGCCGTGCGTATCGTTTATGGACCCTTGCCTTGTTCCCACTTTTGCAGGTGGCATTTTTGCTGCTGGGCTATTGGACGGTGGTGTGCTATTGCGGTGCCGACATCGTGCTGCTGCGCATATGCGCCGTTCTAGCTGTGCTGTGCCTGGGGGTGGATGCGGTGGTGCTGCTGTCCATCAGCCGCCTGCGCCGGCGTGCCTGCGACGAAGCCCGCGCCCAGCTTTTGCGCGAGCAGCTTGACGCGTACCTAAAGGATTACCAGCTTACCGTGGAGAAAATGGAAGCCTCGGCGCGCATGCGCCATGACCTGCGCAATCAGGTGCAGATCGTAAACGCATTAGCGGAGCGCGGCGAGTTCGACCTAGCGCAGCACCACATAGCCGCCATGCTGCGAGAGCTCAAAAACTAGCGCATCCAGCGCCCGCTCGCAGGGTCCGCTTGCGCGTTCCAGCCGTGTCCCAGCGAAAAATCGCATACGTTTGGATTTTGTTGCCAATATCTGCGCTAACAGGAAAAGGCGGAACGCTGTGACCTGGGCAAACGTAAACGCTCGCTCGCGAGCCATATGGGCTGGGCGGATTAAAATCCAAACGTATGCGATTTTCGCTCGCGGGCCTCCGTTCTCCGATGCTTTTTGTCGTTCCTTGTGATGTTGCGTGACCGTAACAGGTGTGTGGTACGCTACCCATCCATTGCAGATAACGGTATTCGCAAGTAAATCCGCCGAAAGGGGACACCTATGACCGCACCCGACGCGCAAAACCCAGCGTATTCGCACGCTCAGGGAACAGCCGCGGGCACTGCCACAGCACAACGCGTGCGCCAACTCGGTGCGGCTGCCGAGGCTAACATCATCGCGGCCCGTCGGCTGTTCCATCGTTTTCCCGAAACGTCGGGCAACGAATCTAACACCCAGCGTCTGCTCAGCGAACAGCTCACTGACCTGGGCATTGAACACACATGCCTCGAAAACAACGGCATCATCGCCACCATTCGCGGCACGGCTCCCGGCGCGTACGGCCCCGACGGCGCGCCCGCGCACCGCGTGGCCCTGCGTGCCGACATGGACGCGCTGCCCGTCACCGAGCAAACGGGTGCAGCGTTCGCGTCCGAAAACCCCGGCGTTATGCACGCGTGCGGCCATGACGCCCACATGGCCATGATGCTTGGCGCGGCGCGCATCCTGCGCGACGTGTCCGACCAGCTTGCAGGCGAGGTGCGCATCATCTTCCAGCCCGCTGAGGAAATCTCCATCGGTGCGCTGTCCATGATTGAGGCCGGCGCGCTTGACGGCGTTGACGCCATCTATGGCGCGCACATTTGGAGCGAGGTTCCCGCCGGCACGGTGTCGTGCGCGCCGGGGCAGCGCATGGCCAACACCGACTGGTTTGCCATCGATATCGAGGGCGTGAGCGCGCACGGCTCCATGCCGCATAAGGGCGTAGACGCCGTGGTGGTGGGCGCCGAAATGGTTATGGCGCTGCAAGTGCTGGTCAGCCGCGATGTTTCCCCGTTCGAACCCGTGGTGGTAACCGTGGGTGAGTTCCACGGCGGCGAGGCGCGCAACATCATGGCGGGCCACGCGCGCCTGACGGGCACGGTGCGCACGTGGTCGCCGCAGATGCGCGCCGAGGTGCCTGACCGCCTTGAGCGCATCGTCAGTCGCAGCGCCGCCGCGCTCGGCGCGAAAGCCACGTTCACGTTCGAGGAAGGCAACGCCGGTTTGGCGAACGACCCGACATGTGCCGAGGTGGCGCGCCAGGCGGTGCTCGACACGCTCGGGCCGCAGGGCGTGGCCGACTATCGCGGCACGCTTTCGGGCGAAGACTTCAGCGAGTACCTGCGCTTCGTGCCGGGCGTGTTCTGCTTCGTGGGCACGCGCAATCCCGAAGTGGGCGCCGATCACCCGCAACACAGCTGCCACTACACCATCGACGAGTCGGTGCTGGTGGGCGGCAGCATGGTAGCTGCCCAATGGGCCTGCCGCATGCTCGCGCCTGCTTCCGTTTCGTAAGGACGTGCGCAAAGTCGCTGCCAAAAAGCAGCTTCTGGCGCCAACGGCTGCAACATCTGGCTTGCGAACTTATCAAGCCTGAGAATGCTCTTCGTGCCGCGATATTCGGCAAGCGGTATAATGGCCGTCAGTCATTGAAGATAGCGTAACGAAAGGACGTGCCATGCCGGATATGATTTCGGTCGAGCAAGCGCGTGACCTGGTACTCTCGCATGTTTCCCAGCTGCCTGCGGAAACGGTTCCCATATTGGACGCGGCAGGTCGCGTTGCCGCCGCCGACTTGAAAAGCGATATCGACATCTCGCCGTTTGCCCATGCGGCTATGGACGGCTTTGCCATGCGTGCCGCGCAGCTGGCCGGCGCCACCGAGCAGGCGCCGGTTGAGCTTGACGTCATCGCGGAAGTTGCCGCGGGCGATACCTACGAAGGCGAAATCGGCGAAGGCCAGTGCGTGCGCATCATGACGGGCGCGCCGCTGCCCGGTGCGGCCGACTCTGTGGTGAAATACGAGATTACGCGCAACGTTGCCGGCGATGGTCGCCCTGGCAGCCGCGTGGCGTTCAGTGCGCCCACCAAGGAACGCTCCAACGTGCGCGAGGCGGGCGAGGAAGCGCGCGCCGGCGAGGCCGTTGTGCGCGCCGGTGAGGTTATCAACCCAGCTGGCGTAGGCTTTTTGGCTGGCTGCGGCGTGGTGGAGGTGCCGTGTCCGCGTCGCCCGCGCGTGGCCATTATCGCCATCGGCTCTGAGCTGGTAGGCCCCACCGAGGTGCCCACCGCCGGCAAAATTCGCAACTCGAACAGCTACGCGCTGGCCGCTTCGGCGCGTGCTGCGGGTGCTGAGCCCACCATCTTGCCCATTGTTGAAGACTCGCTTGAGTCGCTGAAAGTGGCGGTGCTTGCGGCCACGGAAACCTACGACTTCGTGGTAACCAGCGGCGGCGCCTCAAACGGCGACTTCGACTTCATCAAGCCGTGCGTGGAGCAAACGGGCGAGCTGCTCATGACCACCGTAAACATGCGCCCGGGCAAAGCGCAAACGTTCGGCGTGGTAAACGGCACCCCCGTGTTCGGCCTGCCCGGCAACCCCGCTGCGGCGTATTGCGGCTTTGAAATGCTCATCCGCCCGGCGCTGCGCAAAATGCAGGGCTACACGAACCTCGAGCGCCCGCGCGTGCGTGCTCGTCTTGTGCGCGACACGAAGAAAAAAGACTCGCGCCGCATCTACCTGCGTGCCACGCTCACGAAGGACGAAAACGGCGCCTACCAGGTGGAACCTGCGAAAAACCAAAGCTCGGGCCTGTTCGGCGTCATCCAGCGCAGCAACTGCTTGGCCGTTATGCCCGAAGGCGGCGAAGGTCGCACGGCCGGCAGCGAGCTTGAATGCATCCTGCTTGACGTCAGCGAAGACGTGTGCCTGTGAGTCAAAAGTAACCGGGCTGCTTTTGACTCACGAACTACTGCGGCTCTAGCGTCTATAACCGGGACGTAGCTGTTCGGGTAATCTGGAGCTGGTGTGGCACATTGAGCCGGGACAGTGCGCCGGGTACCGTGTCCCGCGCAGCGAGACGCGCTGGGGCAGCTGCCGGACGCGCTGCCTCGGCGTTGCACGCAACAATCTCAATCACAAAGGGGAGCATTATGCACGAACACAACCACAACCACGAGGCGGCGCCACTCACGTTCGCCATTATTACGTGCTCGGACACGCGCGGCATGAAGCAGGACACCGCCGGCGCGGCGCTTGAGCAGCTTATTGCCGATGCCGGTTGGGAATGCAAAAGCCATGTGGTAGTGAAAGACGAAGTGCCGCAGATCAGCGCCGCAATTGTGGAAGCGTGCGATACCATTGACGCTGACATCGTGCTTACGTGCGGTGGCAGCGGCCTTTCGCTGCGCGACGTCACGCCTGAGGCCACGCAGGCCGTGTGCGATCGCAACGTGCCTGGCATCGCCGAGGCCATGCGCGCTCATAGCCTGGCCATCACGCCGTTTGCCATGCTGTCCCGCGCGCTGTGCATGCAGCGCGGAACGCACCTGGTGGTGAACCTGCCTGGTAGCGAAAAGGCCGCGCGTGAAAACTGGGACGGCATCGTGGCTGCGCTGCCGCATGCCGTGAAGATGATGGCCGGCGGCGGACATTAGGCGGTTTCGCCGGCCTGCCGGCCGGCGAATTTACTTGACGCTGCGGGGCCTTGTGGCACGCCGTCTTCGCGCGAACCCGAGAGCTTGCGTACCGAAGTACGCGGCGCCCTTGCGTTCCCACGAATACGACGCACCACAGGGCCCCTCGCTGACTTTTACGCTACCTGGGCGTCAACAAAACATAATTGGTGTGCGCTTCGCGCTTTTTAATTTGGTCGGATTGCGAGTCGGTTGCTTCGTAAGTCATCCCCCTGCAAGACTCAAACTTGCTAGCTTTGTGCCATTTGCAAGAATGAGCCAAAACACGCTGGGTTGTTTTGACTCGTGAACTTTTGTAACTCCCAAGGTCCTTGCAGGCTGCATTTGCTTCCTTTGCGCAGATGCGGCTTGTTTGCGTGCCCGTGCTATACTTATGGGCGCTCAAAATGGGAAACCCTTGCGCATGTGCAGGCGTGTTCGTGCTTAACGAAATGCCAGGTCACACGCGTATTCAGGTAGTGAAAAGGTTCAAGAGGTCACAGAACATGGCAGATAACAAAGAGCTTCCTAACGGATTCACCGGGTTTGCGTTTCGCAAGCAGCCGGGCACGGAAAGCGCCGCCGACGCCATCCGCGAGCGCGAGGCGCAGCGAGCCGCGCATGCAGCAACGCCCCAAGCTGCTCCGGCTCCTCGCCGCGGTGCCGCAAGCTATTTAACCGAGCGCGAAGCTGCCGCCGATGCTGCCAACGAAGTTCGCGGCGCGTTCCAGTACAACCGGGAGCACCAGGAAGCCGCAGCTGCGTATGCCGCGGCCGTTGAAGACGCGGAAGGCATGAAGCACGTCGAATTCGACCCCGAGAAACTGGCTACCATCCCTGAGAAAAACCGCCGCTGGGCGTGGCTGGAAATCGACCTGAACGCCATCCGTCACAACGCCATGGCCGTGAAAAGCATGATCGGCGCCGGTCGCCATATGATGGCCGTGGTGAAGGCCGATGCGTATGGCCACGGCGCGGTGCGCGTGGCGAAAACCGCGCTGAACTCCGGGGCCGACTACCTGGGCGTCGCCACGGTTGACGAGGGCATTCAGCTGCGCGAAGGCCTGGTGAACGCGCCTATCCTCATGCTGGCCGAACCGCCCGAAAGCGCTATTCCGCTTTTGCTTGCATACAAAATCATGCCGGCAATCTACTCGTCGGAGTTCGCCATCAAATACGCCGAGGCCGCCGATTCCATGGGCCTGCATGCGCCGTTTCACCTGGCCATCAACACGGGCATGAACCGCATCGGCGTGCACTGGGACCAGGTTGTCACGTTCATGCACCAGGTGGGCTTCCATCGCGCGTTGCAGCTTGAGGGCACGTTCACGCACTTCGCCACGGCCGACTGCGCCGAAACGCTCGACTTCCAAATCCAGGCAAAGCGCTTCATCGAGGCCGTTGAGGCGCTGCGCGAGGCGGGCATCAACCCCGGCATCGTGCACTGCGCAAACTCCGCCGCGGCTATCCGTTACCCCGACGTTCGCTTCGACATGGTGCGCCTGGGCATCGGTCTGTACGGTTACCAGCCGTGCCCCGAAACCATGCCGCTTATCGAGCTGCGCCCGGCCATGAGCGTGCACGCGCGCATCACCGACACGCGCCTGGTGCCCATGAGCGAGGGCGTCAGCTACGGGCTGAACTACCGCAGCCCCGGTAGCGTGAAAATCTGCACCGTGCCGGTGGGCTACGGCGACGGCCTGCGCCGCGGGCTGTCGGGCCGCACGGATTTCCTGGTGGACGGCGTGCGCTGCCGCCAGGTGGGCAACATCTGCATGG
>DJEE01000084.1:0-3845 GCA_002431805.1 Eggerthellaceae bacterium UBA5906
CTGGCGCCCTGTGCGTCCCTGCAAACGGTCCAACTTGGCCGCACGCTCAACCTGCGTATCAAGCCTGCGAAGGATGTTGTCGTCTAAATACAGCGAAACCGTGCCCGACATGTCTTCCTCCTTCGCAAAAACTAATAGATTTCTGTTAGATTAGCACGCCACAGAAAAGGCAACAAGCGAACAAACGGTGGATGTTTTACGAACATTTGTTTTCTTTTGAAAATTGTTGAGGCAAAAACACTTGTTCTATGTTAGAACATTCGTACGCCATTTTAAGGAGGTGGAAGATTGAGCACGAAGCAAAGCGCAGGCGCAGGCAACCAAGCGTTGATCGACGCACTGCCATCTGAGCTTGGCGCTCGGAAAATATATCTGTGCATCGACTTGAAATCTTTTTACGCCAGCGTGGAATGTGCCGATCGCGGGCTTGACCCCTTCACCACCAACCTGGTAGTGGCCGACCCTGCACGCACACGCACCACCATTTGCCTGGCAATCACGCCAGCAATGAAGGCACTTGGCGTGCGTAACCGCTGTCGCGTCTTCGAAATCCCCGAAGGCATCACGTATATCACCGCCGTGCCGCGCATGCGACGATATATGGAAGTGTCGAACAACATCTACCGCATATACCTTGGGCATATCAGTGCGCAAGACATACGCCCCTACTCCATCGACGAATCGTTCATCGACGCCACCCCGTACTTAAAGCTGTACGACAAAACACCGCGTCAATTTGCGCGTATGCTTATGGACGAAGTGCTTGAGAAAACGGGCATCACCGCCACTGCCGGCATTGGCACAAACTTGTTTTTGGCAAAAGTGGCGCTTGATGTTACGGCAAAACACGAAGCAGACTGCATCGGATACCTTGATGAAGAGGGCTTTCGGCAGCGCATCTGGTGGCATCGCCCCATTACCGACATATGGAGCATCGGGCCGGGCATTGCGCGGCGGTTGCGAAAACATGGAGCGGAAGATTTAGCGGGCGTAGCTGCAATGAGCCCTATTGTGCTACGGCGTGAGTTCGGCGTGAACGCAGAATATCTCATCGATCATGCCTGGGGCTTAGAGCCGTGCACTATTCAATATATACGCGACTATAAGCCTGAAGGCCATTCCATGACCAACGGCCAAGTGCTGCCGTGCGACTACACGTTTGGGGAAGCTCGCATGGTGCTGCGCGAGATGGTGAATGCAAGCGTTTTAGAAATGGTGGCAAACGGGGTTGTATGCGAACGCATTTACCTGAGCATTGGATATGCGAAGCCCAAAACGTCAGCATCGCAATCACAGCAACGCGCAGCAAGCAAACGCTGCGAGCTATTTGACGGCGGGCACGGGTTGCGCCGTGTTGGCGGGTGGGGTGTATCCCGCAGCAACGCAAGCCGCAAACTGGAACGGCGCACCAATTCAGAAATGCTGCTGCAAAAGCGTTTTGAGCAGCTATTCGACGAAACGGTCAGCCGTGCTTTGCCAATCAGGCGCATCGTCATCGGGCTTGGCGACCTTATGCCCGAGCGCTTTGCAACGCAAACGCTTTTCGATGACGTGGAAGCAGAGCAAAAAGAGCGTGCGCTGCAAAACGCCATTGTAGCCGTGCGCAGCAAATACGGGAGCAACGCCATGTTGAAAGGCACAAGCCTGCAAGAAAAGGCAACGGCGCGCGAGCGCAACAACCAGGTAGGAGGCCATCGTGCATAGAAGCAAGCCATACGCAACATCGCCGAGCAGAGCCAATTACGATACACGCGACTACGATGAGACGCATGGGAGTAAAGCAGCCGATTACGATGCTGCCATGGAAGAACAGCTTGGTAGCGTTATGAGGCAGCTAGACGAATTGCCGTGCCGGAAAGACCTCTCTACCCAGGAAAAAGAGTACCGAGCAAGCGTGCTCCGCCAAATCGCGCAACGCCTAGCACAAGATGGACCACGTGTTGCGCAACCAAGTCCCGAACGAGGACGGCAGTTCATGCCCTTTGCCGCCTTAAAGGGGTTCGGCGAGCTTAACGCTGAACTTGAGCGCGAGATAGACGGGGCAACACCGTAGGCAAACCGTCCTCATGCATGCGCAAAACCGTGCACGCCATCACGGTCAGCAGGATCTACTCCGCATCTTTTGGCTTGCCGTCCACGGTAACCAGCACAAGCATGCCAAGCATCAGCACAAGGCCCGCCCAGTCAAAGCCGGAAAACGCCGTGCCTAAAAACACCCACGCGCACACGCTCGCGCTTACCGGCTCGACGGCACCTAGCAAGCTTCCCGTAACCGACCCTACGGCCGCCACGCCGCGCAAATACAGCCCGAAGGAGACAAACGTGCCCAGCACCGCAAGCCCACCGATAAGCACAAGCCAGCCAAACACGTCCATGCTTGCGATGGCCTCGGGCGCACCAGCGCCGCTGGCAAGCTGCACCGCGTATGCCACGCCGGAACACACGCATGTAACCAGCATGCCAGCACCCGTTGCCGCAAAGCTGCCGAAACGATCGAACAAACCGCAATTGCGCGGAATCATCACGTATGCAGCCACCGAAAGCGCATTCAAAAGCCCCCAGAACAAACCAGCCGCGGGCAGCACCAACGTGCCAAAGTCACCTTGCGTGGCAATAAGAACCGTAGCTGCAAACGCGCAGAGCAGGCCAACAAACTCGCCGATTTTTGGCAAATGGCGGCCAACCACACACGTGAACAGCATCACGAACACCGTGCCAAGCATCTGCAGCACCGTAGCCGTGCCAGCGTTTGTAAAGGCAATGGTCATGGAATACGCGAACTGGTCAATAAACAACGCAACGCCAAACGCCAGAAACACCAGCTTCACCCGCGCCTCGGCACCCCACATCAGCCCCAGCAGGTATCGACGACGAAAAGCCAGTACGCCGAAGAACAGCAGCGTCGCCACAAACGAGCGCACCGCAGTGGCAAACAGAGGCGTAATGCCGTAATGTGCAAACAAATACTGTGCGCAGGCCCCAGACACGCCCCACAAGCCCGCACCAGCAAGCGCGCAAATCGCCCCAATCCAAAACGTGCGTCGAGAAGCTGCCGGCCCGCGCGCGCCGTCCGTTTTCGCCATGTAAATCACGCCTCTCCGCGCCAATGTGCCTGAATGCTATAAAATAACGAAGGCGATTGTAAAACAACACGCTGCGCAACGCGTATGCAAGCAGCTTACAACACAGAAGGAAACCCTCATGAGCATCAAAGAACTGGTTCAGGATGAAGCCGTGCTCTCCACGCCGTGCGAGAAAGCCACCGCCGCCGACGCCGAAGTAGCACAGGACTTGCTTGACACCATGGCATCGCTTGACGATGCGGCGTGCCTGCACGCTAACCAAATCGGCGTGACGCACAACCTTTTCGCCTACGTCGACGAAAAGGACCGTCCGCACGTCATGTTCAACCCCGTCATCAAGCTAGGCCTTGCGGCAAGCAAGCAGATTGAAGGCTGCTTCACCCACGAAGAGCCCGTCACCGTCACCCGCTTCGACCGCGTCAAGGTTGCCTACGAGGAACTGGTAGACGGAAAACTGGTGCCCCGCAAGGGCGATTTCCGCGGATGGGTCGCACAGCTTATCCAGCACATGTCCGACCACGGCAAAGGCAAGTACATCTAAGCGCCAGCGGCCCGAAGGGTTTCCTTCGGGCCGCTTGTTTTCAGGCATAACCGAACCGTGAACTCAGGAAACGGCATCAAGCGTGCCACTTTTGCCATCTTCAACCACTCCCCAAACGCAAACGGGCCCTGCGAATTGTATTCGCAGGGCCCGGCATTGCATTCGCTGCGTTCAGGCGCACTATCTATTTGTAAGCTACCTTACAAAATGCTGGCGGCGTA
>DJEE01000084.1:3899-10200 GCA_002431805.1 Eggerthellaceae bacterium UBA5906
CAACGGCAAGCGCCACTACCGCCACTACCGCAACAGCGGCCCACGGCAGCTTCGCGTTCGCAAAGCCCTTCGCCAGCGCGCAAGCTGCGGCAACAGCGGCCAGCGCCGCGCCTGCGATTACCAGCACAGCATCGACGCCAGCACTTGCAAACGTTGCCGCTTCCCAGGCAAACGCCGCGCATGCCAGTACCAACGCCACGCCGCATGCCTTCGCAAAGTCATCGCTTACCTGCGCAAACAACGTCCACAGCGCAAAACCGCAGCCGAGCGAGCCTAGCACGAAGAACGGCCACACACTTGCCGCGGCCCATGCGGCGTTGCCGTAGCTTCCGGCGTACGCGTAGGCCTGCACGCACATAAGCACCACGGCCAGCGCCGCCGCCACGATGCGCACCACGCGGTTAGCGGCCGCAGATTTCGCCGCCATTACCACATCGACGATAAGCGCCACGCACGTAAGCCCGGCGAAGATGCCCTCCATCACCAGCGAAGACGTGGGGTTCGACAGCATGTATACCATGTACTGCGGTCGTCCCAAATGTGTCACGGAAGCCAGCGCACCCACGCCCATAAGCACAAGCATCACCAGCGGAAACAGCCATGCGCGTTTACCTTCGCCTCGCTCAGGGAACGCCGCCGACGCCACCAACGCGCCCGCGCCTAACCCCGTAAGCGTGGTGAACGCGAAAAGCGGGAATTCTGAAATCATGCGATCAACCTTCCAATCGATCGAGTTCGGTCAATTCGTTATCTGCAAGGCCCACCAGACGCAACGCGAACAGCTGCCGTAGAGCCTCGCGCAACTCGGCGGCGGGGCCGGCAGCGCACGCGGCAGCCGCGTGCGCGGCAACGCGATCGCCATCGCCCGCGCGCTCGGCCGAACCTTCGCCCTCAGGCTCGTGCTCAAGCCCGCAAGCCTGTTCGAACCAATACGCCACCTCGCCTAGAAAAACGCAGTCCACCTGGGTAAACGCAGCAATCGCCTCAAGCAGCTGCGGATACAGGACCGCCTGCGATCCCGCGCGGGAGTTGCGCACAAGCTGCGCATACGCTCCAAGCCAGTCGGC
This sequence comes from Eggerthellaceae bacterium UBA5906, assembly GCA_002431805.1. Taxonomy (GTDB): domain Bacteria; phylum Actinomycetota; class Coriobacteriia; order Coriobacteriales; family Eggerthellaceae; genus Senegalimassilia. The sequence continues at coordinate 4,967 of DJEE01000084.1, forward strand.
CAGATACCCGTGAACCATCTCGTGCTGCGCGCGAGCCTCGTCTGCGAAACCGGCATCGCCGACGGCGAACGCATCGAACAGCGCAGCGGCCCTCCGCGCCGCAAAATCAAGCAGCGCGGCCACATGATCGTCGGGAATCGCCTGCTCGCGACGCATGCGCAAACCTTGCGTGCGATACAGCGCGCGCACGTCAAGCGTGGCTTCCTGAAACAGCGCCGCATCCTTGCTGCCCGTATAGGGCGCGCGGTACGGAGGGGCCGGCAGCGCGCCGGGGCCCTCGAACACGCGCGTGTATTCATCGTGCGCGGCATCCAGCACGCAGGCCGCATCCTTGGCAGCTAGCTTCTCAAGCAGCTTTGCCAGCCCAGCCATCTGCTCGCAGTCCTGCGCATACGCCGCAACCGCCGCACGCGTGCGCAGCCCGCACAGTTCGGCCAGCAGCGCCTGGTCGGGTTCGCCGCCGAAGCACTTGTGCGCCAGCTCGTACAGCCACGCCCGCGCCGCAAGCAGCTGCGCTGCGCTGTCAACCTCGGCCTCAAGCGTGCTCACAGCACAACCTCGGTAAACGCAGGGTCCACCGCGGCGTCATTCGGACGCACCAACAAGTTCGGGTGCGTGCGGTCGGCGCTACCGAGCACGGGCAGCTCGCTTACGCAATCGCTGCCGTATTCGCGACGCAGCTCATCAATATCGCCAAACTTCAGCGCACGCGTGGGGCACGCGTCAACGCACGTGGGGTTCATGCCAGCTTTGCGCAGGTCATAGCACGAATCGCATTTCACAATCATCTGCGCATCGGCGTCCCATTGCGGCGCGCCGTACGGGCACACCGTCATGCAGTTTCTGCACTGCACGCAGCGCGTGTCGTCATGCAGCACAATGCCGTCGGCCGCCTTGTGCATGGCAAGCGTCGGGCAGTTCGCCACGCATGCGGGGTTGTCGCAATGGTTGCAGCCTACCGACAGATGGAACATCCCCACCTGCGGATACGTCCCCGTCTCAAACGATTCCACGCGGCGCGGGCGTGCGCCCGGAGCCTGAATGTTGCGGCGGTCTTTGCACGCAACCTGGCACGTGCGACATCCGATGCAGCGCGTGGCGTCCAAGTAAAATCCCAAAGCCATATTCTGCTCCTCCTACCTTAACGACGCTCAGCGTACACAACGGACTTGTCGGCAACATAGGCCGGCGTGTCATCGGCATCCACGCCCGCAGCCAAGAACGGCGCGCGCTCAAAATCTTCCTCAAGCGGCTCGCCATCGTACTTCTTGATGTCGATGAGCAGGCTGTTGTAGCCGTCCACCTGGTTGAAGTAGTTCGACTGGGTGCCGTCGGAAAGCATCTGCTCCGAGCCGCCGCGGTCGATGATGTCGTCGGGGTTCGTCTCGTCAAGCACCGAATGCACGCCGTGCGGGATGGCCACGGTGCCCGGCATCATGGACTCAAGCGGTTGCGCGTGGCGCAGCATCTTGCCGAAGTCGTTGAAGCACATGACCGTGTCGCCGGCCTTGATGCCGCGCTCGGCGGCGTCTGCGGCGTTCATGAACACCGGGTTGCGGAACGCCTCCTGCGTCCAGGGCATGTTGTCGTAGCAGCTGTGCGCGCGGCGCATATAGTGCGGCGTGTATGCCTGCAGCGGGTACTTCGCCTTCTCCTTCGTATCCCAGTTCGCAAACGTCTCCTGGTAACCGCGGCGCGGCACGAAGTAGTTCGCGTAGGGCTTGATGGGCTCGTCAGCCAGGCCAGTTTTGTTCACGTTATCGGCCTTGAACTGGCAGTAGATCTCCAGCTTGCCGGATTGCGAAGGACGCGGCCAGGCGGGGTCGATCACGGTGACGTTGTCGTCATCGTCCATGCCCAACTTGTCGTCGCGATAGCCCACGTAGTTGCGGCGGTCGCCTTCGCTGCGCTTCACCACAAACGACCCCTTCTCCATGAACTCGTCGAAGCCCATAAGGCCCTGCTGCTCGGGGAAATCGGCGTGGTACTTGGCGTTGTCGGCAGCCGTCCAGGTCAGCATCGGGTCCCATGCGGAAAGGTCGTCGCGCAGCACGCGCTTGCCCAGGAAGTACCCCAGCCACTGGTCGTAGTTGCTCTTCGGGTACGCCTCGTCCGGGTCATAGCCCATGCGTTCGATGATCTCGCGGCAAATGCGCTTTTCCTCGCGCGCTTCGTACATCGGCTTGATCAGCGGCTTCCATGCCAAGATGGCGTCCTTGCGCTGCTTTTGCCCGTTGCCGTCGCCGAAGGCCGAAGGCCAGCACAGCTCGCCCCAGCTCTCGTCGTCGTTGCCTTCCCAATGCGTGGCAACCGGCAACAGGATGTCGGCAAACTGGGCAGTCAGCGAGAACTTGATCTCAAGCGAGATGCACGTGTCGGCCTGGCGCATCACGCGGATGGCCGTGGGCAAATCGCCGCGCGTTTGCATGAAGTTGCTGCACGTTTGGAACAGAAGGCGCGGGTTGACCGGCATACGACGCGCCTCGTGGTACGTGGGCGTGTTGTTGCGCAGCTTCGTCTCGTCATCGCCCGAGCCCAGGTCGTAGGGGCCTTCGGACGTGGAGATGTACTCGCCACGCTCAAGGGAGCTCCACCAGGAGTTGCCCTCGATGCAGCGGTTCGGGCCCGTTGCCGTCGGCGCGGCTACCAGCGCGTCGATGTAGCCGTAGATGGGGTTGGACGACTGCGAAACCATGCGATAGCCCGAGTCACCGGCGTCCCATGTGTAAATGGCAGCCGAGCCGTGGCCCGATTTGCCGAAGTGGCCGCCCATGGCCGACACGGTCATGAACGCCTGGGAAAGGTTTTCCGCACCCAGGTAACGCGACGCGGCGTAGCTGTGCAGGAACACGTCCTTGTTGTTCTTGCCAGCCATCTCGGCATACCAGGTGATGTCCTCAACCGGCGTGCCGCAGATCTCGCTTGCCCACTCGGGCGTTTTCGGCACTCCGTCGTACTCTCCCAAAATGTAGCCGCGCATGTTCTCGTTGGTGGTAGCTTCCTCGGGCATGGTGTCGGCGGTGAAGCCCACGCAGCGCTCACGCAGGAAATCCCAGTCGATGATGTTGCCGCGCTCGTCGTCTAGGCGCAGCATCTCGTACATAACGCCCAGCAAAAACGCCGTGTCGGTGCCGGGACGCACGCGAATCCAGCGCGCGCCAAGCGTAGACGCAGTGATGTTGTAGCTCGGGCCCACGTACACGAAGTTCACGCCGGCTTCCTTGGCATGCTCGAGCGACTGCATGGCGGTGTGCTGCGACCAGCTGGGGTTACAGCCGTACAGAATGATGTTGTCGGCGTTGGGCAGGTCGTACTTGTCCGGCGCCATCATCAAATCGGGGTGGTCGCCCCAGCTGTACATGCCCAGCGCCTCGGTCTGAAACGCCCAGCAGCCGAACGACTCGGTTTCGGTGTTGTACACCGCGCCGCCGATGACCGGAAACATTGCCGATCCCGGGGCCCAGCGCCAGCCGTTGCAGATAACAGCGTTCTGGCCGTAGTCGCGGTACACGCGCTTCAGCTCGTCGGTCACGTAGGTGAGCGCCTCGTCCCAGCTGATGCGCTCCCACTCGTCACGGCCGCGCAGCTCGCCGTGGGCGTTTTCACCGCCACCAGGCTGCCAGTGCTTGCGCTTCATGGGGTACTTCAAGCGGTCGCCGTTGTACACCTGTTGGCGCAGCGAGCGCCCGCGCAAACAACTGCGCTGCTGCGGGCAGTCCCAGCTGTCCTCACGGCTGTCGTCGGTTTTCTGGCGCACCACCACGCCATCGACCACATAGCCCATGTTGTTGCACATCTGATTGCAGTTCTGATGGCAGTGGATAGGCACCCACTGGCCCGCCCCGCTTGTGACCTGGGCATCGCTTGCCACCTTGTCGTAGCCGTCCGCGTCCGATTGCGCGGCGGCGTAGGCCTTCGGCGCGCCTGCGGCCTCGTATGCCGCCATTGCGGCAACAGCCCCAGCGCTCGCACGCAAAAAGCTGCGGCGGCCCATGCTTTTATCCAGCATCGACATGGATTCGCTCCTCTCGTTTCTGTCTTACCCTCTGAAACGGATTATGCGAGCGTGCGCAGTCGATTGAAATTGCTTATAATGCACATCGTACCATGCTCTTTAAGCATGGGTCAGGGTCGGAAGAGGTGTTAACCATATGGAACTAAGAACGCTGGAATATTTCTTGGCCGTTGCCCGCGAAGGCAGCATCACCGATGCAGCTAAGGCTCTGCATGTGACGCAGCCCACGCTTTCACGCCAGCTTGCCGCGCTGGAAACGGAGTTCGGTCGGCAGCTGTACACGCGCAGCCACAAAGGCATTGAGCTGACCGACCACGGCATCATGCTGCAACGCTACGCCCGCAGCATCATCGATTTGGCGAACAAGGCCGCCGAGGACATGAAGCCCGCCGATTCGGAAGTGCGCGGCGTGGTGCACATCGGCGCAGGTGAGACGTACCTTATGGGAATAGTTGCCGAAGCCATGCGACGCGTGCACGCTAAGCACCCCGGCATCACATTCAGCCTGTCAAGCGGAACCACTGCCGACTTGAAAGACCGCCTGGTCAAAGGGTATTTCGATGTGATGCTCGAGTGCGAGGTGCAAGATCACGCGAAACTTAACGTGCTGCGTTTTCCCGTACCTGACACCTGGGGCGTGCTCATGCGCGCCGACGATTCGCTGGCAAGGAAAAACGTGGTGCGCGCCGAAGATTTGGTGCAGCGCGACTTAATCACCTCGAAGCAGGGCATGAAGTTCGGAAAGCTGGCCGAATGGTTCGGCGACCTGCGCGACGAAACGCACGTGGTAGCGGAGTATCAGCTGGGCTTGAACACGCGCTACCTGGTGAAACAGGGGTTTGGCGTGGCGGTCATCTATCAGCATCTGGTGGATTACCGCGGCGACGCCGACCTGGTCATACGCCCGCTGTCCCCTACCGTGGAGTCCTGGCAGGGCCTGGTGTGGCGCCAAACCCTGCCTAACAAGCAAACGCTCATCTTCCTTGACGAGGTGCGCCAGGTATGCCGTGAAGTTGAAGAGGGAAACCTAAGCTTCTAAAGCCGCGATGAGGTCGTCAACCGTTTCGTTGTCGAAGGCGAAATAGCCGCCGGCTAGGCGCAGCACGCCGCGGTAGAAGCGTGTTTCCACCAGCTGCAGCGCACGGTTGGAAAACGCATCGTACCAGTTCAAGATATGCTCACGTAAGCACAACCTCGTGCGGTGCACCTCTGCCGCCGC
>DJEE01000084.1:10238-10365 GCA_002431805.1 Eggerthellaceae bacterium UBA5906
CTGCCGCCGCACCAGCGCAATCCCCCGCCGCAGCTTTTTCGGCCGCGCGGGCGGACAAGGTGGACATGAACTCGCACAGGTAGCTCAAGTGGTCGTCGGGGGTGTTGTCGCCAGCACGCTTTTTGAG
>DJEE01000055.1:0-2727 GCA_002431805.1 Eggerthellaceae bacterium UBA5906
CCAGCGCGCGGGCAATGGCCACGCGCTGCTGCTGGCCGCCGGAAAGCTGGCTGGGGTAGCGCTGCGCCAAATCGGCCAGGCCCACCAGTTCAAGCAGCTCATGGGCACGCGCCTCGCGCACGTCCTTCTTCTCGCCGCGCAGCTCTAGGGGAAACGTGACGTTGCGCAGCACCGTGCGCTGCTGAAACAGGCTGAAATTCTGGAAGATCATGCCCACTTGCGCGCGCAGCTCAAGCAAAGCCTTGCCTGACAAGTTGGTGATGTCGCGCCCATCGTAGAGGATGGAGCCTTCCGTGGGACGTTCGAGCAGGTTGAGGCAACGCACGAGCGTTGACTTGCCGGCGCCCGAAGCGCCGATGATGCCGAACACGTCGCCATCGTTTATGGTGAGGTTCACGTTGCGCAGCGCATGGTGGGCACGGTCGCCCTCGCCATACGTTTTGCACACGTGTTGTAGTTGAATCATGGTAATCCTTCGCTAGCCGGATAGTGCACCTGCGGCGCAGCTGCGACCGCCGGTGCGCGCATGCGCGCAACCTCGTATGATACGTGAACACCGCCCCTCGTCAAGGCAGACGCCGCGCCAACGGCATTACATTATTATGGCAACGCGGCAACGCTTAGAGCGATAACGCACCGGAAGCAAACGCGCGCCGCACACCGCTCGTGGGTATTCGCTGTTCCAAAGGGCTGCAGCCTGTGCCGCAAACGCGCAGCTTGCTATACTTTTGCGCATGGATACTTCAACGAACATCAGGCGCCCGGGGCGCGGGGCGGCCCGCCGGCGCAAGCGCATTGCCGTGGTTACCATGGGCGTGAAGCTTGGCGACGAAACGCGGGGATATACGCGTTTTCGTTTTCTGTCCGAGCTTTTAGTTGCCCAGGGCTTCGACGTCGATTTGATCACGTCGTCGTTTCAGCACTGGGAAAAAGCCCAGCGCGACACCTCGAAGGCATGCTACCAGGGCCTTCCCTACAACATCGTGTTCATCGACGAGCCCGGCTACACCCGCAACCTTGACCTGCAGCGCATCCACAGCCACCACATTGCGGCGAAGAGCATGCGTGAGCACTTCGAGCAAACACGCGGCCGCTACAACCTTATCTATTCGGAAATCCCGCCGAACGACGTAGCCCGTGTGTGCGCCGAATGCGCTCATGAGCAGGGAATCCCCTTTGTAGCGGACATCAACGACCTGTGGCCCGAGGCCATGCGCATGGTGGTGGACATCCCCGTTATCAGCGACGTGGCGTTTTACCCGTTCGCGCGTGATGCGCACGTTGTGTACCAGCTGCTCTCGGGTGCGGTGGGCACGTCGGACGAATACGCGGCGCGCCCGGCTAAAGACCGCACGGCCCCCTACCCGAAAGCCACCGTGTACGTGGGCAACAACCTGCAAGCCTTCGACGAAGGGGCGCGCGAGCATTTGGGCGACGTGGAAAAACCCGAAGGCGAGCTGTGGGCCATTTACGCTGGCACGCTTGGCGCAAGCTATGATGTGGCCACGCTTATTCGCGCCGCGGCGCTGCTGGAAAAACGCCGGGTGCAGCACACGGCGCGCACCGCGGCTGCCGGAACCACGAACAAGCACCGTCCGTTCCCGCCCGTGAAGGTGAAAATCCTTGGCGACGGGCCCGATCGCGAAAAGCTTGAAGCGCTTGCACAGCAAGAAAACGCGCCGGTGGAGTTTTTGGGCTACCAGGATTATGCCACCATGGCGGCGTGGCTGCGCGCGAGCGACATCACGGTGAATTCGCTGGTGAAAAGCGCCGTGCAAAGCATCGTCACGAAAATCGGCGACTACTTGGCGGCGGGAAAGCCCATGATCAACACCGGTTCCTCGCCGGAGTTTCGCGCCAAGGTAACCGCTGACGGCTTTGGACTGAACGTGGAAGCCGAAAGCCCCGAAGCGCTGGCAAACACCCTGGAAGAGCTAGCGCGCAATGCTTCGCTGCGCAAGATTATGGGCGCGCGCGGGCGAGCCGTGGCAGAGCGCGAGTTCGACCAGCGCACATCGTATATGGCCATCGTGAATTTGCTACGCAATTTGTTGTAAACGCGCAAAAGCACGTCATCATCGTTGCTGGTGCGTATTCGCTTGGCCGCCCGCGGGCGGCCAAGCGTGTTACATAGTAAGGAGACACCATGTCTGAACAAGTTCGCATACCGTTTTCCCCGCCCGACATCACGGAAGCGGAAATCGCCGAGGTTACCGATGCGCTGCGCAGCGGCTGGATTACCACCGGCCCGAAAACGAAGCAGCTTGAGTGCGAACTGGCGCAATTTCTTGGCACCGAGCGCGTAGCGTGCTTGGGGTCGGCCACGGCGGCGCTTGAATGCGCCTTGCGCGCGCTAGGCGTTGGCCCGGGCGACGAGGTGATCACCAGCGCTTATACATATACGGCAAGCTGCTCGCCCATTTGCCACGTGGGCGCTACACCCGTGCTGTGCGACGTTGCCCCGAACAGCTTCGAGATGGACTACGCGCAGCTTGAACGCCTGATCACGCCGCGCACGAAGGCCATCATTCCCGTTGACCTGGGCGGCGTTATGTGCAACTACGATGCGCTGTTCGCTGCTATTGCTGCCTTCGGGAGCGCTTGGACGCCCGCGAACGCACGACAGGAAGCCATCGGCCGCATTGCCGTGGTAACCGATGCAGCCCATGCGCTGGGCAGCGTGCGCCACGGCATGCGCGCCGGGCAAGTGGCCGACCTTACCACGTT
>DJEE01000055.1:2775-2958 GCA_002431805.1 Eggerthellaceae bacterium UBA5906
CCACGCCGTGAAAAACTTCACCACCGCCGAAGGCGGCGCCGTCACGTGGCGCGCAGGATTGTTCAACGCCGAAGAGCTGTACCACGACTTCATGCTTATGTCGCTGCACGGCCAGTCCAAGGACGCGCTGGCGAAAACAAAGGCCGGTGCGTGGGAATATGACATCGCGTTTCCCGGCTGGAA
>DJEE01000055.1:3027-6296 GCA_002431805.1 Eggerthellaceae bacterium UBA5906
CAACATGACCGACTTGCAGGCGGGTTTAGGCCTGGCGCAGCTGCGCCGCTACCCCGGCATGTTGGCGCGCCGCCGTAAGCTAGTGGCGCACTACACAAACGGCCTGGCGGATATGGACGTTTCCCTGCTGCAGCACTATCGCGCCGCCGACGGTTCGGATGCGTGCAAGGCCGACGACGCCGCCGCCCGCACTGATGCGGCGCAGGAGTCTTCAAGCGGGCACTTGATGCTTGTGCGCTTGAACGGTCGCTCGCAGGCGTTCCGCAACCGCGTGATCGAGCACATGGCCGAAGCCGGCGTGGCCACCAACGTGCATTACAAGCCGCTGCCGCTGCTTACGGCGTATAAGAACCTGGGCTTTGACATCGCTGATTTCCCGAACGCGTTAGCCCAGTTCGAAAACGAGATTACTCTGCCTTTGCACACGAAGCTGACCGACGCCGACGTTGACGAGGTGTGCGAAGCACTGCACGCAGCTTATGCTCAAGCCGAAGCGGAGGGCCTGAAGTAATGTACGTGCGCTTCGGAAAACGCTTGTGCGACATCATCATCGGCATAGTTGCGCTGCCTTTTGTGCTGCTGATCATCGCCGTGTTGGCCCCTATCATCAAGCACGAGGACGGCGGTCCGGTGTTCTACAACGCTCCGCGCGTGGGCAAAGGCGGCGTGGACTTCAAGATGTACAAGCTGCGCAGCATGCGCGTGAACGCCCCCGACCTGGTTATGGAAGACGGCAGCACGTACAACGGCGCCGATGACCCGCGCATGACGAAAATCGGCGCGTTCATGCGTAAAACCAGCTTAGACGAGATGCCGCAGTTCTTAAACGTGCTGAAAGGCGACATGTCAGTGGTGGGCCCCCGCCCCGACCTGCGCCGCGAAACGGAGCTGTACGAAGGCGAAGAGGGCTTGAAGCTGTCCGTGAAACCGGGCATCACCGGCTACGCAGCTGTGTACGGCCGCAACTCTCTGCCGTGGAAAAAACGCCTGGCGTTGGATGTGTACTACGTCAAGCATGTGAGTTTCCTACTTGACGTGAAAGTGTTCTTCCGCACCTTCGCCACTGTGCTCGGCCAAGAAGGCATCTACGTAGAAGACGAACAGCGATAAGAAAGCCGCCAATAAGGCGGCTTTCTTATCGCTGTCAAAACAACGCAGGTAACGTATAAGTCAGCGAAGGGCAAAACCCTAATACACCATGCCCATGGCTTCGCGAACTTGCTCGAGGGTTTCGTTTGCAATCTCGTTCGCTTTACGATTGCCTTCGTGCAAAACATCCTTGACAAAATCCATGTCCTGAGCCAGTTCCGCTCGACGCTCGCGGATGGGCGCCAGGAACGTGTTCACGCTTTCGGTGACGTACTTCTTCAGCGTGCCGCTGCCGCCGTTGCCAATTTCCTCGGCAATCTCAACCTCGCCGCGGCCGGTGCACAGCGACGCGGTGGTGATAAGCGCCGACACGCCGGGACGGTTATCAGGGTCGAACGTGATGAAACGCTCGGAGTCGGTTTGACTCTTCTTGATGAGCTTTGCCGTTTCCTCCGCCGTGGCCGACAGACTGATGGCATTGCCGTAGCTCTTCGACATCTTACGGCCGTCAAGCCCAGGGATAAGTACAGCGTCGGTAAGCAGGCCGTCGGGCTCGGGGAACACATGACCGTAACGTTCGTTAAAGCGGCGGGCAATCTGGCGCGTCTGCTCAATATGGGGCAGCTGGTCTTTGCCCACGGGCACAATGTTGCCCTTGCAGAACAGGATNNACCTTGCCGTAGCGGTTGTTGAAGCGGCGGGCGATCGTGCGGGTGAGCTCGATGTGGGGCAGCTGGTCGCGACCGACGGGCACCACGTTGCCCTTGCAGAACAGGATGTCGCACGCCTGATGAACCGGGTACGTTAGCAACAGGCCGGTAAGCGCATGGCCGGAAGCTTCCTGCTCGGACTTCACCGTGGGATTGCGCTCAAGCTCGGCTTCGGTGCATAGCGACAAAAACGGCAACATCAGCTGGTTCAAGGCCGGCACGGCCGAGTGCGTGAAAATGACGGTCTTTTCCGGGTCGATGCCGCATGCCAGGTAATCGATAACCATGTTGTACACGTTGTCCTGGATGTTAGCGGTGGTGTCGCGGTCAGTGATAACCTGATAATCGGCAATAACAATGCGCGTGGTGATGCCCAGGTTCTGCAGCGCAACGCGTTCGCGAATGGTGCCGAAGTAGTGGCCTAAGTGCAAACGCCCGGTAGGACGGTCGCCCGTTAGCATGCAGTATTTATCGGGGTTCACAGCCAAATCGGCGCGAATGGCGTCGCTGCGCTTCTTGCTGGTTTCAAAGCTATCGCCGCTCATGTAAGCCTCACTATCTTGTATCAGCGGATTTAAGTTCGTTCGAACAGTATACCCGTTTCCCGGCCGGTAGCACCCGGCACGCGCACCCCAGGTGGCAAAACGCGCACCGCCCCGCCCAGAACGTTCACATTCGCGTGCAACAATAAGCTACCATCGCATCAGCAAATAAGACGAGAACAAGGAGCACGCTATGGGCAACCCGCGCAAAGATGCGTTCGCCACTACGGCGAAAACCATCATCAACCAGCTTGAACGCCACGGTATGGAAGGCTATTTCTGCGAAAACTCGCGCGATGCAGTGAAGCTTGTGCAAACGTTTGTACCTGAAGGAAGCTCCGTTGCCTGGGGCGGTACGGAAACGTTCAAGGAAACCGGCGTGAAAGACATGCTAGAAGCCGGTAACTACCGCCTGCTCGACCGCTCAAAGGCGGCTACGCCCGAAGAGGCGAACGAGATCATGCGCTCGCACCTCACCAGCGACTGTTTTTTCATGAGCACCAACGCCATCACGCGCAAAGGCGAGCTGGTGAACATCGACGGCAAGGGAAACCGCGTTGCGGCCATTGTGTTCGGCCCGCGCGAGATCATCGTCATTGCGGGGATGAACAAGGTCGTCGATACGCTTGATGAGGCCGTGCGCCGCGCCCGGACGATTGCCGCGCCGAAGAATGAGCAGCGCTTTCAGGGCAAAACGCCGTGCGCGCAGACCGGCTGCTGCGCCGATTGCCACGGCGAGGAGTGCATCTGCAATCAGATCCTCATCACGCGAAACTGCCGCCCCGCCGGGCGCATTCATGTCGTCCTTGTCGGCGAGGAGCTTGGATTCTGAACGAAACAGGCACTAAAAAATCGGAGCCTCCGCTTTTCAGAGCGGGGGCTCCGCGAGCGTATCGAGTAACTCGACACGCTCTCTCAGAAATGCAAG
>DJEE01000049.1 GCA_002431805.1 Eggerthellaceae bacterium UBA5906
GAGGCCATGGTCGGCATCAACGAAAACGAGATTGCCCTGCTCATGGCAGAGCGTGGTAAGTAATGGGGAAGAAAGTTGCCGTTCTGGCTGTTCAAGGGGCATTTATTGAGCATGAACGCGCCTTGCGCAAGCTGGGGTGCGAATGTGTCGAGCTTCGCCAGGGGCCCGATGTGAAGCAGGCGTACGATGCGTTGGTGCTGCCGGGCGGCGAAAGCACGGCGCAGGCGAAGATGCTGCGCGAGCTTGGCATGCTGGAAACGCTGCGCACCCGCGTGTCCGAGGGTTTGCCGGTGTTGGGCACGTGCGCCGGTTTGATTTTGCTAGCGCAGAACGTGGAAGAAGGCGTTCCTGCTGCTGGCGACCCAACGGGCCCCGTTGCCGCGGGCGCAACCGCCCCAGGTGCGTTCGGCATGCTGCCGGTAACGGTGCGCCGCAACGCGTACGGACGTCAGTTGGGCAGCTTCCGCACGGTCGCCCCGTGCGCAGGTTTGCCGGGCGTTGCCGCAGGTGAAACGTCTGACATCCCCATGACGTTCATTCGCGCGCCCTTCATCAAGGAAGTGCACGAAGGCGCCGAAATCCTCGCGCGCGTTGACGACCGCATCGTAGCCGTCCGCGCCGGCAACCAGATAGGCGTTGCCTTCCACCCCGAGCTGGACGACGACCTACGCATCCACGAACTACTCGTAAGCTTTGCCTAAGGGCGGAGTAAAACCAACTTAATAATACGCAAACGGCGGGTCTAAAAAGCCCGTCGTTTGCGTATTACAGCACCGTCGAACGCCGCAAAATCAAGCTAAAAACCAATAAATGGGCTCTATGCATATGACCTGGCCTTTTGCTCGATGATGCATCAAATCGAAAGGAATTATGTCGCGAAATGCATCAAATCGAAAAATCCCTCGAGCTTTGCAGCCTTTTACAGCAACCTCTTGAGCGTTTGCTCTAGGGCGGTTATGTTGATGGGCTTTGCGTGAACGCGGGAACGGCGCAGGGCTCAGGCTGGTGCATGCGCGAACGCGGGGTGGGAGCGGGCGCTTGGGATGACGCTTACGTGAACGCGGGGACGGAGGGGCGTTCACGCAGGCGTTTTGGGAAATGAAAAGGCCACCGTGAACACGCCCCTCCGTCCCCGCGTTCACGATGGCCCCACGGTCGAGCACATTGGCCTATGCCTTTCGCAGGGCTTCCACTACTTCGCGCTCTTCTTCCATGGAAAAGCCGTCAACGCTCATTTGGTTGCGGCCGGTTGTTCCGTCCACGCTGCCGCGCGCCACAATGTAGCTGTAGAAGTCGTTGATGTGGCGAAACGCCGGAAGCAGCGCCTGACCTGCGTATCTTCCCATGGCCTGCGTAATGCCGTACGCGCCCCAATTCGACACCGTTGCCACTACCAGCTTGTCAACCGTTACCACGCACGGCTCAAGCGACAGTCGCCGCGCAATGGCGTGCGCCACGTTGCCCATGCCAATCTCGTTGCCGCCGTCGCCCACGCCCACGGTGGGGATGCCGCGCCGCGCGGCCTGCACCACCAGCTCGTCAATAGGCGAGGTGCGCCCCGAAATGTCCACGCCGCGCATGTTGCAGTACAGCCCGTGCAGGTTGCGCCCGCAGCGCTCAATGGATACGATGCCCACTAACGCCAGCGAATCTAACAGCTTGCACATGGTTTCGGCGTTGTCGCCAGGCAGCACCTCGTGCGTTGCCATGCCCAGCTCGGAAAAGTACGCGCACAAAGACGGCTCCGATACCACAACAGGCGAGAATCCAAGTGCCATCAGGGCTTTCGCCAGCACCCATGTGCCGGTTGGCCCGTCGGTTTCCGGTGCGCCGCCCACGTCAAAGCCGGTAAGCAGCGCCACCGTGCCAAGTGGCCACGACAAAATCTCGCGGGCTGCCTGCCCGCAAAAGTCGCCGGGCAGCTCTGGTGCCAGGCGCGTCATGCCGCGCGCCGAGTGGCGCAATATCACCTGCTCAATTGCTTCCATGCTTATACCGCCTGCTGCCTATACCGCCGTGGCCTCGGCAAATTCGCGGTTGACCTCTGCGCGCAGCGCCTCGGCAACGTCGGGCGCGCCGCCACCGCACGGCTTGCCTTCGAATTCCTCGGCGAACAGGCACAGGTTCGACGAGCTGGTCACGATAATCTCTTGTGCGCCGCGCAGCGTGTCTAGATCGTACGGTTCCTCGTGCACGGGGATACCCAGCTTGTTCGCGGCCTTGATCAGGTGCTTTCGGGCGATGCCGGGCAGGATGAGCTCGTCGGTGGGTGCGGTCCACAGCTCGTTGTCAAGGATAATGGACACGTTGGAGTGCGCACATTCCGTTACGCGGTTGCCCATGTTCGCGCGGTAATACACCGTTTCCTGCACGCCTTCGCACTTGGCTGCCTGCGAGCTCATAACGGCAGGCAGCAGGTTCAGCGTTTTGATGTTGCAGTGGTAGAAGCGCGTGTCGGGCTCGCTGCGCAGCTTGATGCGCTTCGTGCCGTCGGGCATCACTTGCGGCGTGATGGTAACCCACAAGTTGCCCGGGCCTTCTTCGTAATCGTGCTTGCGCGGGGCGGTTCCGCGCGTGCACTGGTAGTACACGAAGTGCTCAGGGGAGTCCACCTTTTTCACCAGTTCGTGCAGCAGGTCGGCCAGCTCGTCGCGCTCCATGGGAATCTGAATGTTCGTAAGCCGCGCGCTGTTGTAGAAGCGATCAAGGTGTTCGTCGAGTGCGAAGATCTTAAAGTTGCGCGCCGGGCCGGCGTCGTACACGCCGTCACCAAACCAGCACACGCGGTCGTTCATGGGGATGACCATATCTTCAATGGGGCCGAACTTACCGTTGTAGTAACCAAGGTTTTCCATGTGGAATACGCTTCCTTTCAGGTGAAACAAGCGAATAGAGGGCGAATTTGAAAACAAAAAATGAAGGGGCTTGGGCCAAGCCCCTTCAACGGTGCGATTGCAAGCTACGATCGAGCTTACTTCTCGTCGTACTGCGGGATTTCGGTCTTATCGACTTCGTCCAGGTTGTTGTCGTACACGTAGTGCTTCGTCTCGCGAGCGATGATGGCGGACAGGCCCAGCACTGCGATGCAGTTCGGGATGGCCATGAGCGCGTTCATCACATCGGCGAAGTTCCAAACGACGGAGCTGAGGTTGGAAACGGTAGCGCTGTTGGCGGCGTCGCCGACCATCATGCAGCCCCAGAAGACGAACAGCAGGAACACGATGTAGTACGGAAGTACGGCCTTCTTGCCAAGCAGGTAGCTGATGGCGCGGTTGCCGTACTGGCTCCAGCCGAGGATGGTGGAGTACGTGAAGGTGATCAGGCCGACGAGCAGCACCAACGGGCCGAACACGGGGATCTTCTCGAAGGCTGCGGTGGCCAGGCCGGCGCCGGAGGAAATGGCGCCGTTGGCGATGGCGGTGGACAGCTCGGGGTTAGCAAGCAGCGTGGTCATGAGCATGAGGCCAGTGATGGCGCACACAACTACGGTGTCCCAGAAGGTGCCGGTCATGGAAACGAGCGCCTGACGTGCGGGGTTCTTCGTGGTGGCGGAGGAGGCGACCAGCGGAGCGGAGCCCATGCCGGATTCGTTGGAGAAGATGCCGCG
>DJEE01000064.1:0-382 GCA_002431805.1 Eggerthellaceae bacterium UBA5906
GCCACGCCCACGCGCGCCTCGCCCGCAGCTGCCTGCACGCGCCGCACCGCCTCTTCGATGGAGCGCACGCGATTGCTTACGTAGTACACCTGCCCGCCACGCGCCAGCTCGCGTCGTATGGCTGCACTTACCAAATCGGGGTCCCACTCGCCCACGTGCACTTCAACGGGACGACGGTCGTCGGGCGGCGTAAGGATAAGGCTCATATCGCGCACACCTGAAAGCGACATCTGCATCGTGCGCGGAATAGGCGTTGCCGACAACGTAAGCACGTCGATGCTTTCGCGCAGGTTTTTCATCTGCTCCTTGTGCCCCACGCCGAAACGCTGTTCCTCGTCGATGATGACCAGGCCCAAATCATGCGGGTTCACGTCGCGCGACA
>DJEE01000064.1:491-3654 GCA_002431805.1 Eggerthellaceae bacterium UBA5906
GCTGCCTGCTGCTGCGGCGTGCGGAAGCGGCTGAGCACCTCCACTTTCACGCCGAACGGATCGAACCGGTCTTTGAAGTTCGTGTAGTGCTGCTGCGCCAAAATAGTGGTAGGACACAGCACCATCACTTGCTTTTTATCTTGTGTGGCGGCAAACGCGGCGCGCAGCGCAACCTCGGTTTTGCCAAAGCCCACATCACCGCACACTAGGCGGTCCATAGGCTTTGTTGAGCGCATGTCGGCTTTCACGTCGGCAATAGCTGCCAGCTGATCAGGCGTTTCCTGGTACGGGAAGCTTTCTTCCATCTCAATTTGCGCCGGCGTGTCCGGCCCAAACGCGTAACCCTGCGCACTTGCGCGACGTGCATACACGTCCACCAGGTCAAATGCCAGTTTTTTCGTGGCAGCGCTGGCCTTCTTCATGGCGCGCGACCAGTCGGCCGTGTTCAGGCGCGTACAACGCGGCGTTGAACCCTCAGGTCCCACATAGCGCGTTACGCGGTCAAGCTGCTCAACCGGTACGTACAGCTTGTCGCCCTCTGCGTATTCCAGCAGCAGGTAATCACGCGCGGTTCCGTCTATTTCGCGACGCACCAGTTCCTTGAAGTGCGCCACGCCATGCTGCGCATGCACCACGTAATCACCCGGTTTGTAGGGAAACGTGATTTCGGTGATGTCGATATGCCGACTTGGACGCGCCGTCGACGCTCCCTGCGTGTCCGACACGCTGATCATGCCCAGCTTTGCTTTCGGGATGATCATGCCAAGCGGAATGTCCACGTCCACCACGTTCACCACGCCACGGCGCAGACGGCGCTTTTTCTGCCCGTCTAAATCATCGGGGTTTTCCTCAGCGTCAAGCCATTCTTGAATGGGAAGCCCCTGGTCCACAAGCGCCAGCATCATGTCGGCGCGGCTGCGGCGGTTAGGCGCGCTGAACACCACGGTGAAACCATCGTCCACCAAGCTGCGCAAGCGTCCGAACAGCTTGTCGGGATGCCCCGCAACTTCCACGCGTTTCACGGGCAGCTCAACGTCAACGTTGCCGCCCACGCGCATGATGGACACATACGTGGCACGCTGGCATTCGCCGAAACTTACTTGCGCAGGCGCCGCAAACAGGCCGTCAAACGGCACGTTCGTGCCCTTCGCACGCGCGGCGAGTTCTTCGCTGGCGTGCATCATGTCGTCGAACAAGCTGCGCGGCTCCACCAACACTGATAGCGCGTTGCGACGCAAGTACGCACCAAGCGTTACCGGCTTGTCGTACAAATACGGCAGCAGCACGTCGCTGCCTTCAAAGCGCAGGCCACCTTCGGCGTTTTCCAAATGCTCCGCCACCTGGCGCAGCGCCGGGTTTGTGCCCGCCTGGGCAGCAAGTTTTTTCCGTGCGCGCGCCAAACCCGATTTACTGCAGGAAAACTCCACCACCGGATATATGTCCACCGTTTGCAAACTTGCGATGGTTTGCCCTGTTGAGGGCACGATGCGGCGAATTTCGTCCAGTTCGTCTCCGAAGAAATCAAGCCGCACCGGGAAGGTAAGATTGCCCGGGTACACGTCAATGGTGCCGCCGCGCGTGCAGAACGTTCCCGGACCGTCAAGCTCGCCCGTGTTGGCAAAGCCGCGCGCCTCAAGCGCGTGAATAAGGTCGTCGAACTCGGCTATGCCCGCAGCTTTCGCACCCGGCATGTCAGCAAGCTCTTTGCCCGCTTCAAACGTTAACGGTACTGCCGCGTTCGCGCCTGCGGGCGGCAAAGTGCGCAACAGGGCACGGGCGCTGGCAACCACCACTACTTCGCGGCCCGTTTGCAACGCGTACGCCGCTTCCATGCGCCGCGCAATAACGTCCAAACCAGCCGGCTTTTTCGCAAATGGCAAATCGGCGCGCTCGGGGAAACGCAGCACCTTGTCCTCGCCCAAATACGCCGCCAAGCTACGCGCGAACGTAATGGCTGCTTCTTCGCCCGCAACCACGGCAAGTGTTGCTTGCGGCTTGTGCGAAAACCTAGCAGCAACCAAAAACGGGCGCGCGCTGTTCGCCACGCCCAGCGTGCCGTCTTCGCCAGCGTCAAGCTTGTTCCAGAAATCGTCCAAGCACCCAGAGCGTTCCAGCGCAAACCGAAGCGAGTCAATGAGCATACGTTGCCTTCCCCATCAAGCATGTTACACGCACGCGAGCCCGACCACGAGCGCGCACGCAACCGCAGGCCCTGCCACGCGGTTAGAGTTGTAAGGGTTCGAGTGTAGCACGCGGCACCTTTTTAGCACGCTCCTTCGCCATAACGTACACGTAAAATGCAACGTTTGTTCGCTATTTGTAGCCGCAAGCACAGGTAGCGTAAGCGGAGGGTTTTGACTCACGCCCAGCCGAAGTGTTCTACGGCGCGCAAAATGCCGTCTTCGTCGTAGCGGCTGGTTATGTAGTCGGCCTTGGCCTTTAGGGGCTCACGCGCGTTGCCCATGGCAATGCTGGTCCATTCTGGGCGGAACATGTTCAGGTCGTTGTAGCCGTCACCGAACACCACCACGTCTTTATAGCTGCCGCCAAGCATATCGACCAGCTTTTTGATGCCAACCGATTTGTCCGTGGGCTCGCAGAACACGCAGTCTTCGTCGTAGCGCACCGTCGACACCGCCCCGTAATCCACGGTGCCGTCCTGCTCGGGCTTAAGGGGGATGAACATCTTATAGATGGTGGTAAGCGCGTCTATGTCAAGATCGGGCTTCACGATGGTGGGCGCGTAGCCGTCGTTCGATGCTGCTTCGAAACGAGCGTCACGGCTGTAGCGTCGCATAACGTTTTCGGTCATGACCGCCCACGGGATGTCAAGCGCATCCAAACGATGCAGCAAGTCTTTGCACGGCACAACCGGCATGCTTTCCATCCACACCAGCTTGCCGTCAAGCGTAACGGAATTGCCGCCGTCGGCCACCAGCGACGTGATGCCGCATGACTCCACGTATTTCAAAGCGTTGGCCTGCAAGCGTCCCGTTGCAAGGCCCACAAAATGCCCCGCCTTACGCAGGCGCTCGACTACTTCGCGTGCACTTGCGGGGATGGTCTGCGTCAAGGGGACGGCAAGCGTGCCGTCATAGTCAAAGAAGAAGAACTTGCGCTGCATGGGTGCGTTTCCTGCCTTTCGTTTGTTTCGAGAACAGTG
>DJEE01000064.1:3686-7693 GCA_002431805.1 Eggerthellaceae bacterium UBA5906
TTCGAGAACAGTGTATCGCAGCAGACGCCCGGAAATGGTTTCCATCCGCCTGATTCCTTGTTGTACGAATGATGTTGCACAGCTATGAAACATACCTGTTAGAGGGCATTTCAGAGCGTGTAAGGCATAAGATAATGACTATTTACCTGCTGTTTGTCGGTTTTACCGATAGAAACTTACTTTTTCATGGCTTTTCCTATACATACGGATAAACTCATTGCACTAGCTAGGGCAGACGCCGCGATTGCCTCACGTAGGTAAGAAGGAATAAAACGCAAAAGCCATCACGCTGAACGGTTTTCGCTATACTTCAATGAAGTGCCGATATGCAACTAAAGGGGTAGGTATGCCGCGAGAACTTATGAAAAACAAGAAAGAACGCGCTATTCGCATTGCTCAGCGCATGAATGAGCACTACCCCGCTGCAGAATGCGCGCTGCATTATTGGGGCGACCCATTTAAGCTCACCATTGCCGTGCTGCTTTCCGCCCAAACCACCGACAAAGGTGTAAACAAGGTAACGCCAGCACTATGGGAACGCTACCCCACGCCAGAGGCGCTTGCTGCCGCCAACATAGCAGACGTTGAGAGTATCATCCGCACCATAGGCTTTTATCACGCAAAGGCCGCCAACTGCATCAAGTGTGCGCGCATGGTGGCATCGGAGTTTGGCGGCAAAATACCGCAAGATATGGAGCTCATACAAAAGCTGCCGGGCGTTGGACGCAAAACAGCAAACGTGGTGCTCAACGAAGCGTTCGGCATTGTAGAGGGCATTGCCGTTGACACGCACGTATTCCGCATCGCGCACAAGCTGAAACTGGTTGGCCCCTCGGCCGACACGCCCCCAAAAACCGAAGCCGCTTTGCTGAAGCTGTATCCGCGGGAATACTGGGGGCCCATCAATCATCAGTGGGTGCTGTTCGGTAGGCAAATATGCATCGCACGCCGTCCAAAATGCGAAGAGTGCTTCCTGTCCGACTTGTGCCCATCGGCCGGCAAGAAATAGGTTTGCTAGCCGAGCTGACCCTGCATGCCGGCGGCGCTTTCTTGCTTGTCGCTCACGCCCAAAAGCGGGTCTGACAGCTTTTCCTTGAACAGCTTCATGAACACCTTCAACGCCAGCCCGTTGCCAAACGCCGCAATGATGGTACCTTCGCGAATACCCACGATGCCGCCCAAACACGTCAGCGAAATGGCAAATGTGGCAAGAACGCACAGCGGGTCCCAAATCAACTTCGCCGTAGAGTTCTTCAGGCCGAACCGGTAACTGATGCCCTGCATCACGCCCTCGCTGGGCAGCGCGATGATGTTCGGCGGCAAATAGTACACGTACCCAAAGCCCATGATCACCAGGCTGAGCGCAAGGTAGCCCAGCTGCGCTGCGTACATCGTTGGTTCGGGCGCAAACGAAAACAAGAAGTTCGTGAAATCTACCACCATGCCAAACGCCATGGAAACAGGCACTTGTAGCAAGTTTTTCAACTCGAACGCGCGGCCTTTCAAGATGATTTGCAGCACCACAAACGACGTGTAGAAAATTGCCGTCCACGTACCCATAGACCACCCGTTAGCAAGGCCGGCCACGTACGCCATCGACGACGCGGGCGAAATACCCAGGCCCGATTTCACCGAGCAAGAAATGGCAAGCGCAACCAAAAACAGGCCAATGCAATATGAAATCCAACGCCGAACCAGCAAAGCGCCGCGAGAATGAACGGATGCAGTCATACCACGCCTTTCTACAGCCCGCCTACACAGGCAGACCCTTGTGATGCGGCATAATTTTAGAAGCATGGGCGCGCTATTTCGACCCCCGAACAGGGTTACCTGGCTTGTAAAACAGGTTCATGCTGCAATTCACCCACACTCCAAGCAGCGGAAAGTGCGCAAAACGCGCACAGGCAAGCCCGGACAGCGTACCCAGTGCAATGTTCCAGTTTCGCAAAAACGCGCAGGCAAACCCCGATGCACCGCCGATGGCCAAAACGGCCCTCCTGTGTAGAAACAAAGGCGCATACTATTCTCACCTGGTATAATGATAATTATTGGCTAACATACCCGCCAATCGTGCAGCCCTCCACCAGCATATGTGCCCGGCGCGCCTGCCGCCACCTGCGTTCCATAAGGAGGCTTCATGGCCAACATCGGCGATACCGTTATTTTCAAGCACCAAGTTTGCACCATCGTGCAGAAGCGTGAGCACTATTTCGACAACAAAGATTATTGGGAACTTCATGCGGTTTTCGAGCGCTCGCTCAAGCTGTTCGTGGCCTGCGACTCGGCAAAGCCGCCCGTCATGCGCCCCGTTATGGGAAAGCAAGAAGCGCTTGATTTGATTGACTCCATCGCCCTTGCCGAGCCTGCAACCATTGAAGACGGCCTGCCGAACACGGCAAATACGTCCTCGCTGAAGCAGCGCCACGTGAAAGAAACTTACGATGCGTATCTGAAAACGCTTTCGCCAAAAGACCTGGTGCCCATCATCAAAACCTGCCACGAACGCACCGTTGCACGCGAGGAAAACGGCCACCATGCAACCGCAGTAGACAAGAAGTACCTTGACCTTGCCGAAGGCCTGCTATGCGACGAGCTGTCCATTAGCTTGGACATTCCACGTGAAGACGTGCAGGAGTTTTTGGTAAAGCGCATTGAACAGGCCGAACAACAAGCGGAAAAGTAGACTAGCCCCGCTTTGTGAGCGGAGTTCCCAACCGTGCCAGTTCGCCGGCCACCACATCCACCAGCAGCGGCAAGGCATCGTGCACGGGTTTAGTGAGGCCCTCCGTTGCCTCGGCAGGCGAAGCGTTTTCCACTTGCATTCCCAAGCACAACCCCTCGGCATGGTACCCCAACAGCGCCGCGGAATCGAACAGGTCTATCAGCTTCAAATCATGCAAGCTTGCCGTAATACCCACATGGCGCGCCATGGCATCAGGAGCATACCGCAGCACGGTGCCCGCAGGCTGGCCGGAATCGTCCACGGCATCCACTGTGATGATCACGTCGAACTCGCGCACCCGATCAAGCATGGCAAGGCTTAAACACCCCAGGTCAAGCAGTTCAACGGTGCCTGGAATATCGTAAGAAGCCAGCAGCTCGTCGTACACCGCGGGCCCCACGCCATCGTCGAGCATAAGCCGGTTGCCAACGCACAACACCGCAACGCGCGCAGGGCGCAGCTCCTCGGGAACGGCCTCGTTGCTAAGCACGTACTCGTGCAAGCCCCACGTAGACTGATCGTCAGCCATGCCTTACGCCCCCATTCCCGGACGAATCATCAGGTTGTAATACGACGCAAAGGCAAGCATAGCCAGCCCCACAACCACGCACACAACCGCCCAGATACGCTCATGTTTGACGTACGTTTGCTTCGAAACGCCCCGAGCAACGGCGCGATGTGCCGCAAATGGCTGACTCAGCCTTGCAAACAGCAGCGTTACCGCAACCAGCACAACGCCAACCACAACCGCCAAGGCAATGGCCAGCGGCGTGCCCTGCGCATACGCAGCGTAAAACGAGTTGTCGGCGAATAACCACAGCGGGTAGAACAGGATGGTCACCCAAATACCGTGCGCCGGGCCCCAAATAGGCGGCAAAAACAACGCGCCAATGTTCCAGCGCGGAATCCCCTGCAAAAACTTCTCTTCAGCAGCAATCTGTTCGTCGGTAAGCTCAGCCATTATCATCCTATCGTTACGTTCCATTGCCCAAATTGTACCGACAAGCCCCCGCCACACGACGCAACACGCCCCTAGTTCGCAAGGATTTCACGCCAGAGAGCCCGGTTGCCCCAAAGCGCAGGCATGAAATGCGATACGTTTGGATTTTAACGGCCATCACCAAAGTAGGAGATTGAAGGCGAATCACATTTCCCCAGGTCAGCAGTGTGCTGAAAATAACACTAGAAACTGCAAAGCAATTTAAATCCAAACGTATCGCATTTTGACGAAGCGAGGGGACGAGAGGCATTGATGGAAGCAAGGCTTGGGCTTGGGCTTGGGCTT
>DJEE01000173.1:0-1022 GCA_002431805.1 Eggerthellaceae bacterium UBA5906
GGCCCGGCAACAGTGGCCGTTGTCTGCGAAACGGTGGGCGAAGATACCTCTGAGCTGGGTATGCCTACTTTTGTGGGCGCCATCATCAACGCCGTTGCATCCATCGTTGCTGCGCTGACCATCAACATGACGCACGTAAGCGAAGTAGGCAACTACTACGACCTTACCCACCCCATGAAGGACATCACCGCTTCGGGTTTGAACATCTTCGGCGGTGAAAGCCTGGTGCCGACGCTTATCATGATTGTGATCGGCTGCATTGCGCCTATCGTGTGTGCGCTAATGGGCAAGAAGACCGGCAACTGGAAGGTATACGGCACAGCCGCTGCGATATGCGCCGCCGTTGGCGCCATTTGCCTGCGCGCGGTGTTCTACCTGGCAGGCGTCTCGGTATTCGGCATCTACTAACACGGCTAAGGGTCGGAAAGCAATGCTTTCCGACCCTGCTTCAAGGTATTGAACAGGCTGTATGCGGCAAAATGTCGGGCAAGATGAACGCAAGTCTCACCTGGCCCTAGCAAAAGGCCCCTGCGAAGGCAGGATTCGTTTCCCCACCCCCTTGCAACGCGAATCCAGCCCCCGCAGGGGCCTTTTGCGTTGCAAACAAGCACTGTTATTCACGAACGCCTTTCCCGAACAAACTTTGGCGCCTTAGACAGGTAGGTAGCCTTCATTGCACTGCGCTTACGCGCAGCCGAACAGCTTGTAGGCTTCCTGCACGATGGCGTCGTCGGGTTTGATGTCGGCCATAATGTGCAGGGTGCAGGTTGAGGTCAGACGCACTTTGCCCGCTTCGTCTTTCACCACCACTTCGGACACGCACGTGGTGCGACCGATGTGCACGTTGCGCGCTTCAAGCACCAGCTTCTCGCCAATGCTTACGCCGCGAATGAAGTTCACGTCACACGTTTGCGTAACGGCGTGTTTGCCGTACGACCAGGTAATCGTAGAGCCCACCACATCGATAATGGCCATCAGAAAACCGCCGAACGTGCCGCCACCGGTGTTCATGGCGTTTTCGG
>DJEE01000173.1:1080-9092 GCA_002431805.1 Eggerthellaceae bacterium UBA5906
CACCGTTACCGTGCTGCGCGTATAACCCGGCTCAATTTCCACCGGGTTCAAATCGTTGATGTAGGCACGGTTACGCTCGTACAGCATGGGCAAGCTGATGCGCACGTGCTCTTTCATAGGTCCTTCAGGTGCTGCCATGGTTACCTCCTTAAGCTCTAATGCTCGTTCGACACCGCAACACGGGCCGCACGAGCACGGGATACTACACGGTTATATCGCCATATCGTGAAAGCAAAACATGCCGCGCGGACACCCGCACGGCATGCGAAACAAGCTTGTTAGCCCTTATGCGCCTCGGCCTGCTTGCGCTGCTTTTCGGCGAAGTGCTCTTTCGTGACGATTTTCGTAATGAACGTGCCTTCGGAAATGGTATCGCCCACCTCGTCAGTGGCAATAACGTGCCAGAACTGCTTGCGACCGCCGTATGAAGGCTCTTCGCGCTCAAGTTCGGCCACGCCGGTGATCAGACCATCTTTGCGCGCTTTCTTGTGGCGAATGGTGGTTTCCAGGCCGAAAATGAGCTCTTTGTCGAAATCGGTGAGCTCCTCAGCCGCGCGCGACGCGCAAGACTCAAGCAACGCGATGGTTGCACCGCCGTGCAAAAACCCATGTGGTTGATAGATTTCCGGACGCACGGGCATGCGCATCTCCACGCGGTTCTTCTCAACGCTTACAGTTTCGATGCCCAAGGTGTCAAGCAGCGTCATAAGGTTCCTCCCGATAACGAAAGGGACCGCACACAAGCGCGGCCCCGACCTGTACTTGGTTCGACAATCAGTATACGGTTGCGCCGATGCCCCTTCGCCGGACAATTCGGCAAGCGTGTCCATCGTCCAGCATGCAACGCGCTCACGGGCAAACGCTATTGTCAAGTTCTATGACGCATTGGCTCAACAAGTTATTCCTTTTGTGATGGAAGCGACTGCCCACCGGGAACTTCAGACGACACAGACGCCTCCTGAAACGGCTCGGTTGCGGCACCTTCAGCCGCCGCGGCAACCTCCCGAAGCGGCCCTGGCGCAACGTCAGCAGCCGACCCAGCAGACACCGCGTCTTGCGATACCGGCCGCCCTTGCTGAGCTAGGTGTTCCTGCTGCGCCGCCTGTTCCCTGCGCGTACGCTCCGCATCGGCACGCGCTTCCTCTTCCAAACGCGCCGCCGTGGCCGCCGTTCCTGCAACCGCACCCATGTCCTGGTCATAGGCTGCCTGCTTCACGTCGCCTTTGAACGCCTTGGTAGTGTTGATAAGCACGGCGCCAATAATGAACGGCATCCAGAACACGATGCCGCGGTACACCAGGCCGATGGCCGTGCCCGCCGCCGCCGATTCGCCAAAGCTGGTGAACGCCACCACCACGGCAGCCTCCACCACACCCACGCCCTGCGGCGTGATAGAAATCATGGCGAACAGCGTGGCCACCACATACCCACACACCAGCGCCGGCGCGTTGTCCACGCCAAAGCCAATACCCACTAGTGTAAAGCACGAAAGCTCGCACAAGCTGGCGATAAGCGAGCAGCCGTACGCCTGCAACGTGGGCTTCGGGCTGTGACCAATCATGCCCGCAGCCTCGGAAAACGCCTTTGCGATGCGGTCGGCCCACGGCGCGAGCGGCTTTTTGCGCACGCGCCCTACCACCTTGCAGCTCAGCCGCTCAACCGGCCCCAGCACGCGCATAAGTGCATCAGGCCTTTTGTGCGCAAGCACCAGCAGCGTCACCATAACGCCCACCAGGCAGATAACCACCATGCCCATCAAAAACCACACCGGCGACAAGCCAACCGTGAACGCCAAGAACACAAACGCGCAGATCATAAGCGTGGAGAATGCACCGTCAATAGTGATTTGCATGAGCAAGGCCGCGCCTGTAGCCTTGCCTGCCGGGATGCCGCGCCTGCGCGCGTCATCAACCACCAGCGTGGTGCCGGCCAGGTTCATGGACGGCGCGATGGTGTTCATGAAAAACGTGCCAAACACCAGCGGCAACGTGGATTTCGGATCCATGCGCTCACCCACAGCCGCAAAGCTGCGCGAATACGCAAAGCTTTGCGCGAAATACTTGCACAGCTGCGTGAGAATGGCCGCCAAAAGCGGCAGCGGACTTCCCTGCTTCATGGTTTCGCCCAGCTCAACCAGCTGGTCGCCGCGCAAAAATACCACCGCCAGCACGATGATAAGAACCACGCCCATAAACAGGTTTTTCACGTTGAATTTCATCTGGCCGCCTTACTTGCCGCTTCGTTTGCCGGCGCATGCGCAGGACTTGTCGGGCCGCTTATAAACTCGCGCAGGTTGGTGTGCATAAGAAAATCAAGCTCGGCCGCACCCTGCGGGTTTTCATCTGTTTCGATAAACAAAAAGCCGTAGCAGCCGAACGTGGGAACATCGAACTGACGCAATTCCAACACGCTCGCAAAACACTGGGAAAACGTCTGGTAATCAAACGATTCTTCGCCCGTTATGCCCGTAGGCGGATTGAGCAGCGACATGGTGTACACGTGGTTGCCGGCATACGCAAACGCTGCCTGCCAGTTGGGTAGCTTGTCCTCAAGGAACGCCTCGTAGGTGCGAAAGCCGAACGCGTGCTGCGCCACATCGGTGCCGCCAAGACCCGCAAAGCGCAGCGGGTTGAACTCGATGGGGCGGATGATGCCCGCCTTATCCACGCGCACCTCAACGTGCACGGGGAAATTTCGCGCCTCCACCAGGGAGTTTACACGCGTAAGCCACGCCTCGAACGCCGGCGCATGCTCGCGCACAAGGGCAGCTGACGTGGTGCACATGCGGTCGGACGTGTCATGCGGCCCCGCAAAATCGTGGCGGAGCACGTTAAGCACGTGCGCTTTGCCCGTCTCGTCGAAAAACGCATCGAACGCGTATTCTTGGCCCGTGATGTACTGCTCCAGGATGTAGCTGCCGCCCGCAACCACCGCATCGGGGTACATAGACGCCCACGTGCTGGCGTTCGCCGCAAAATCGGCAAGCGCAGCTTCCCAGTCCGCGCGGCTGCGCACCACGTGCACGCCCATGCTGCAAAACCCGCGCACCGGCTTCACCACAAACGGCACATGCGGCTCAAGGGCAGCAAAATCAAGTTCGCCCAGTTCATCAGCCGTACAAGCACGGAAAAAGAAACTTTCGCCCATGCTGGCCAGCAACGTGCGCATGGCAACTTTGTCCTTAAACGTGGCAATGGCGTCCACCAGCTGCCTGTTCGACGTGTGCGCGCAAATCCACTCCAGCGTGTTTTCGGAGTTCGTGTACACGCGCTCGCCCGCGTCAAGACGCGCCGTTGCCTCGGCAGCGTCAACCAAGTGCAAGTCGCGACCGGAACGCAGCGCCGCCGCACACGAAAACGCGTTGCGCAGCACCGGATGCCGAGAAGCTTCCAGCCATTCCAACAGCTGCGGCGATGCGTACGGCTTGTCAAGAATGACCACGGCAGACTCCTCCCAGCGTTCGCTCAACACGCGCCCATCACGCGCAATTCCAAGCGAACAGTATACCCCCGCCCGCGCACCAAAAAGTGCCGCAGGCCGCACCCTACGCCAAACCCCCAGCGAACAAGCGCAGGGATGGCGCGAACGGCGTGTTTCCGCAGCACCAACGCGTCAAGACCAGCACACCGCAAGCTGCTTTCACTGCAAGCTGCAGGTAACAACGTACAGCAATGCCCGCACTCCCCACGTGTGCACGGCGGCTGGCGGCGCGCACACGTGCAGAATAGGCATCTTGCGCGGCGCGGTATACTTGTGTGTGGGACAGCTTGTCTGGAAGGAAGATAGGGTTTTGCACGCACATGTTTCCGATGTGGTTGGGCGCACGTTGCGCAATCCGCACTCGCTTACGCCGTTGGTGCTGTTCATGGGGTTTATTGGCGCTAGTTTGCGCTATGCGCTGGAGACGGTGCTGCCGGCCGATGGCGGGTTTCCGGCGGCAACGCTTATCGTGAACATCTTCGGCTGCTTTACGCTTGAGATTATCAATCAGTACGTAGCGCATCGCAAAAACCTGCCCGCGCCGCTGGTGAAGTCGATGGGCACGGGACTTATCGGGGCGTTTACCACCATTTCGGCGTTTTCCACGGAAAACCTCGCATTTTTGATGCAAGGCCGCTATGGCATGTTTGCATTATATCTGTTCACCACCGTATTCTCTACGTTCGGTGCCGCACTAGCTGGCAACAAGGTTGCCAGCGCGCTTGATAGCAGCGCACAAAAGAAAGGCGGCTTATAATGACACCGCTTACCTTTGCGCTGGTGGGAATCGGCGGCGCCGTGGGCGCTTTGTGCCGTCACAAAGCGCTTGTGCACTTAAAGCCGAAGCTTGCAAGCCCATTTCCGTGGCCCACGTTGCTGGTGAACCTAGCAGCGTGCACCATCGCCGGATGCGCGTTGGCCGCCAGCGTTGCGCTGTCGCAAGCGGCATACACCGCGCTGACCATGGGCTTTCTGGGCGGTTTTTCAACGTTGTCAACCATGAACTGCGATGCGGTTGACCTGGTTAGGCAGGGCCAACCGGGCCTCGGAGCGGTTTACCTTGCAGCAACGTACGCCAGCACGTTAGTTGCAGCAGCCTTGGGGTTCGCCGTTACGTCCGTTTCCTTCCGCTAGCTGCCAAAATTTTCGCCAGTGTGTGTTCAACCAAAGCCATGGGTGGACCGAAATGTAATAATCGAATCATTCGCAGTCATATCCGCGCAACAGCCAGCTGAACCATACAGCAAAAAGCTGATAAGGCGTCCATGGCCGTCCAAACGAACACACAACCGAAAATTTTGGCAGCTTGCAAGGCGAATCCGACAACGAACCCCGTTCAGGCAACCATTTGAACGCACGCTTCCAATCAAAAGGGCAACTTCCGGGCCGAACCCCTAATGGGCCCGAAATGGGAACTCATCCCAAGCTCTTTTGCTACAGCCCCACCTTCGCCGCACTGTATACGCGCCATTTGTCGCGGATGTTTTGCACGTCGAACAGCACCGAAATCAAGAACGCGAACGTAAGCGGGGCGCCGACGAAACCGTTGCGTGGCGCAAGCATGAAGATAAGCGGAGCGCCGAAGATCATGATGGGCACCAACAGCATGACCAGCATGCTTCCCATGCGCTTGTACATCCCATAGATGATCGACGCCATCACATACAAGAACAGCCCCGTAGCCGACGAGCCCGCAATGGACAACACAGCAAGTGCCGCAACCTTGACGGCAACCATTACCGCCTCATTGCGCAAGCCTTTTTTGGCCTGATCGAACACCTGCTCACTCGTTTGCTCCTGCGCGCGCGTGGCACGAAACGGCGCAAACGGATCGAAAGGGTCGTATTCCACGCTAAAGCCGCCAAACGGCCATTCGGAACCGGAACGTTGGCCGGTGCCGGCCTGAGTCGAACCGGAGCTCGTACGCTGCGCGCCAGACGCGCCGCTGAAGATGTCGTCCCAGCTAGTCCACACGTACGTGGTTTGCCCCTGCGTGGCGCTGCCGAACGGCCAGCCAGCAAACGGGTCGAAGGGGTCGCCCTGACCAGAAGCGCCGCCCTGTCCCGCCGATCCCGACGGATGTGCATAGGGGTTGCCCGCATACGGGCGCGGGTCGCGGCGCGGGTCGAATTCCGGCGTCCAGCTACGGTTGATCAGCACGTCGCGCGCTTCGTTGATTTGCTTGGTGAGCTCTTCGGCCTCGGCATGTTCCTTAGAATCAAGCGGGAACTTGTCGGGGTGGTGCGCAATAACCAGTTTGCGATGAGCTTTCTTGATGTCATCGTCGGTAGCGCCATCGGCCAGACCCAGTATTTTAAGTGCTTCAGATTTTTTCATAACGCTGACTATACGGGACGCCACCCGCCGCGTAACCGCCGCCACGCCAATGTCACGCATTCGTCAAAAAGCGCAGACGAAATAAGCACGAGATGCGCCAAAGGAATGCAAAAGTCGGCAAACGGCGCCACAGTGCTGGGTTTAATCCTGGTACTGGTTAAGGAACATAAACTGCAACGGATGGAAGCGGAAGAAAATCTCGGGTCGGACGGGCACCCGACCCGGTAATTCGCTAAACCGCGCCGCCCGCACTCCCTGAAAGCTTGACCACCAGACGGGACGGGCTTTGCTGGTATGGCTGCATTATACGGAAAGCGGCTTGCCCTGGGGCAAGCCGCTTTCCGTAACGCTTTGTAAACTCCCTCGAGGTCCGAGCAATTCGCAGCCGCATTTTCGCCAGCCGCAAAACGCCTGCAACTCCCAACTAGTGACGGAAGTGCCTGTGGCCGGTGAAGACCATGGCGATGCCGTGTTCGTTGCAGGCTTGGATGGACTCGTCGTCGCGGATGGAGCCGCCAGGCTGGATGATGGCGGTCACGCCCCACTCGGCCAGCGTGTCCACGTTGTCGCGGAACGGGAAGAACGCGTCGGACGCGCACACGAGGCCCTTGGCCTCCACGCCCATGCGCTCGCACGCCTCGTGCGCACGCTTGCATGCCAAAAGCGCGCTGTCCACGCGGTTAGGCTGACCAGGCCCCATGCCAATGCCGGCATGATCGCGCGACACCAAAATGGCGTTGGACTTCACGCCCTTGCACACGCGCCACGCGAACATGAGCTCGTGCATTTCGGCATCGGTAGGCTTGCGGTCGGTAGGAACGGTGAACGTTGCCGGGTCCTCGGTCACGCGGTCCACGTCTTGCACCAGCACGCCGCCGTCAACGCTGCGCACCTCCACGGCTGCCGGCGCGTCAACGCCGCCGGTACGCAGCACGCGCAAGTTCTTCTTCTGCTGCAAAAGCTCCAGCGCGGCAGACTCGAACTCGGGAGCAATGAGCACCTCCACAAACTGGTGGTTCTCGTTGATGTGCTGCACCATTTCCAGCGTGACCTCGCGGTTTGCAGCAATGATGCCGCCAAACGCGCTTTTCGGGTCACACGCGAACGCCTTGTCGTAGGCCTCGGCGATGGTGGCAGCCGTGGCCGAACCGCAGGGGTTTTGGTGCTTCAGGATAATAACGGCCGGCTCGTCGAACTCGCGCACGAGCGACCAGCACGCGTCGGTATCAAGGATGTTGTTGTACGACAGCTCCTTGCCGTTGAGCTGCTCAGCGTTCACCAGGCTGTGCTCCTGGGCGAACTCGTCCACGCGGTAGAACACGGCCTGCTGATGCGGGTTTTCGCCGTAGCGCAGGTCCTGCTGCTTTTCCATGTACAGCGCGCACTCGGGCGGGAACTCGCCCTGGCCTTCGCCCTCTTCGCAACCGCAACCGCAGCCCTCGCCGTGCTCGTGAGGGTGCGCAGCCTGAATCTGATCGAACAGGAAGTCGGCAATGGCGCCGTCGTAGGCGTTCGTGGTTTCGAACACCTCAAGCGCCAGCTCCATGCGCGTGTCGCGCGTGGTGGCGCCGTCGTTTTCGCGCATTTCATCCAGGATGTCGTCATAGGTTTCGGGGTCGGTGACCACGGTGACGCTCTCGAAGTTTTTCGCGGCGCTGCGCAGCATGGAAGGACCGCCAATGTCGATGTTCTCGATGCACGTGCCGAAGTCCGCGCCCGACTCCACCGTTTTCTCGAAGGCGTACAGGTTCACAACCACCATGTCAATCATCTTGATGCCGTGCTCGGCGGCCTCCGCCATGTGCTTGGGGTTGTCGCGCTTGGCCAAAAGCCCGCCGTGCACCATCGGGTGCAGCGTTTTCACACGGCCGTCCATCATCTCGGGGAACTTCGTCACCTCGTCGATGGGCGTAACCGGCACGCCGGCTTCGGCGATAACGCGCGCCGTGCCGCCCGTGGAGATGATTTCCGCGCCGAACTCGTCGTGCAGGGCGCGCGCGAACTCAACGACGCCCGTTTTGTCCGTCACCGAAATAAGTACGCGCTTGACCTTGGGATCTGCCACTTACTTGCTCCTAACCTTTTACCGTTTCCTATCGCAAAGCGGACATGAGCGCCAAAGCGCCGCCCGCGTGTTGCCACAAAATGAGCCAAAGAGGCCCAGTTACTTTTGACTCATGCCCTGCCCAGGCTTG
>DJEE01000173.1:9217-9408 GCA_002431805.1 Eggerthellaceae bacterium UBA5906
GCACCGAATTTCAGGCCGATGGGACGCTTGATGCGCTCCCAATCTGCCTCGGTAGCGCCGCGAGCCAGCACCAGGTCGTGTACGGTGGAGTTCTTGCCCGCACAACCCATCATGCCCACGTAGTGCACACCGTGGCGCACCGCCCACACACAGCTTTCGGGATCGAACATGTGGCCGCGCGTGAGCACGCA
>DJEE01000075.1:0-143 GCA_002431805.1 Eggerthellaceae bacterium UBA5906
GCCGGCCAGGCGAACTACGCGGCTTCGAAAGCAGGCGTTATCGGCCTTACCAAAACGGTGGCGCGCGAACTTGCCGCACGCGGCGTGACGGCGAATGCGGTGGCGCCGGGCTTTATCACCACCGATATGACCGATGCGCTTTC
>DJEE01000075.1:182-4961 GCA_002431805.1 Eggerthellaceae bacterium UBA5906
CTGCGCTTTCCGAGAAGCAGCACGAAGCCATTGGAGCGCAAATTCCCGCAAAACGTTTCGGCACGCCCGAAGACGTTGCGCACCTGGTTCGTTTTCTGGCCAGCGAGCAAGCAGGTTACATTACTGGGCAGGTTATTTGCATCGATGGAGGTTTGGCACTATGAGCGAGCAGTTCGATCCTGCGCATACGCGCCGCGCGGACGGCACGCAGCGCGTGGTCATCACGGGCATGGGCGCGGTTACGCCGGCGGGCATCGGCGTTGACGCGCTGTGGGACGCCGTTATGAACAAGCGCTGTTGCATACGTCCGATCGAGCGTTTCGACGTGTCGGACTATGAAGTGCGCATTGCGGCAGAAGTGCCCGCGTTCGATGCAACCGAGCACGGTTTGACGAAAAAGGAAGCGCGTCGCTTCGAGCGTTTCGTGCAGTACGCCATCATCGCTGCCGATGAGGCCATGGCTCAGGCGGCCGTTGACATGGAGCACGAGGATGCCGATCGCGCCGCGGTTGTCATCGGCTCGGGCATCGGTGGCATCGATGAGCTGCAAAAGGGTTTCCGCACGCTTGACGAAAAAGGCCCTAAGCGCGTGAACCCGCTGTTCATCCCCACGATGATCGGCAACATGGCTGCAGGTCACCTTGCTATTCGCTATGGCATGCGCGGCGAATGCGTCGATGTGTCCACCGCGTGCGCAACCGGCGCTCACAGCATCGGTTCCGCTGTGCGCTCCATTCGCCATGGGTATGCCGATATGGCCCTTGCGGGCGGCACCGAGGAGTCGGTGAACCCTATTTGCATTGCCGGCTTTACGAATTTGGGCGCGCTCACGCGTGCTGAAGACCCCGCGCAGGCGTCCATGCCGTTTGACGTTCGCCGCAGCGGTTTTGTGGCCGGTGAGGGCGCGGCGGTAGTGGTGCTCGAGTCGCTTGAGCACGCGCTGGCGCGCGGCGCGAAGCCCCTTGCGGAAATCACGGGCTTCGGCTCTACGGGCGATGCGTATCACATGACGGCTCCGGATCCCACGGGCGCGGGCATCAAGCGCGCCATGGAACAGGCCCTTGCCGAAGGTGGTTTCACTGTTGCCGATTTGGGTCATTTGAACGCTCACGGTACCTCTACGCCGGCGAATGATTCCACTGAGGCTCATGCGTTAGTGGCGCTGGCGGGCGAAGAAGCCGGGCATGAGATTCCCGTTACGTCCGTGAAGGGCTGCACGGGCCACACACTTGGCGCGGCGGGCGCTGTTGAAGCCGTAGTTACGGCGCTTTCCGTGGCCAACAGCTGCGTGCCGCCTACCGCAGGTTTCGCTCAGGCCGACCCCGATTGCCCTGTGAACGTGCTTACGGAAGCGAAAATGAACTACCCGCAAAAGGTTGCGCTGTCAAACTCGCTGGGCTTTGGCGGCCATAACGCAGTTCTGGCGATTTCGCCGTACGAAGCTCCGTCTGTCTAACGGCAGCCGGACCACTCAACGCTGCGCAATCTTGCGATGTATTGAAAGTAAAAGGAACAACTATGGAAGACATTCATTATCCTTGCGGGCGTGAGGTTATTGAACAGGTGCTGCCGCACCGGGATCCCTTTGTGTGGGTAAGCCGCGTGATTTCGTGCGAGCCGGGTCAGCACATTGTGGCTGAGCTTGATGTAGACCCGAATCTGCCGCTGTTCGCCGGTCATTTCCCGGAACATCCGGTGCTGCCGGGCGTCATCATCATGGAGGCGCTGGCGCAGGCTGCGTCGTTCTGCGCGCTGGTGGGCCGCGGCGACGAAGGCGCGCTGGGCTTTTTTGCCGGCATCGATAAGGCGAAGTTCCGCAACCAGGTGTGCCCGGGCGACACGCTGGTGCTTGAGGCCACCATCACGAAGAATTCCTCGCGCATGGTAGTTGCCGAGGTGCAGGCCATGGTGGGGGACAAGGTTGCCGCAACGGCAACGCAAAAGTACGTGATGGCAAAAGCGGAAAAGGCAGCGCGATGAAGCGTACGGATGCTGGGTATCTTGTGTTCGACAACAAGGGGGCGCTTGTGCAGACGCCGCAGGCATCTTCGACACCTGCAAAGCCCGATACCGATGTGGCGTACCGTCTCACGCGCATTGCCGAAGAGGCTCGCACGCACTCGGTTGTTGCGCCGAACGCTGTGGATGCGGCCGATATGTCCACGTATATCGGGACTGCGGCGGATATTGCCCCATCGCTTCCCGCGGAGCGCGTTGAGGATGAAACCGCGCCCGTTGCACTTATCGTGATGCGCGGGCGTGTGGCGAAAAAGACCATTTTGGCCGTACAGGATGCGGGCATGGCGGCTGCCATCGTGTACACCGACGACAAGCGCAACGAGGCGTATCTGCGCATGGCGGATTGCCGTGTAAACTTGGGGGAGAAAGCGGCAGATGCGCTGTTCGCGAACAGCTATGCGGTGCTTGAAGCAGCTCGCGCAAGCAAGGCTTCGGTGGTGCTGTTGGGTGAAGAAGCGTGCGCGCTTGCTCATGTCGACACGTTTTTGGCCCGAGCTGCCGAAGCGGGCCTGCGCGTGTTTCGGCCGTTGGGGAACTCCGTTGAACTGGGTTGGGTGCTGTGCACCCCCGATCAGGCAGATTGCACGCATGGTGTGTGGCGTACCTGCAAGCACTGCGGGTTGAAGTTCGACAGCGTAAGCTTGGCGGCGGGACATTTCGTGTGTCCTTCGTGCGGCGAGTATTTGCGCATGACGTCTTTTGAGCGCATCGACGATTTGCTGGATGCGGGCTCGTTCATCGAATGGGATGCGGCGCTTGAGGAAACCGACCCGCTGCAATTTCCCGGTTACCTGGACAAGCTTGCCGCGCAGCGCGAAAAATCGGGGCTTGAAGAGGGCGTGCGCACGGGCGAAGGCTGCATCGCCGGCCTGCGTTGCGCTATCGGCATCATGGAGTCAACGTTTTTCATGGGGTCGATGGGCAACGTGGTGGGCGAGAAGGTCACGCGCCTGTTCGAACGCGCAACGAAGCTGCACTTGCCCGTAATCGTGTTCACTGCTTCGGGCGGTGCGCGCATGCAAGAGGGTTTGGTGTCGCTTATGCAAATGGCGAAAACCTCGTGCGCGATTCAGCGTCACGGGCAGGCCCATCTGCCGTACATCTCCGTGCTTACCGACCCAACCACCGGTGGCGTGACGGCGTCGTTTGCCATGGACGGTGACATCATCCTTGCTGAGCCGCATGCGCTTATCGGCTTTGCTGGTCAGCGCGTCATCCGCGACACCATTCGCCAAGAGCTGCCCGAAGGTTTTCAGACGGCTGAGTTTGCGCTTGAGCACGGCCTTATCGATGCCATCGTTGAGCGCTCGCAGCTGCGTCGCACGCTTGCGAACATTTTGGCGCTGCATTTGGCAACCTCGCGCGAGGCCGCAGGCGTTGAGCACAACGCGGGCGACCGCGACATCCTCATTTCCTATCAGGCGGTTTGCGATAACTTGAACAACGGCACCGCAACGTACAATACGGTGACGTACGCAAATTTGAAGCCCGAGCCGCTTTCTGCCGATGAGATGCGCGTATGGGGAAAACTGCGCGGAGCGCTGCCGCAGGCGCTGTGCCCGGGCAGCAGGCAAACAAGCGCCAGCAAGCGCATCAAGCGTGCCATCGAGCAAGGCGGCTTTGACGCGGAAGGCGGTTCGTCGCTTGAGGTGAACGGCACGCCTGCTCCGGATGCGGCCGATGTGGTAAGCCAGGGGGATGAGAACCGCGCATGGCAAAGCGTGCAGCTGGCGCGCAACGTGCATCGTCCCACGGCGGTTGCCTATATTCGCACCATGGTAGAAGGGTTCGTGGAGCTGCACGGCGATCGCTCCTTTGGCGACGATGGCGCAATTGTGGGTGGCATCGGCTGGATCGACGGCCGCGCTGTTACGATAATAGGCCAGGAAAAGGGCGAAAACCTGCAAGAGCGCATTCATCGCAATTTCGGGTGCCCGCAGCCTGAGGGCTATCGCAAGGCGCTGCGGTTGATGCGCCAGGCCGAAAAGTTCAAGCGGCCGGTGGTGTGCCTGGTTGACACGCAGGGTGCCTATTGCGGTACCGAGGCTGAGGAGCGCGGGCAAGGCAACGCCATCGCCGACAACCTGGTTGCCATGGCGGGGTTGAAGGTGCCGGTTGTCACGGTGCTGCTTGGCGAAGGCGGCTCGGGCGGCGCGCTGGCGTTGGCGGTGGCCAACCGCGTGGCAATGCAGGAACATGCGGTATATTCAGTGCTGTCGCCTGAAGGGTTCGCTTCCATTCTGTGGAAGGACCGCACGCGCGCGCCTGAGGCAGCTGCAGTTATGAAAATGAGTGCGCAGGAATCGCACGAGCTGGGCATCGTCGACGATGTTGTTTCGGAAGGCCCCAAGCCCGCGCACGAAAACCCCGACGTTGCCGAGCGCAACGTGGCTGCATACGTGCAAGATACGCTTGCCGAACTGTGCAGCTTAAGCGAACAAGAGCTGCTTGACCAGCGTTATCAGCGCTTCAGAAAGTTCTAAGGTGCTGCAAATGCGAAAAGAGCGGCCGTTTAAGGCCGCTCTTTTATTCTCCTAGCAAGTCAAGCAGCTCTTCGGTGCTCAAGTTTGCAAGCGACATGCCGCTCGCGCCGATCACCTGGTCGGCAAGCTTGCTTTTCTCTTCTTGCAGATGCAAGATGCGCTCTTCGATGGTGCCTTTCGCGATTACTTTCTGAACGCTTACCACGCGCGTTTGACCGATGCGGTGCGCGCGGTCGGTTGCTTGCTGCTGTGCGGCGGCGTTCCACCATGGGTCGGC
>DJEE01000156.1 GCA_002431805.1 Eggerthellaceae bacterium UBA5906
GCCGATGGTGCCCATGTCCATCAGGCACACCGGTTTGGCGTCGCGGCCCAGTTCGTGGCGCATGTCCAAGTACTGGTCGTACGCCGCCTGCACGCGGTCGTCGTCGATGGTGACGTTCGTCATTTCCGTGCCGAACGTGGTGTGGCGGCAGTGGTCTGACCAGTAAGTGTCGATCATCTTGATTTCGGTGATGGTGGGGCAACGGCCTTCGCTTTGGAAGTACTGCTGGCAAAACGCCAGGTCAGCCTCGTCCATGGCAAGCTCGCGTTCGTCGATGAACGTCTGCAGCTGATCGGGCGTAAGGTCCAAAAAGCCCTCGAGCACCTCCACCGGCGCCGGCTGCGGCTGCGCCATGGCCAGCGTTTCGCGCGGTTCAAGCGACGCCTCGCGCGCCTCGATGGGATTGATGACGTAGTGCTTGATGGCGTCCACGTCTTCGCTGGTCAACGGACCGGTGAGCAAGTACACCTTCGCGCTGCGCACCTCGGGGCGCTCGCCTTGGCTGATCAGCTGAATGCACTCGCTGGCCGAAGCCGCGCGCTGGTCGAACTGGCCAGGAAGGAACTCCACGGCGAATACGTGCGCGCCGCCTGTCTGCGGCAGCTCGGCGGTTGCGGTGTCAACCTGCGGCTCGCTGAACACGGTAGGCACGCACTGCTCGAACAGCTCGGCCGAGATGCCCTCCACGTCGTAGCGGTTCACCAGGCGCAGCCCCTCAAGCGAGGTGATGCCCAGGATGCTGCGCAGCTCGTGCGCAAGCTGCTGAGCCTCAACGTCGAAGCCGGGCTTCTTCTCCACATAGATGCGGGAAACCATGGACGTCCTTTCTGTACGTCGTGTGCCGGGCGCGGGTGCGCCCTTCCGAAAACGCAAGCGGGCACCGCGTGGGCGCCCGCTTGCAAACTTGCCTTACCAGGACGCAAGCGGGTGTGAAACCTGCTTGGTCGCGTTATTCGCTTTTCTTCTTGCCGAAGCCGAACAAGCCCTTTTTCTTCTCAGGCTCGGCTGGCGCCTCGGCAACCTGCTTCTGCGCCTCGCGCTGCTGGGCCTTCGCCTGCTTTTCGGCCTTGCGCTGCTCCTTCGTGGGATGGTTCAGCACCTCGTCGGCGTACTTTTGACGCGCCTTGCGGCATTTCGAGAAGTCAACGTACAGCGCTGCGATGATGGCGATGTACGCAAGTGCTAGCGTGACATACGTAACCACCGCCGGAAGACCGAAGCTGTTACCCGCAAAGCTGATGCAGGTGAGCACGATGGCA
This sequence comes from Eggerthellaceae bacterium UBA5906, assembly GCA_002431805.1. GTDB lineage: Bacteria > Actinomycetota > Coriobacteriia > Coriobacteriales > Eggerthellaceae > Senegalimassilia. The sequence goes on from DJEE01000156.1 coordinate 1,260, forward strand.
GAAATGAGGCACACCCACCAGATTTTGCGCAGGCGTTTGTACTCGGCCGTGGGCGGGTTGTAGAACTGGCGATCGCGTTCTTGCTGCTTGGCGCGCTGCTGCTTGCGCTCGGCCTTCTTCTGCTGCGGCGTTTTCTCGGTAGGCTGAATGCGCACCGAGGAAGCAGCTTTGGTGGCCGGCTTCGCCGAAGCTGCGGATTTGCGCGTGGCACCCTTGTGGTCGTCGTTCTGGTAGCGCTCATTCATTGGGTTTCTCTGCGTCATAGGTATCGTTTCTAAAATCAGTTGCTTGCTATCTTTTCAAGTTTCGTCAGCTCAGAGCTTTCTAAAACTCGAATTTCTTGCCGGAAATCTTTTCGTACGCCGCGATGTACTTCTGGCTGGTGCGCTCGATGACTTCCTGGGGCAGATGCGGCGGGTTGCCCTTGCGGTCCCAGTTGGCGTTGAGCCAGTCGCGCACGTACTGCTTGTCGAAGCTGGCCTGGTCGCGGCCCGGTTCGTAGGCATCGCCCGGCCAGAAACGGCTTGAGTCGGGCGTGAGCACCTCGTCGGCCAGGATAATTTCGCCGTCGATGACGCCGAACTCGAACTTGGTGTCGGCAATGATGATGCCGTTTTCCGCCGCATGGTCGCGCGCGGTGGAGTACACCTTGATGGCCAGGTCGCGCAGCTGCGCAGCGGCGTCCTGCCCGATGATTTCCGCGCAGCGCTCGAAGCTGATGTTCTCGTCGTGGTCGCCGATTTCAGCTTTCGTGGAAGGCGTGAAAATGGGTTCGGGCAGCTTCGAGGAATTCACCAGGCCTTCGGGAAGCTTGATGCCGCACACCGTGCCCTGCTTCTGGTACTCCTTCAGGCCGCTGCCGGCAAGGTAACCGCGCACGATGCACTCGATGGGGAACATCTGCGCCTTTTTCACCAGCATGAAGCGGCCGCGCAGGTAATCGGCGTAGGGCTTGAACTGCTCGGGCAGGTCGGCCACGTCGGCGCTGATCAGGTGGTTGCCGATAACGTCTTTCAGCTGGTCAAGCCAGAACAGCGAGATTTGCGTGAGTACGGCGCCCTTGTGCGGGATTTCGTCCTCAAGAATGTAATCAAATGCCGAGATGCGGTCGGTTGCCACCATCAGCAGCTTGTCGCCCAGGTCGTAGATGTCGCGCACCTTGCCCTGTGCGTCTGGCTTGATGTCGATTCCGCTCATGCCTGCCTTTTCCTTCCTATGCGGTTTGCCGCTGCGCACACTCCGCGCGCAGCCACGTTCCGCGCCGCGCCTGCGGCGTGTTTCGAACTTCCCTATTATGGTCTATTTTTCGTCGTCGTGCGACCGTCCGAACGGTATCCCCGTTTTTTGCGCATGACGTTGTTGCTGGCGTTGCTGCTCGCGCTGTTCGCGCTGCTCCTTGCGCTGCTGCTGTTGCTGTTCTTTGCGCTGCTGCTGCTCTTTGCGCTGTTCCTTGCGCTGCTGCTTCTGCTCTTCCTCTTCGGTGTACAGCGGCAGGTTGATGGTGAAGCACGCGCCCTTGTCCTTTTCGCCTTCAACGGTAACGAAGCCGTTGTGGCGATCGACGATTTCCTTCACCACCGACAAGCCGATGCCCAGCCCGCCGCTTTCACGCGTGCGGCCGGCGTCGGCGCGCCAGAAGCGGCTGAACACCATCTTGGCTTCCTCGGGCGTCAGGCCGATGCCCGTGTCGCGCACGGCGATGGCCGCTTTGTCGTTGTGGCTGGACACGCTTACGGTGATGGTACCGCCCTCGGGAGTGTAGCGTACCGCGTTGGAAATGAGGTTGGCCGTGGCTTGGCGAATCATGTCGGCGTCGCCGCGCACGCGCACGCCGCGCTCCACTTCGTAGATGAGCTTCAGGCCCGAATCGGACACGTAAGCCTCATGCGTGGCGATGATGCCGCTGATCAGGTCGCCCACGTCGAGCACTTCCTTTTTCATGGGCGTGCTGCGGTTTTCCAGGCGCGAGAGCTTTAGAATAGCGTCTACCAGGCGGCTTAAGCGCTGGACCTCGGCGTTCACCGTTTCAAGACGCTCTTCGGACGGCTCGAACACGCCGTCGACCATAGCCTCGACCGTTGCCTGGATGGCCATAAGCGGCGTGCGCAGCTCGTGCGCCACGTCAGTGGTAAGGCGGCGCTCCAGCTTGCGGTCGCGCTCGATGGAGTCGGCCATGGCGTCGAACGTCATGCCCAAGCGCGCGATTTCGTCCTCGCCGCGGATGCCCGTGCGAGCCGACAAGTTACCTTCCTTGATAGCGCGCGCCGTGCTTGCCATGGTGTTGATGGGCCGCACCAGCGTGCGCGCGAACAGAAAGCCGATGCACGACGCCAGCACGATGGCCAGCACCGTGGCGAACACCATTGCCTGGTAGGAGTTGTTGGAGAACTGCTCGTCGGCTTGCGTGAGCAGGCTTTCGCTGCCGTACACCCAAATGCGCACCGAACCCACAGCCGTGCCACCGTACTCGATGGGCGCGCTGGTGAACTGCTGGCTGGCAGTTGCCGGCGGGGCCAACGTGCGGCTGGAGCTTGAGCCGGTTGACGACGAGCCGCTGCTTGACGTCATGCCGCTTTTCGTGCCGCCGTCGTCGTCAATGGAAACGGCCGACGAATCGTACACGGCCTTGCCCGTGGTGTTGTCGATAATGGCCACGCCCACGCCGCTGTTCAGGCTTTCGGCGTATTTCGCCACCGCCTCGATTTGCGGGTCGTGCAGCGTGTGCGAGGTGCTATACACCTCTTCGATGCGCGTTGCCGTGCTCTCGGCCAGCGACTTCATGTTCTCTTGCGTGTAAGTATGGAAGTGTTGCTGCCACACAAACGACAGCACGCCGATGGCAACCATGGCGGTCATGGCCGCTATCAGGGCAAACGCCATGGTCATACGCGAGGTGTACGTAAGGTTGTTCCACCAATCGCGCACGCCTCGGAACAGCTTTTTGCGCGGCTTTTTCTTTTCTTCGGAAGGACGCTCAACCACAACCGGCCCCGTGGGTGCGGAGCCGGTTGTTGGAGCGTCTTGCGTTGTGTTGGTATCCACGTGGGCACGCAGCCTTTCGTTGCGAACGGTAAGGCGCGGCCGACGCTGCCAGCCGCGCGCTGGCTAGCGATGGGGTGTTACTGGCCCTGCTTGGTGGGGTCCTCGAAGCGGTAACCCACGCCGTGCACGGTGTGCAGCCACTTGGGGTTGCGCGGGTTGTCGCCAATTTTTGCACGCAGGTTCTTCACGTGGGAGTCGATGGTGCGCTCGTAGCCCTCGAAGTCGTAACCGAGCACCTTTTCCACCAGCTCCATGCGCGAGTACACGCGGCCCGGGTAACGCGACAGCGTGGTGAGCAGCTTGAACTCGCTGGCCGTAAGGTCGATTTCCTTGCCGGAAACCATAACCTTGTGGCCGGACACGTCGATGGTGAGCTCACCGAATTCCAGCACCTCGCGCTGCGGCTCGGAGTCGGCGTGCACGCGGCGCAGCAGCGCGCGGGCGCGAGCGACCAGCTCACGCGGGCTGAAGGGCTTCACCAGGTAGTCGTCGGCACCCAGCTCCAGGCCGATGATGCGGTCTTCCACTTCGCCCTTTGCGGTAAGCATGATGATGGGCACATCGGAGTTATCGCGGATGGCGCGGCAGACGCGCTCGCCGGGCACGCGCGGGAGCATAAGGTCAAGGATGACCAGGTCAAAGTGGTGCTTGGAGAATTCCTCCAGGGCCTCCTGACCGTCGCCGACGGCGGTTACCCAGTAATTTTCACGTTCGAGATAGGCGGTAACGGCATCGCGGATGGCTTTCTCGTCTTCAACCAACAGGATGCGTCGCGTTTCGTTGCTCATGGTTCACTCCTTAGGAAGTTCGGTCCATGTTAAAGCCCGCTGCGTCCCCCTTTGGGCGCAATGGGTGAATGGTGTTTGGGTTTATTGTAACAAGTGAAGTCAAACCGCTTCGCCCCTGTTGGCGAAATGACATAATTACCGCCATGGTAACCCGCAGAACATCTCAAGGCGGCGGCACGCGCCGCACCGCTCAAACATCCCGTGCGAACAGGGGCGCTGGCAGCTCAGCCCGCCCGTCGCGCGGCGCTTTCGCACGTTCGGGTGCAGCTGGCTTAGGCAAGGTTTCCGCTGGTCGCGGCGCTGCTGGCACCGGGCGTAGCGCACAGGCGCGCGCAAACCGCCAGGCGTCGGGCGCACGCAGCGCCCACGCGGGCCGCGTTGGCGGCACCGCCCGCAGCAGCCGGCCGCAACGCGTAGGCAACGTGCGCACGCAGCGCGAAGGCGGCACATATGTTGGCTCCGCCACGCCCACCCCGCTTTCCGGCACGCCGGGCCTCGGCGGCATCGGGCTTGCCGGCGGCGCTCCCACCAGCCACGGCACGCCGCGCCCCTCTACCGGCGACGGCGGGCAAACGCTTATTTCGCGCCGTGGGCTTTTGCTGGGCGCGCTTGGCGTAGGCGTGCTGGCCGCCGCCGGCGCAGGAGCGGCCGCCGTGGTAAGCAGCCAGGGCGAGAAGACGCCCACCATCCAAACGCTGAAGGTGCCCACCAACGCCGTATCGTCCATCGCCGATTTAACGCAGGTGGAAAACGCCGACGACTGCATGACGAAGCTTGGCGAGTACGACCTGCCCTACGGCACGCTAGTGTTCGCCAACGACAGCACGTTCGCCTGCTGTTTGCTGCCCACGGAAAAGGCCAAACCGCTGGCGCAAGTTGCCACGCTTTCGCTTGCTTCGGGCAACTACACCGTGGTGCTGCCGGAGGCGCAAGGCCAAGACGACGGCTTTGAGGTGTACGACGCGCGCTGCACATCGCAGGGCGTGGTGTGGACCGAGGCCAACATCATGAACGGCGTGTGGCGCGTGTTTTCCGCAAAGCTCAGTGCAGACGGCGGCAGCCTGTCAAGCGTGCAGCAGCTTGACGAGGGCTCCACCGACGAGTTTGAAACGCCCACCATTGCCGCAGTTGGCAGCCATGCGTTTTGGCAGGTCATGCCCAAAGTTGACAACACCGTTACCGCCGCGTCGCAAATTGCGCAGCTCAAGCGCGCTTCTATGGGCAGCGCCGACGGCGAGGTGGCCTACGAGTCGGCGGGGCGCATGGCAACCGCGCCGTACGCCACAAGCTCGGGCGTGGTCATCACGCCGCGTGCAACGGGTGCGTCATCGTACTACCAGCTTACGCTGGTAAGCGAAAACGGCGACGTCAGCGACACGTGCACGCTGCCCGCATCCATGAAGCCGCTTGAGGCCGGTTACGGGAAAACGGGCTTTACGTTCGCGTTCGATGCCACGTACAGCTACGGCGACGGCATTGCCAACTTAGGCACCTACGCGCCGGCAAGCAAGCCGGGCAACGGCGACTACAGCGACCAGAAGTGGGTGCGCTTCGATCGCACGCCCACCACCGCGCCGGCGTGGTGCGGCAACTGGCTGATGGTGAAGTCGACCAGCGCCGTGTGCGGTGTAGACGTTGACGGCAAGCGCTATTTCGCGCTGAGCACGGAAAACGGCGCCGATGACTACGGCGAGTGGCTGGCGTCGGAAGGCGAAGGCGACACCGTGGTGACGTACTCGAACATCAACTACACCCCCATCGGCAGCGACGCCGTAACCTGCTGCCGAGTAAAAGTGTGGCAAGCGAAGTAAGGGCGCCCTGCTAGGGGGGGGTGCCCCGCGTTGCAAGCTTCGACAATTTGCTTGGAAACTTTGGACCAACCGCGCTTTAGTTGCCTTTTGGCTCGTTTTTTCGATTGGGACAAGCGGGCAAGCGCGCCGATTTTTCGAAGTTGCTGCCAAAATTTGCGTCTGTGTGCGCGCCGCGCCCGTAATTGGGCGATTCGCAAGGGAAACCACCTTGCAAAAAGAACCAACAAGGGTGAAACGAGCCACTTGCTGCTCGTTGGTTACATAAAAAGGCGCGCTTGTAAATCAGCGCAAGCGCGCCGCACACATCACCGCAAATTTTGACAGCAACTAACCGAAACCCTCGCTACAAATCAAATTCCGCACCGTAATGGGGTTGAGGCAGCACAGCAAGCCTGAGCTCCCTATTGCGCTTGCACCATTCTTGCGCACGCGGCCGGACGCATTTTCCTAAAGCCCTGCCTGCAATCTTTGCAACGTCATCCATTTTTGCTTCACTCATAATTTGCCGACGACCTACCGTGACCACGTTGATGCCCTGAAACAACAGCGCGTTGCGGCGCGCCGCATCTTGCTCGATGCGCTCCGACCCCACATGGCATAAATCGCTATCGTACTCAATTGCGAAACGGGCGCTTGGCCAATATAAATCCGCCTTATAGTAGCGCTTCGTTTGAGACAGCTCGTTTTTGGGCACCACCTCAATGCGCGCATTCATTTGCGGCGCAGGCAGACCATAGCCGCCAAGCAAACACGGCAACGACAGAAGCATGGCCAAAGCGGTTTCCATCGGGGAGGCGGAATCAGCCAGAACGTAATCGGCCACACGCCGAAGCGCCTTGACGCCGGTAGCTCCTTTCGCGCCGGACGCAAAGCGTTTCAAGCTTTTTGGCGAAGTCAGCGGCACGGCTCTCGAAAAGCCATTCAAGCCACCAAGTCGATACGAACCGCACAGCTCGAACGCGACGGCAATTGCGTCGATAAGCCCATTGCGCGACGTGTAATGCAGTAGCGAAAGCTCGGGGGCAGCCAGAAAAACGCCTTCCGATGAGCGATAGAAGCGCATTCCCGATTTGGGGAGAAGCTTAGGCTGCACATGCCAAACGACATCGTGCCGAGACAACCTCATGGTTTGACGTGGGACCAGCACGTGAACAGGCTTTGAGAGGCAGGCGTATCCGCGCTGGTCAAGCTCGCGAAGCTCCAAAGCGCAAGGCCGAACCGTATCGAGCCCGCGCGTTTTGCCGAACGGGAGCGGCACCAATCCATCCGGCGATAAAGCTAAATCGCGCCGATATATCTCAATTGCCGATATGTCCGTAAGCACAAGTCCCATAAAGCGAGCATACCAACGTGACCTTGCAGACAAATTGCGGAAATGGCCGCCTTGAATCGCGCGAATCTTGCGGAAACCCCAACGGCGATCTAACCCGAATCTTGCGCATTCGCTGCACTTTCCGCATTGCCCCAATGCTAAACAGCAAACGGATATCGAATTGCCCGCAGGCGGCCCATGCTCTAGATTCCAACACGCACGAAGCTGCTGCTTTCGGCGCGCAACCATGCATACGGCCGGGCGATTGCGCGAAACCCAGCTTTCAGCTTGTTTAAGGCAGCAAAACCACAATAGGCAGGAACCACAACAGGCGACAACGCCCTTAGCCTTAGGGATGGGGGCGGCTTTACCGGGCGGTCCGCTTGCCGCTTTTCGCCACTTCCTGCCAAAAATTTCGCCTGTGTGTGAAAGCGGCAACGCCAGACGCAAAAAGCAAAGCCGGTTCGTACGTTTTCGCATTGCAAGGACCGCGATTCAATGCAAAAGCCCCACTTTGGCGCGCGGGCAGAAGCAAAGAGAGCACATGAACGAAAATTTTGGCAGGAAGGCCGCAAAATCCTTTATATAGCGAGCCCCGAGCACAGAGGATGCGCGGTTTGTGAGCGCCCTTAGGTTTGCGAGGCCAACGCCCTACCCTTCTTTGTCGGTTTTCACCACGAAGCCGAAGTAGATGATGTGGCCGATCCAGACGGCGGCAAGGACGAGGCGACCGACGGGGACGCGGCCCATCAGGGCAAAACCGATGGCTAGCAAAATAGTAACGGGAACTAAGATGGTGAGTTTTGCCTTGACCGTCATGGAGCGCTTGGTCACGTAGCCCTCCAGCACTTGTTTGTAGACTTTCGTGCCTTTGAACCAGTTGTTCAGGCGCTCGGAGCTGCGCGCAAAGCAAAACGCGGCCACCAGGATAAACGGCGTCGTAGGCAAAATGGGCAGCACCACGCCCACCATGCCGAGTGCGAAGAATAGGAAGCCGGCGGCGGCCCATAGAGCATGGCGGAGTTTTGAGTTGCTTTCTTTCGGCTGATCAGCGGCAAGAATCTGCTCGACTTCCACCGTTTGCTCGTTCACGTATGCACCTGCCTGATGTTCGTAGTCGCTAACAAATCGCAAGAAGTTTACCAGGGGTAGCGCTTGAAGGCAACCAAGGAAAACTTAGGAGCAGCGGGAGCTCCACGCAATGACCACTCCACCTCGTCCCGCAAAAGTTGTCACGTTCCGAAAAGGTGCCGGGCGGCAACCAGGGCCGCCCGGGAAGGAAAAAGGGGAAGGAGAGGACGCGCCGAGCGCACCCTCCCCTTCCCATAAAAGTTCATGAACCGGAACAGCCTGGCTTGATTAGCTCACGTAACTTACTCGTGGCGTTTACGTAAACGCAGGGCTGCTGCCGAAATGATGGCACCCAGGGCAGCTATCAGACCGCCGCCTACAATCGGGGCTACCGGGGCCAGGTCGCCGGTTTGCGCCATCGAGGCGCCCGACGCGCTTGCGGCTGCGCCGCTCGCGCTGCCGTTGCCGTTGGCCACGCCGGTGCCACCACCAGCACCGCTATCGCCAGCGCCGGTGCCATTTGCCGCACCGTTGCCGGAACCGGAGCCGTTACCGCCCGAGCCGCCGTTGTCGGTGCCGCCGGAGCCGTTACCGCCAGCGTTACCCGGATTGCCGCCGCCGTTATCGTCAGAACCGCCGTTGTTTCCGCCGTTGCCGTTATCGGCCGGGTTATCGGGCTGATCGGGTTCCGCCTTCGTTAGGCCATGGCCGGCGTCTTGAAGCGCCTGCACCGCGGCATCGACCTCATCCTGCGTGGCGTTTTCGTTTGCCAGCACCGCCTCGGCCACCGCTAGGGCGTTCGTCATGGCTTTCCAGCTTTCGGGCGTGTAATCGGCCTCGTTCAGCTTGGCAATCTGTTCCTTGGAATGTTGCAGGCCGAATTCCAGCGTGGACTTGTCCGCGCGCACCGTCACCACAGCATCGGAGCTTTGTGCCGACGCCGTATTAGACTCCACGCCTAGCGTGTTGGTGATTGTCACGCTGTACGTATGCGAGCCAACCTCAGCCGCATCAACCGTGTACGTTGCGTCCGTAGCGCCCTCGATGGCCGCGCCATCGCAGTACCACTGGTACGTCAGCACGCCGCCATCGGGCGATTCAGCAACAGCCAGCAAGTCAACGAACTTGCCAACCGTCGTCTCGGCACTCTCCGGCAAGTCGGCCTTAATCATCGGAGCACCGGCACGGGCCACGCCGCGCACAACCACCTCGGACGACTTCACCATAGCGCTTGCGCCGTTAGCCGAAGACGTCAGCACCACGTAGTACGCGTGCTCGCCCGAAAGCACCTCGGGAGCGAAGCTTGCCTGGTTGGCACCTGGTACTGCAACGCCGTCGCAGTACCACTGGTACGTCAGCGTATCGCCCGCCGCAGCGGAACCGGAAACTGCCAGCAGCGGCCCTTGCGTACCCTCCACAACCGTCATCGGCGTGTTGTCCAAATCGCGCACGAGCACCGGCGCGGAAACTTCGCCGATCGCGTCGTCCTCGGTCAGCATAGTGGCCCCATCGCGCACCTCGGCGCGCAGACTCATGCCATCAGCCGGCACCTGCCAGTTGATGACGTTCGCGTCCGACCAATCGGACAGCAACGTTTCGGTGCCGTCGGCGTGCTGTTGGAAGAAGCGGAACTGCTTGGCGCCGTCCGTGCCGCCCACGGCCGTAGCCGTCACCTGCACCGTGGCACCCGGCACCGTGGCCTGCGCGTTCGTTAGTTCAACGGACAGCGGCGTGTACTCCTTCACGTGTGCGGCAACCCACGCATCCACGTCGAAGTCGGCCGGCAGCTGGCCCATCCAGGCGAATATCGCGTTCTTCATGCCCTCGAATTCGCTGGTCAGCGTTTCCTTCGCCAACTCATACGGCTTTCCCGCCGGCGCGTACACATACATGTCGGCGATATTGGCAGCCGTGGCCTGCGCGTCGTCTCCAGCAACGGCACTGCCGCTGAAGCTGAGCTCCTCAAGCGTGCTGGGCAGCACCAGGGTCTTCGGCGCAATGTTGCTGATGTCCACTGACTTCACGCCCGGGCCGAAGTACGCGGAAGCCGGACGCACGTCAGACCAGTCCATAGAATCCGCGTACGCGCCATCGCCCGCCATGCCACGCACAATCAGATGATTCGGGTTCTGGCCCATGAACGGCTCATCGAACTGGCGCACATTCGGACCAAAATCAGCCACGTCCAGCGGCACGCTATACAAGCCGTTGACGTACTCCAAGCTATCGGGGAAGTTGATGTCGGTCAGCGACGTGCAGTTGTTGAACGAGCCCGTGTTCAGGCGTTTTAAGCCCTCGGGCAGCACCACTTTCTGCAGGCTTGTATTGTTACGGAATGCCTGCGCGTCAATCTGCACCGTGCCCGGCGCCACCGTGTACTCGGTAAACGTGTTCGTAGGCAGCGACAAAATCAGGTGCTTACCGGAAATCAGCTCGTTGCCGTAGCTGTCCTTTTCGCCGTTTTCGTACACCATGTTGCCGTACAGCACATTATGGTCGGCAGAGTACACCGGGTTGTTCTCGGAAACCGTCAGCTCGGACAAGTCGTTAGAGCCCGTTATGAACATGGAGATGTCGCCCGTCAGCCCCGCGCCAATATGCACGCGCTTAAGCGCCGTGATGTTCGAAAACGCGCCGTCGCCAAGCTTCGTCAGCGAATCGGGCATGACGATTTCTTCGATAGCCGCGCTCAGCGCAAACGCCTGGTTGTTGATGGACTGCAAGCGGTTCAGGTCGGTGCGCAGGTTAACGCTGGCCAGTTGCGGGCAGCTGTAAAACGCGCTGCCGCCCATGGTAACGGTGCCGCCAATGTCTACGCTGGAAATCTGCAGGTTCATGAACGCGCCGTGCGCGATGGTTTCCATGCCATCGGGCAGCACCACGCTTCCGGCAAGCTTGCTTTCGCAGAAGCCGTACTCGCCTACCGTTTTCAACGTGCTGGGGAACGCAACCTGAGACGCCGCACCCTTGTTGAATGCATATGCGGCAATTTCGGCAACGCCCTCGGGCACCTCATACGACCCGGCAACGCCCAGCGGATACGTCACAAGCTTGCTGCCGTCCTTGTTGAACAGCACGTTGTCGCGCACGGTGTAGAACTTGCAGTTCGCAGGCACCGTGATCTCGCGCAGCGACGTATCGCCCACAAAGCCTTGCACCAGCGCATCGTCCGGGATGTTCGACGGCAGGCTGATTTTCGCCAGCGAGCCCATGCTGGAGAACACGCCCTGCTCCACGTCGTCCACACTTTCGGGGACGGAAAGCTCGGTGATGCCCGTGCCACCCAGGAAGCCAGAACCCAAGTGCTTGACGCCCTCGGGGAGTTGAATGCCCGTCAAGCTGGTCAGCGCGAACGCCTCAGCGCCAATGCTGGTAACGTGCTCGGGGATCACCAAATTGCCACCAAATGCAGTGCCGCTGAATGTGCCAGCGCCAATGGCTTTCAGGGCAGAAGGCAGTCCCTTGGTTGCGCCATCTTCCGCTCCCTCAACGTTGGACAGCTTCAGCTCGCCCAAGCTCAGGCAGGAAGCAAACGCGCTGTTGCCGATTTCGGTTACCTTGTCGGACAAGGTAACGTCGTAGACTTGCGATGCGGTTTGCAACGCGCTATCGGGAATAACTGTAGCGCCGCCGAAGTCAACCGTGTGGATGGTGGAACTACTGAACACGCCCGCGCCCAGCTTCGTCACCGATTGCGGCAGCTTCACGGTGTCAAGCTTCAGCGTGTAGTAGAACGCCTGCTCGCCCACCTCGCGCAGCTGGCTGGGGTTGTCGGCGGTGTCCTTGAATGTGACGGTTTGCAGCTTCGAGCAGTTGGCGAACGCCTGGTAGCCGATGGTTTCCACGCTTTGCGGCACCACCACTTCCTGCACGGGCGTGGACATGAACGCCTGGTCGTTGATGCGCTTCACGTTGTTCGGCACCTCAACGTAGGAGCTATTGCCCGCGTAGCCCATCAGCGTGCCCGTTGCCTCGTCGATGATGAACTCATCGTAGTTGGCCGGGCGCACCTTCACGGTCATAGTGGCGCTGCGGGTTTTGCCGCCAGCGCCTTCCACCGATGCGGTGATGGTTGCGTCGCCGATGCTGCTGCCGGCGGTCACAACGGCCTTTGCCGCGCCGTCCGCTTTCGCCTCAACGGTAGCAATATCGGTGTTATCACTGGTCCAGGTGATGTTTTTGCCCGCAAGCGAGTCGGCCAGAATGGCCGTCACCTCAACGGTGCCGTCCGGTTCAACGGAGGCGTCCTTGCGAGACATAACGATGCCAACCTCGTCGGAAACGGCAGCTACGGTTACCTTAGCCTCGGCTTTGACCTCGGGGGTGATGGCGGAAGCAGCGGTAATGGTGGCGCTGCCGTTGGCAACCGCGGTTACGTTGCCGTTTTGATCGACGGTTGCAACGGATTCGTCGGAGCTCGACCACACCAGGTTCTTCTCCGTGGAATCCTCGGGCAACACGGTGGCTGTAAGCTGCGTTTCCTGGCCGGGCGCCAGCGCCAGTTCGGTGCTGTCGAGCGTGATGGATTCTGCCGCGATAGGCGTCACCACCACAGAAGCGGGATGGCTGGGGTTCAATCCGTAGTCCCACGCGTACAGCGGCACCGTATTCGGGCACGGGTCGGAGCCGCCGATTTGCGCCTCAACCTTGTCCCAGGCAGCTTTGATGTCGGCAACCTTTACCGTGAAACTCCAGGTATGGGAGCCATCGGCATTGGTTACCATCTGATCATCGGCAGGGTTGACGCGGTAGAAATAGCCGCCCGTTTCCGGATCGTGGAAGTCGAAGGCCGCCAGCCATGAATCATCGGTGACCTTGAAGCTTACCGTTGCGTTGTCCCCTTCGCCCGCATACGCAATGTCGGAGATTTGCGGGCCGGTGGTGTCGTAATAGAAGGTTGCAGCTTGGTCGGTTTGCACCTCGCCGCCTGGGCCGGCCGTGATGGCCGTGCGCTCAAGCGTGTACTTGCCGTCGGGTACACGCTGACCCTGCTCGTCCTTGCCGTCGAACGCGGAATAGTAGCCGATGCGCGCATCGGTGGGGATGATGTATCCGCCGCTTGCATAGTAATAAGATTTGCTGGCGAAATCGTGATCGTACTCGCGCACCACATCGCCATTTTCGTTTTTGTACGTGTATTTGAAATCGGTGGCGCCGCGCAACAAGCCCGTGAGCGGGATAAACTGGCTGGGCGCGCTGTCGTAACCCATGTTGGACACCACCATTTTGTTGGGGTCAACCACACTGTAGTCGCCTAGCTGCACGCGCGCGGTGGCGTCAGCGTCAAGCAGGTTCAGACCCAGCGGCAAGCCGTTGGGGTCGGAGTTCACCGTGCCGTAGATATGGTAGCTGGACGTAGCGGCGGCATCGTCGGCCGCATCGCCCGCAGCAGCTTTGTCGGCAGCGCTGTCATCAGCCTTGTTGGCGGCATTAATCATCTGACCGTCGAAAATGTTGGCGGACGACCAATCGCCGTAAAAGCCCAGGAAGGGAACGGACAGGTCAACACCGTTGTCGGCAGACTTCAGCAAGGCGAAACCATCGACAAACGTGCCATTGGGCGTGTTGGCAGCCGCCCACGTGGTGAACGCATTGCCGCAGCTTACCGTTACGGTGTAGCTGACGCTGCCGTTTGCGGGGACCTTCACCTGGTTGCTTGCGGCATCATAAGCCGCACCGCCAAAGCTGACATCAATGCCCTTGCCGGTCCAGTTGTCGGACTGCAGCTGGAACAGGCCGTTTGCAACCTGCTCGGACAACGCGGCAGCATCGGGCGTGAAGGTGCGCTCCTGGCCACCCAGGTTGTGCAACGCTACCGTGAACTGCCACTGGCCGGAAGCGCTTTCGCCCAGATCAGCCTTGGGGCGCGAGGCATCGGTTGCACCATCGACGGTAGCATACACATCGGAAGAGGTTGCGGCCGGCACGTTCGCCAGGCCGGCACCTTGCTTGCGCGGGCTAACGTAGCTGTTCTCAACCGCGGAGTTTGCCAGTGGCTTTGCCGTGGACATAAGCAGCTGGGTAACCACCTGGTTACGCTGCTCGTCGGACATGCCGGAGAATTTTGCATCGGATTCCACATACTCGTGCATAAGCGCAGAAATGCCCGTCATCTGCGGCGTCGCCATGGACGTACCGGACATGTAGCTGTACTGGCCATCAAGCACCGACGAGTAGATATTGCCGCCCGGCGCGGTGATTTCCGGCTTCAGCTGCAGGTCGGGCGTAACGCCCCAGCTGGAAAAGTCGCTCATCTTGTAGTCGGTGGAAGCCGGAGCCTTCAGGCCCGCCTGCACCGTAATGGTTTTGCTTTCCGCGTTCTTCAGAAGCTGGCCGTCTTTGCCGGAGATGCAGATGACCGGATAGCTAAGATACATGTCGGACACGGCGGCGCTTGAAAGCTCGCTGTCTTCATTGTTATAGATGATGATGGCAGAAGGCCAACCCATACCGCCGGCTGCCAAGGCGTTTTGAACCTTTTCAGTGAAGGAGAGGTCGGGATCGCTGGCCGACGCCTTTCCACGTTCGATAAACGCAATCTTGCCGGTCATGTCCCAATTGTTGTCCGCACCCCATGCGTTACATTCCTCGGCAGAGCCATAGCCCAGGTCAACCAGCTGATATGTGCCATCTTCAATGGTGGACAAGTCGGGCGAAGTTTCACCGGAATTGCTGCCGTTGCGCTGGATGCCCATCAAGTCGTACGGAACGACCGTGCCGTCAGCTGCCTTGAACGCAGACTTTGCCTGCGAGTTGTTCACGCTGGCAACGGAAAGCGCGCTGGTCAACGATGACGGCGAAGACACAATGCCGCTATCCGGATCGCTAGCGTAGGGCTTGCTCTGCCCGGACTGGTTGCCGTACGCGGCGGAGTACGCGTTGCCCGCGGCAACGTTCAGCGTGACGCCCTGGTCTTCCAGCGTTTGCAGCGCGTCGGCGAACGTGCTGGAACTTTCATCCGAGAAGCCGCCGTCGGTGCCCAGCGACATATTGATGGCATCGGGGTTGAGCACCGCGCAGTCGTCAAGCGCCGCCAGAATGGCGTCGTTGGGGATTCCGCCCGTGGCATCAGAGGCAACCTTCATGGCAATGATCTGGGAATTTGGCGCGGTACCGCGGATCTCACCGCCGTTAGCTGCGGCAATACCAGCCACGTGCGTACCATGTTCAAGGCTTGAAGAGTTCGGCGTGACCTCGTCGTCGTAGTCGGCGTAGTCGTAAGCGAACGGGATTTTCTCGCTCACGTACGTGCCGTGCTGGCCACCGGCAACCATGCTGCCCATAGCGGCCTCAACGCCAGACTTGGTCAGGGCAACCGTGCTGTCGTCAAGGTCACCAGAGAAAGCCTCGTGCGCCGTGGCAACACCGGAGTCGATAATGGCCACCGTTTGGCCGTCGCCCTTTTCGTCCACCTGGTCAGCCGCAGTCATGTCAAGCGAGCTTTGGTTCGCAACGCCCTCCTGCTCGCCCTCGTCCTCGGGAACGGAAAAGGTTTGCCCGTAGAAGGCATTCTTCACACCGTCCATGGTCTTGATGCTGTCAAGCACGCCCGCGGGGGCCTTGATGGCAAAACCGTCAATGACGTGGTAATAGTCGTGCAGTTCTTGCACCGGGTCTTCGTCAGCATCGGCCGATTGGGCAGAGAACAGCTGGATGCCACCGTTGTCGTCGGTGCCTATCTGCTGCTGCGCAACCTCGCGGATGCAATCCTTGAAGTAGGCGTGGCGGTCCTGCTGCGCGCGACCTAGCAGGTTGCTGAACAGGCTGACACCTTGCGTGCCACCGTCCTCAAGCTGCACGATAATGGTGACTTTTTCGTTTGGGTCTTGCGCGGTACCGTCGAGCAGGTTGGCGCCAGTTTCGTCCGCGTCGGCCGCCTCGTCGGCCGAGCCGCCCATAGGCGTCAGCAGCGAAGCAACGTCAGCCTGTTCGGAATCGGCATTCCCGTCCGCGCTTGCCGCTTCCTCGTAGCTGGAGGCTGCAGACGGAGTTTGCGTCGCCTGCGACGTTGCCGCTTGAGCTTCCGCCGCATCCTGCGTTTGAGCTGCTAGAGCGGTTGTGGGAACCATCAATGTGCTTGCCAGCGTCACGGCCAAGCCGCCGCGAATCATGCTGGTTAAGCGCTCTTGCATGGTTGAGTGCATGTTTCGTCCTTTCCCTTCGTCACTCATTCCCGTCCAACAAGACTGTCACTTCCAGGTTTGCTGCCGCGCTAGAATGCCTGATGAACGCGTATTGAAGCGCACAAATCCAGCACCGTGCACCGACAGCGTTCTGGAAGTGTTATCTTTGGATTACTTTGTGGATGGTATCAAATGTTACCCACGGTTTCCATAGGAATTTGCCCAATGGAAGAAAAAAGTAACTGATGGATAACAAATTGAGGGGCAGGTATGCACTTCCCGCCGGCAAAAAGCGGAAGGCGCTCAGCGAGCGAGCAACCGCGAACGCGGGGACGGAGGGGAGTGTTCACGGTGGCCCTTTCATTTCCCAAAACGCTTGCGTGAACACCCGCTCCGTCCCCGTGTTCACGCGAGCGTTGTCCCGAGCGCCCGCTCCGCCCCCGCGCTCGCGCAAGCGGCGCCCCGAACACCCGCCGCAACAGGCGTGCCCCAGCCCTCAAAAGTTCATGAGTCGAAACAGCCCGGCATGTTTTGACTTCACACTGCCAGCACGAAGGGCTTGCCGTCGATGTTTGTTACGGGCAGGTGTACGCCGTAGACCTCCTGCAGCAGGTCGGACGTGATGATGTTGTCGGGCGCGCCGTGGGCTACGATGCGCCCGCCGGCCAGCGCCACCAGGTTGTCGCTGTAGCGCAGCGCCTGGTTCACATCGTGCAGCACCATGATAACCGTCATGCCAAATTCGCTGTTCAGGCGCTTGACCAGGTGCAATATGTCCAGCTGGTAGCGAATGTCCAGATACGTGGTGGGCTCGTCGAGCAGCAGCACGTCGGAACCCTGCGCCAGCGCCATGGCGATCCACACACGCTGCGCCTGACCGCCCGAAAGCGCCGACACGGGGCGGCAAACGTGCTCGGTCAGGCCCGTCACCTCAAGGGCCCAGGCAACCATGCGCTCGTCTTCCTGCGTGTTCGCTGCGTTTCCCATGCCGTGATACGGAAAACGGCCGTAGCCTACCAGCTTCTCCACCGCCAGGTCGCCCGGCGCGGAGTTTTTCTGGTGCACGATGGCCACCAAGCGCGCGAAGTCGCGCAGGCGCAGCGCGCTTACGTCGCCGCCGCGCAGGTGGATGCTGCCGCCCGTGGGCTTTAGGTTTTTCGTCAGCAGATTGAACAGCGTGGACTTGCCCGAGCCGTTTGCCCCGATAAGCGTGGTGATTTGCCCCTCGGGAATGGTCACGTCCAGGCCGTCGAAAATAGGAACGCGCCCATGGTCGTACGCGAACGAAAGCCCGCTGACGGTGAACACGTTGCCCGGCGCGACCCCGGCCGCCCCATCAACGCTTGCGCCGGAAGCTGCCGCGCCCGCAGTGCACGCAGCGCACGCCACGTTCGCCGCATGCTCATTCAAGTTATTCGCCATAGGTACCACGCGCCTTTCGCAGCAACAGAATGAACGCCGGGCCGCCCACCACCGACATGATGACGGCAGCGCTGATCTCGTACGGAGCGGCAACGGTACGGCCGATGGTGTCGGCCAGAAGCAGGCAAAACGCGCCCAGCAGCATGGCGTAGGGCACCAGCCACTTGTGCGACGTGCCCACCAGCAGGCGCGCGATGTGCGGAACAATCAGGCCAAGGAAGCTAATGGGGCCGATGATGGCCGTGGAAATAGACGCCAGCAGCACGGCAACAGCGCTGATGAACAAGCGATTTTTATTCACGTCCAGGCCTAAGCTGCGCGCCGTTTTGTCCTCAAGCGAAAGCAGGTCGCAGCGCTTCGTCACCAGCAAGGCAACAATCAAGCCCACAGCGGCATAATCCGCCAGCGTTTGCAGGTCGCTCCACGTTTTCATGGTGATGTTGGCGTCCACGATGCTGGCCACGCCCGAAAGCGTGCCGCCCGTGCCCGAGCTAAATGCGCTGGAGATGCCCGAGAACATGGCGCTCACGGCCACGCCCACCAAGATGACGCGCAGCGGCGAGAGCCCACCGCGCCACGATAGGCTGTACACCAGGCCAAACGCAATCATGCCGCCCGCAAACGCAAACAGCGGCGTAAAGTAGTACAGCGCCGGCACGAACGCCGTCACCAGCACAGCCGCCAAGCTGGCGCCGCTTGACACGCCGATGATGCCAGGGTCGGCCAGGGGGTTGCGGATGACCGCCTGCAGCAGCGTGCCGGACACCGCCAGCGCCGCGCCGCCCACCATGGCAATGATAATGCGCGGGAAGCGCAGGTCGTAAATGGTTGCAACCGTGTCATCGTATTCCACGAACAGGCCGCTGAGCAGCTGTTCGGGCGTTACCTGCAAGCTGCCGGTATTCACGGCAACGAAAAACAGCGCCACCAGAGCCAACACCGTTACCGCAAACGCTGCAATTTTCCTTCCAGTACGTACCATATGGTTGGCCTTTCTAGCTGTACAGCATGGGTTGCAAGGTTTGCAGAGCTTCGGGGTAGTTGAACGTGGCGCTCATCCCAAACTGGTCGTAAGGCAGGTCGTACACGCGCCCTTCTTGCACCGCGCGAAAATGCTTCCACACGTCGTTCGTGGCAAATTCGTCGGCGAACATTTGCATGACCTGGTCGGGCAGCGCGTGCGCCGTGCGCAGGATGATGTCGGGGTCGCGCGCTTGCATGTCCTCGGTGTTCACGTTCATAAACTCCTGGTCAGAACCGGCGTACACGTTCTGCCCACCCGCTAGCGCCACCAAGCTGCCGGCGTAGCTGTTCTCGGTTGCCACGATGTAGCTGCCCGGCAAGCCCATAAGCACCAGCACGCTTGGCTGCGGCTTGCCCTCCACACTGGCGCGATAGTCCGCTATGAACGCTTCATATTGCGCAACAAGCGCCTGTGCCTGGTCGCGCCGGTCGAACTTCGCACCCATGGCGGAAATGCTTGCGTACATGCCGTCGACGCTGCGCAGATCCAAGAACATGCATGCCACCGCAATGCCCGCGTATTTCGGGCGCAGGTCGTCGATAAGCGTGTTCGGGCTGATCACGCAGCTGGGGTGCAGCGACTTGAGCGTTTCCAGATCAGGCGACATAGGGCTTCCCACCCGGGGAAGCTCCGCATAACGCTGCGGCAAGTCGCGCGAGGTGTTGCACACGCCCACCAGGTCAAGGTCCAGCTTGTCGCAGATGGTTGCCACCGCTGGCGACGTTGCCACCAAACGCTGCTGCTCGGTGCCGTCGGCGTTGCGGTATGGGTGCTGGTCCACGCAACCCACAAGCGGCAGAGCCGCCGCCGACAGCACAGCCACGGCCAAGCCCCCAACGAAACGCCGACGAGAGATAGGCTGGCGCGGTGCCGCCCGGAACGTCGTCGAATCGGTTGCGGCTCGCGCCGAGGGGCCCGAAAGGGAAACGCGTTCCCCACGTTCCCTTCGAGGTCGCACACTATCGCGATAATCCCCTGCCGCGCTTGCGGCAGCGTTATTTTCCCTGGTCATAGGGCTACTTGTTCTTCGGCTTTGCTGCCGCTGCGGCTGCCGCGGCGGCTTCAGCCTGCTTGGCGCGCTTGGGCTTGAGGTACGCGAAGTACACCACTGCACCCGCAATTGCCAGCACCACCACGATGCCGCCCACGATGGCGCCGGTGGTTGCACCGTCAAGCGGCTTGGACTGACTTTGGCCCTCAGCGGTCTCCTGGCCGTCGGCGTTATACTCCTTCACGCCCGCGTTCGCCGAGCCCTCAGTTGAAGGCGAGGATTCCGCAGACGTGCTGACAGATTCCGCAGTCGCAGGCTCCGCCGTTGCGGTCGGCTCGGCTGCAGGCGCAGGTTCGGCGGCCTGCTCACCAGGGGTGATGCTCTGCACGAATGGCGCCGCATCCGTGTTGCCCTCTACCAGGTTCGTCAGCTGTGTGAAGTAGATGACCTCGCGGCTCATCGGCGTCACGTACATGCTCACGCGAATGTTCGACGCTTCGCTGGGCACCTGGAAGCGCCAGTCGGCTGTGTTGTTGGCCGCATCGGTTTGCATCTGCGTGGCTTCAACGGCCGCAAACGCGCCGTCGCCGTTGTTGTCAGCCCAAAAGTTCATGGCGCCCATCTGGTCAGCCAACTTGAAGCGCAGTGTGACGAACGTGTTGCCCGCAGTGTCCTTCTCCACCAGCGCCGAGGGGTACGTGCAGCCCGTGGTCATAGATTCCGCCAGCGCAACGTTGCTCTGACCTGCCGAATCTTCGATAGCACCCGTAACCGGGTTGCTGTACGACGGCACCGTTGACGCCGTGTACACCGCCGACGTGGCCGCATGCGCCGTGCCAGCGAAAGCGCTAACCGAAAGCGCGAGCGCACACGCCAGCGCACATACCGCCGCAAACAAGCCGCCAGAAACACGCGAAGTCATGTTATCCGTCCTTCCATCAGGGAAAATACTAGGGGACTTCTAAAGGAACACCCCGGTTCAATAACGTTGAAAGGACCGGCCCCGCGCACGGCGAGGTCGGTCCGAGTTCACGCGCGCGACCGAGTTTCATTCGCACGCGCAGGAAAGAGCGCAACGGCAGCAAGCGCACCCTTTCCGAAAACGGCAAACGCACGCATGCAACCGCCCAGCCGCAAGCCCGCTCAGCCGCTTGCGCTTACCGTTGCTTGCTGCGGCGATGGGCGGCCACGGCGGCGCCGGCCGCCACAACAGCCACAACGCCAGCCGCGCCCGCAACGCCGGCAAGGTTGTCGCCGGTTTGGCTCAGCACCTTGCTGCTCGAAGCAACCACGTCATCCTGGCCCGTGCCCAAATCCTTTGCCTGCGACAGCTTCAAGTGCATGTCGGCCACCTGCGCGCCGCCGCCGAGCTGCTCCATCTCCTTGATGGTCATGCTGATGGGCACCACAGTGTCAGAGTCGGCCTTCGGGATGGAAACGGTGTATTGCGTACCGCTCTTGGCAAGCTCGGCGTTGTTGTACGTCAGCTTGATGATGTGGCTTTCGCCCTCGCCGGTGGCGGAGAAGCTTACCTTGAACGTACCGTCAGATTGCGGACGCACCAACGCGGTGTCGCCGAAGTACTTGGCAGCCATGGATTCCTCGGTGCTGTTGTGCTTCAGCCAAGAAGTGGGCACCTGATAGGTGTGACCCACCTGGAAGCCCTGCTCGGCTTGTTGGTTGCTGGGGTCGGTCGTGGTGGTACCGGAGTTGTTGTTGGTGCTGTTGTTCGTGGGATCCTGCTTGGGCTGGTCGGGCGTCGCCGGTTCACCGGAGGCGGTAGGCAGGCTGGAAGTATCCAGGCGCACGCCCATGTCGGCCGTGCCGCCGGGCATGGTAACGGCCACCGTGATGTCTTTGTTGATGGCCGGAACGCCGGAGATGGTGAAGGTGCCGTCGGCGTTCTTCGTGGCAGCCTGGCCGTTGTAGGACATGCCCGTTAGAAACTGCTTGCCCTGCTCAGTCGGGGTCACAGCCACGGAGTACGAGCCGTCGGAGTACACCACCGTGGCGGTTGCTTCCATGAAGTTCGCGGCGGTAGATTCCGCGCCCGTGCTCACGTTAATGAACTTCACCGGCAGCTCGTACGCCTTGTTCTCAACCAGCTTGAAGCCGTCGACGGTGGTTACCGTCTTCTCGACCGGGTCAGGCGTCGGTTCTTCGACGTCCTTGCTGTTGTTGAAGGTTTCAATCGCCTTGTTCAGCTGCGCCGTCACACCGTCCACGCCAGCCTGCGGGATCTTGTCGTTGGCGGCAGCCTTCTCGGCAG
The DNA here is from genome assembly GCA_002431805.1 of Eggerthellaceae bacterium UBA5906. Taxonomy (GTDB): domain Bacteria; phylum Actinomycetota; class Coriobacteriia; order Coriobacteriales; family Eggerthellaceae; genus Senegalimassilia. The sequence continues at coordinate 23,113 of DJEE01000156.1, forward strand.
TTTCGATAGCGGTTTGCAGCGCGCCCCAAGCCTCGTCGGACTTCTTGCCCTGCTCGATAGCCTTCGCAGCAGCAATAGCTTTCTTCAGCTCGGTCTTGTCAACCTCCCGCTCGTCCTGGCCAGGCTTGTCAGCGCTTGTGTTGAACGTCTCAACAGCAGCGGCAATGGCACTCACGCCTGCAGCAATGGAGCTGTCTGTGGCATCGGAAGCATCAACAACGGCGTACGCATCAGCAATAGCCTGCTGCAGCGTAGCAAATGCCTCGTCGGTTTTCTTGCCCTGCTCAACGGCTTCCGCTTTCACGATTTCAGCAGTCAAACTCGTGCGATCAACAGAAGAAACGGCAGGCGTAGCATCGCCCACTACCAGCTGGAACGGGTGTAAGTTGGTCATAGTTCCGCGATTAGGGATGTTTACGGTGTAGCCAAACGTAATGTTATACGTTCCCGTGATGCTAGACACGGGAATGGCATACGTTGCCGAACCGTCCTCGTTCACGGTCTTGTCAACCTTTTTGCCTTGGTAGGTGATATCGCCAAGCGTATTGCCCTCGCCTAGCGACTTCGCCGTCAGCTCAATCGTGTACGCGCCGTTTGCAGCCGTCACCTTCACCTTGTCGTTGAAGGAACGCGAGGTGTTGTACTCGGCTCCCTTGAAGTACAACGTGTAGCCGGATTCGTACGAAGCGATGTCGGTACCTTCCCCAACACTCGAGGTGTCAAACACCGCACGAACCGACTGCGCCATAGGCATCATGCTAACTTTCACTTGGAATGTCAGCTGATCGAGCTTCAGCGTTTTAACCGCGTAGGTGCGCGTGCCGTCCGCATTGTCAACATACGGCAAATCAACACCGCCGCTTTGGAACGAATCAAGCATGGAGACGGCATCTTTGGTTGCCGTGACGTGCACCGTAAATTTGCCATCTTGATACGTTGCCGAAGCCGAAGAGGCAAAATAGTCCCCCATCGTGGAAGGCTCGTCCGAAGACGCTTTCAGCCACTTCACCGGCACCGTGTACGTTTTGCCCTCAACGGGCGTAAAGCCGTTGTCGGCCTGCACCGCTACGGGCGCGTCGCCGTCGCCGTCGTCTTGCGCCAGGGCAATGGCCGGCACCATGCCGGTTGCCAGCGTTGCAGCCAACACCAAGGAGGTGCCTCTGCGCACCACGTGATACCTCACATTGCTCATGTATCTCCCTTTCCCGTCATGTTGCCAGCATGCGTAAATTCAACGACGCTTGCTGCGCGGAAGCCGAAACTCGCTGTGCTGACACCAAAGCTAACTATTAGTTTTCACCAAGTGTTACCCTATATATACAAAACGGTTGAAAGTATACCTAACCAAACTCTTTTGCAAAATACCCATGGATAACTTTTATTACAGCTTTTCCATAAAGTTCGCCTTGGTTTGCGGTGTGACGGTTGTGCGAAGGCGGACGAATACTGCGAATTGATACTTGCGCCCGTGCGTGTGACCGGGTATTCTTTAGTTATTGAGATTCGTTCTCATTAAGAAATCAGACGAGCCTGTTACTTCAGACGAGAAGGAGCATCACCATGAATAAGCGCACCGAACTGCCTACCGCCGAAAATTCTTCCAACTTCAACCGCGTCGCTGGCGCCACCTGCCATGTTGGCACCACGCTGGAAAACCTGAAAGCCGCCGTTGCCGGCGAGACGGGCGCTTCCGCCAAGTACGCCGCCTGCGCCAAGCTGGCTAAGGAGAAGGGCTATGAGCAGCTGGGGCGCCTGTGGGAGGCCACCAGCGCCGCCGAGCAGGTGCACATCCGCCTGGAGGCCGGCCTGGTAGAAGAGCTGGAGCCAGGCTACGAGCGCCCCGTCGCCGACGCCCCCGAGCTGGAGGAGATCGACCTGAACCTGGTCGCCTCCGCCAACGGCGAGATCTTCGAGACCACCGACATGTACCCGGGCTTCATCGCGAAGGCCCAGGAAGAGGGCAACGCCAAGGCCGTGCAGGTGTTCACGAAGGCCAAGCTGGCCGAGGCCGTGCACGCCGAGCTGTACCTGCAGGCGTACAACAACATCGACGCCGCCGATGACGATTCCTACTTCCTGTGCCCGGGCTGCGGCTACATCGAGAAGGGCACCGCTGCCCCCGAAGTCTGCCCCATCTGCGGCGCTCCCGCTAAGGTGTTCAAGCAGTTCTAAAGCCAGCAAACCTAGCAACCACGCAACGTACGAGGCCGTCCAATGGGCGGCCTCGTTGCTTTCGCGGGCTGTTGGCGCCTACTTCCCCATTTCTAGCAGCACTTCGCCTTCAAGCGACTCAACGCGAGCAGTGCGCACGCGGCCCGCTTCCAGTTCGACGAAGCCCACCGATGCGGGGAACCCACCGCGTGGGCGACTGCAGCTGCCGGGGCATATCAGCAAGCTAGCCGGATACGCATCGCGGCCGGTCAGAAGCTCGGGGATGTGGGTGTGCCCGTGCACGCACACCTGCGGCAGCGGGTCGCCCGGTGCGATGGCGCGCGAGCCGTTAAAGCCGATACGCACGTCGTTGGGGTAATGCGCAACCAGGAAACGCACGCCGTCGATGACCGGATGCGCGAAACGGGCGACGGATTTCCCGTATTCGTCGTAGTCGTTGTTGCCAAGTACTGCCGTTGTGGGTGCAAGAATCTGCAGCTCGCGCAAAATACCGGGGTCGCAAATATCGCCCGCATGAATGATGTGGTCGCAATACGTCAGGGCACCCAGCGCCGCCTCGGGCAAGCGCCCATGCGTGTCCGAAATCAAACCAACCAGCTTCAAAACACAACCTCCTTGCCCAAAGCAACCGCAAACACCCGCAAGCTCCCGCCCTCCCCAGGCAAAAGCGCGATACGTTTGGATTTTAATTCCATTCCCATACGTAGTCGAAAAACAAGCAACGCTCTGAATAGGGAAAACGCATTTGCTCGATACGGGGCTACTCCGGCTACCCCGATTTAAATCCAAACGTATCGCATTTTGGCACCGCAGGTGCGGCGGACGGGGTTGACCCGTAGGCGCAATACCGCCACAAGCACAGTGGCAGGCGAGCTCGCAAGCGCAATGGCACCGCAGGTACGTACGCCGAACGGGCAGGGTGGGCGCTATTCTTTCTCGACCAGGTCGATAAGGTCTTGGTGCGAGTGGATGTCCAACTTCGCGTAGATGTGCTTGACGTGGGCTTTTACCGTGTTGCGCGACACCACCAGCTGCTCTTGGATGTATGCACGGTCACGGCCGCGCGCCAGCATCTGGAACACCTCAAGCTCGCGCGGCGTAAGGCTGTACTGCTCGGCCAGCGCGCGGCACCGCTCGTCAAACGTTGCCTTCGGCGCCTCAACCACGGCATCTTCTACCGGTGTCACGCCGTCAATAACCTCGCGGAAGCTGAAGTTTTTCAGCCCGATAAGCGAATACCCCACAAACAGCAGCACCAACAAAGCTGCGAACAGGTCGAACAGCGGCGCCCCCATGTTTGCCAGCGTGTTGGCGTGAACGCCCACCGCCGCGCCGAGCGTGCTACCCAAACTAGAAATGCCGCGGCCCCACGCAAACGTTGCCACCGCGCCACGGCTGTTGCGCGACGCCACCGCAATAAGCACCAGCCACGCTACCATGTCGAACAGCGCGTTGCCCGTAGACAGCAGCATAACCGTTGCCGTTTTTGCGCTTGGCAAATCCATGGTCATGGCAAGGAAGCCCGCCACAACGAACAAAACCGAAATTTGCACAAGCAAGTCGGTGGGGAAACGCTTACCCGAAATCAGCACCCAGATGGCAACCACTGCAACGGGCAGGATAACGAAAAACGACGACAGCGGCGCACCGTCAACCTCGCCGAAGCGCAGCGAGCAGCCAAACGCCACGCGGAACAAAAACAGGCACACGAACAGCTGGCTGGCCAGCGGCAAAAACGACGACGGGCGCGTAACGGAAAAGTCGTGCGGGGCCTCACCGTGCTGCGTTTCCTCAAGCACCGGGCGGGCGTCTTTCCACGAGATAGCCCATGCGCAAAACGGCACCACCAGGAAAAGAGCCATGCCAAGCCACACGGGCAAAAGCCACGCGAAAGCAGATGCCGCGCACTGCACCACGAAAGCCAGCGGAACCACCAAGCTTGCCTGGCCCAGCGAAAGCCGCGAGGCGGCAATACCCGCAACAAGGATGCACCACGCACGGCCAATGGCAAGCGCGCTTGACGCCACCACCAGCAGCACCGCGCTGTGCAGCCCCAACGCCAGCGGCAGCGTGCACCCCAGAGCAAGCAGCGCAAGCGCCCCTGCGTTGAGCACGTTCACGCGCAAAAGCGCAGGTCGGAAGGTTGCAACAAGGCCAATCGCAATCAGCGCAACCGCATTTGCCGTCACCGATATGTCACGCGCGTAAGCGAACACGGCGTCAAAGCCCGGGAACACCGACACGTTCATGAACGACGAAGCAACAAGCACGAACGAAAGCGCCGCGAACGAACGCCAAAACGCCGGCGTGAACAAGCGCGGAACGGCAGCTACCGCCGCAGCCGCGGACTCGCGCACCGACCCGTGCTGCGCAGCGTTCGCCGACGCGCCAGTCCCGCCCTTCGCGGCATCGCTTTCCGCAGCGCCGCCTTCACTATGTGCTTTGTTTTCAGTCATGTTCGTCATTTTATCACGCACCCATGGCGCGCCCAGCCGCAGCAGCTTCCATTTGACGCAGCAGGCACCGTATGTGCTGCCAAAAAGTCGATGATGTGCGCTAGACCTTGAGCTTTTCGCTCTCATCCCCTTCGTGCCATAGCGGACGTTCCACAACTAGCTGCGTTCGCGCAATCTCCCGAAGAAAGCAAGCCAGCAAACCGCGCATTACCGCACATTATCAGCCTTTTTTGGCAGCACAAACAGCAAAACGCCGCGCACCATACGGTACGCGGCGTTTCGCGGTTCGGCCCGAGCTGGAACACCGGCCCGGGGCACCGCACCGGGTGCGGTGCCCCAGAACGCCACGCACTTAGAAGTGCGTGGCGTTGCAAGCGCCAATTATGCTGCAGCTTTACGCTTGACCGGTTGCGGCCAGCATGCCGGCACGGCGGCCTTCAACCATGGTGCGGCCGCAGGCCAGGCCCGTGAACAGGTTCGGGTAGCTGGTGCTGAAGAAGCCGCCCGAGCAGTCGCCGGCCATGTACAAGCCCTCGATCGTGGAACCGTCCTCGCGGAAGGGGTGCATGTTCGTGTCGATGCGCACACCGTCGAGCGTGGCCAGGAACCAAGCGCCCGTGCGGATGCCGTAGTACGGCGGGGTCTTCAGCGGCATCAAGCGATAGGGCTCCTTGTTGTAGTCCTCGTCCTTGCCGGCCTCCGCCATCTGGTTGTAGCGGTTGAACGTCTCCACGAAGTTGTCTACCGGGATGTTCAGTTTCTCGGCCAGCTCCTCGGGCGTGTCGGCCTTCTGCAGGTAGCCCTTCTCCAGCAGCGGATCGAAGAACATCTTGGGCATGAGGCTGATGTCCATGTTCGATGGGCTGCCGTTGTCGAACGGGTACAGGCGGCAGCAGCCTACCTCGTTCATCTGCTTGACCTGCTCGACGTAGTCGCTGTCGAAGATGTCGCAGTAGGTGTGACCAGGCTGCATGACGGTGGAGTGCAGCATGTAGTCGTACGGGCCAGACTCGTTGCAGAAGCGCTTGCCGTTGAGGTTGACCTTCATGAACGGCTGCTCACCGAACCAGTACCACTCGCCCACGATGCCGTCGCCGGCCTTCTCGTCGGGCTTGACGGCCGCGCGGTTGAACATGCAGGCAGCGCCGATGGGGTCCATCTGACCGCCGGCCCACAGCGCTGCCTTGATGCCGTCGCCGGTGGGGTTGCCGCCGGTGCCGTTGCGGCCAATGGAGATGCGCATCTTCTGGTTCCAGGGCTGACGCGCCTGCATCATCTCCAGGTTGTTGCCGTAGCCGCCCGTTGCCAGGATAACGCCCTTGCTGGCGTTGATGCGAATGTAATGGCGGTCGTTCACGTCGCGGGCGATGACGCCTACCACGCGGTCGTTGCTGTCCTGCTCCAGCTTGATAAGCTCGGTGGACCAGCGGAACTCGGCGCCCTTTTCCTCGGCGTACTCCTGCAGCGACACGCCGAAGTTGAAGTTCTTGTCTTCCTTGCCCTTGTCGGTTTTGTTCGGGCTGTGGCCGGTTGCCCACGCCTTGTCGCGTGCGCCCTGGCCCGTGGTGCCGATGGAGCCCTCAAACTGCATGACCAGGCGGCCGTCGCGCTCGACGATCTCGGTCAGCCAGTCGATCAGGTCGCCGGACTCGTTGGCCCACAGCTTCACCAGGTCGTAGTCGATAAATCCGTTGGCGTAGCGGACGATGTCCTCCATGGCCTCCATCTTGTCGATCTTGAACTGCGGGTACTCGTCGAACGAGGCCAGCTGCAGCTTCGAATCGATGGCGCCGATGTCCTCGCGGGGGGCCAGCACGGTAGGCGTGCGGTCGATGCCAAGGACCTTCGCACCGTTCTCAGCGGCGGAGATGACGGCGGGCAGGCCGGCGGTGCGGCAGCCTACCACCAGCACCTCGGTATCGATGGTTTCGGTGATGTCGCGCTCGGATACCTCGGGGGCCTGACCCAGCCAGCTGGGCGTGCCCGGCGTCTGACCAGCGGTTTCACGCACCGGCTCTTCACCAGCGGGCACGGTGTAGCCGTTGCCGCAGCCGGTCAGCGCGCCCATGGCGGCCGCGCCGATGGCCGTGATGCCCGCACCCTTGAGGAACGTGCGGCGGTCGAGTCCGTTATGCTGCATTCGGGGCCTCCCATCCCTCGGGCATGTTCAGCTTGTGGCACTGGTTGCACATAAGCACGCTCGTCTCATGCGCCTTGTGGCAGTCGCCGCACTCAAGCGCCTGGTCCTGATGGCTGCTATGCGGGTTGAACTTCTCGTCGTTGCCCTCGAAGCCCCAGGTGCTGGCCACAACGTCGTCCATGTTGTGGCAGCCGCTCTTAGCGCAGAATTCCTCGCTGGCCAGATCGACACCGTCGGCAAGCTTCGTGCCGTCGGCGGTCATCGGGTAATCGTCGGCAACCCACTTCATGGCCTCGCCCACCTGCTCGGTGATAACGGGCTCGTGGCAGCTTAGGCAGTTGTTGCCGGCCTCGGCGTGCGCCGTCACCAACATGCCTTGGTCGCCCGAGTAGTACGTGTCAACGTAGCTGTCCATGGGGCTGTGGCAGATGGAATTGCAGAAACTGGGCGTTTCGTGCCACACCCAAAAACCTGCACCCGCCACCACGATCACGGCAGCAACCACGCCGCCGATAATCCAGCCGCGCTTTGCTTTGCGCTTCGGTGCCGGAGCACCGGGCTGGGAAGCGTTTTGCTCTTCAGCCATTTGTTCCTCTCCTTTTCCGCAGAACTTCGGCAAGCTCGGTGGACGCGACGGCGCCTGAGGAAGACGTCGTGCGGTTGGAAGACACCGCAAAGTTGGCGAATGCGACGCAGTGCACCGTGCACCGCCCACCGGGCTTGCCGCGGGGCATCCGTTGCCCCTCTCGACGCGCCCATCATGCGCCCGAACGCCCGCCTACGCCTAGTACCCCCGTGGGGTAAAATTTGCGTTTCCGCAGGTGAAACGGTGCAACGGTTCCAAAACGAGAAAAGCCCCGCCGGGGAACAGGCCGCGACGGGGCTTTCAAGGAGATAAAGGAGAGGGAAGAAAATAGGGAGGGTAAAACGCTCGCCACGCCGGCACGCGGCTGGGTTTAGGCACGAGCACGGACTCGAACCGGTAAGCATGCCGGCGGGCGATGAGAAAGCGGTTCGCGCCGCCCGCTTCAGCAAGCGGCGCCCCGCATTTCGTTAGGCGATGGAAATAGAATGAGAGGTTTCAGGCTCGGGCTTTGCTACCTTCTTCGGTACGTCAATCTGCAGCGTGCCGTTGTCGAACTTGGCCTTAATGTCGTTCTCTTCAATGTCGTCGCCAACATAGAAGGTACGGCTGCACTTACCGGTGAAGCGCTCCTGGCGCACGTAGGTGCCCTTCTTGTCTTTATCCTCGGTTTCCTGCTTCGTTTCGGCGGTGACGGTCAGGTAGCCATCCTTCAACTCGGCCTGTACGCCTTCCTTGTCGAAGCCCGGCAGGTCGATAGTCAATTCGTAGCCATCATCGGTTTCGCGGATGTCGGTGCGCATCAGGTTCGGTGCAGTTTTCACGCTCGGCGCTGCCATGGTTCCGAAGAAGTTATCAAACGGATCGGCCATCAAATCATTGAAGAAACGATTAGAACGAGGTACCAGCATGGACATCATTGTCATCTCCGTTTCCTAGGTTGTGGACGTTCCGCCCGGCGCCGGTTGCCACGCGACCGAGGCGCTTTGCTTGCCGGCATACCGTCCGCCGAACATGGCGGCCGACTTGCGATTGACAAGCAAGCGGAACATCTGCAACCCGATTGGTTGCTTTCTTAACGACCCCGCTTTGGGGTCCGTTCCTTTGAACAGCTATTGTTATAGTCGCTTTGTTAGCACTCTGCAAGCGAGAGTGCTAACGCGTTACCTTCGCGTCATATTCGCGTCACATTCCGGGAACTTTAAAGGGAAATGCCTGCATGCAACCCGCTTTTGGCAGTGCGGTTGGCGAATTTTGCGTCCAGCGTGCGTCCCTTCGCACCCGCGCAAGCCCGCTGCTCATGCACCTCGGTGCGCGTTCCCCGCGCTCTCACGCGGCTTCACGTTGCCTTCATCTTTCTTTAAGTTTTCTTTCAGCAGCAGCCCGTACTATAAGACTCGTTCCTTTTCCCTTCCCTTTTGGGATTGCGACCTTCCCATCCGCAATCCCGCCGGCGCAGGTCTTCCCGCCTGCCCCGGCTACAAAGGCGCACGGTTTTCACCGTGCACACACGGAGCGGGTTCTCCCACCCGCTCCGATCCTCCCTTGCGCGCCGCGTTTCCCATCTGCGGCGCGCCACGAGGCGGCGCGCCTTCCCGCATGCTGCCTCGCTTTCCCGAACGGCGGCCGCGCCTTCCCATCCGCGGCCGCCTTTTTGTTGCAAGCACACGCGAAGTGCGTAGGTTCCGCGGCAATCCGCAGCCAGACGCCGACGACGCCTCGATAAGCACCCGTAGCTTCCAGGCAAAACGCACGTGAGCAATCACGCAGCCCGCGTTAACCTACGCACTTCGCGCACCTTCCGCCCCGAGCAGGCACGCCAACCCGCCCGCTTTACGTGCTGCGAACGCCACCTATGCGCTACCATGGTTGCGACCAACGCGAAAGGATGCGACATGCAGCAACAAACGCCCCAGTTGAAGGCCATCGAGCAAGTTTCCGAAGGCTGGATCAACAAATACGTGCTTACGTACACCTTGCCCGACGGCACCGATTACCAATATGAGGCAGTGTCGCGCAAGGGCCTTGCCGAGTATCGCGCCGAGCTTGAACGCTTGCGGGAGCGCAGCAACAAAGCCGTTGCAGCCATTGATGCAGGTGCGCAAGATTTTGGTGCGTCGGCGCTCGAAGAGGCCGAGGGCGTGGCAAACCTGCGCGAGAAGCGCGTGGCCGACGCCGTGTCCATTGTGCCGGTGACGCGTCGCAACGAGCTGGTGCTCATTCGCGAGTTTCGCTATCCGCTGAACAGCTGGGTGATTGGCCTGCCGGCCGGCTTGGTGGAGCCAGGCGAAAGCTACGCCGACGCCGTTGACCGCGAGCTGCGTGAGGAAACCGGCTACCGTTTGCGCTCCGATATTCCCAAGCCCGCCGCCATCGAACCGCTTCCGCAGTCGGGGCGTTCGTCTACCGGCATGAGCGACGAAAGCGTGCTTACGGTGTTTGCCCAGGTAGAACCCGATGAAGCGCAGCACACCGAGCGCGGCGAGTTAATTGAAGTGTTCACGCTGCACCTGCGAGACGTGCAGCGCTTCCTGAAACAGAACCAACTGCCCATGGGCACGCGTTTGCAACTGGTGCTGGAAATGTTCGCTCGCTCAACAGACTTTTAAGCGAAGCGGAGCGCGTGGGTGAAACCGGCCCAGGAAAGCGGGTCGGTGTCGCGCACGAACGCGCCGAACGTTGGGGCGTGCACGTAGTGCTCGCCGCCTTCGCTGCAGGCAATGGCAACGTGCCCGTTGTAGCCGTCGCCGTAGCTAACCCACAGCACATCGCCAGGTTGCGCCTGCTCAACGGGCAGCTGCGCCGCGGCGGCGTAATAGAGCGCCTCGGTTTGATGCGGCAGCGAAATGCCCACCTGCAAGTACGCCCAGCGCACCAGGCCCGAGCAGTCAAACGTTTCGGGCCCTTCTGCGCCCCACACATACGGGCACCCGATGCGCGACAGCGCGAAGTCGACCACCGAGCCGTTCGCCGGGATGGGCGTAGAAGGGATATTGTACGCGTATTCACGCCTGACCTGCGCAGACGATGCAGCAGCCGCCTCTGCGCGGTCGCGATCCCGCATGGCTTCAAGCGCCTCTTTCGCCTCGGCGTCAAGCTGCTGCAGAATGGCCTGCATGCTGGTAACCTTGTTCTGCGCCTCGTTTTTGATGCGCTCCGCCTCCTCGGCGGCGTCCTTCGCGGCTTGCTCCTGCTCTTCAAGCTGCACTTTGTCGCTTGCAACCTGGTCGCGCAGGCTGTACGTTTCAGCAATCATCTTCTCGTCGTTTTCGTTCAGGGCATCGTACATGTCAAGCCCCGTGGCAAATTCTTTGAACGACGTTGACCCCATAAGCAAGTCGAGCATGGTGAACTTGCCGGCCTTGTACATGCCCACCGCGCGCTTGGCCAGGCGGTCCTGCAGCGTATCGATTTTCTCGTTCGCTTCATCGATGCGCTTTTGCGCATCGTCAACGGCGTTTGCCGCGTCCTCGTGCTCGTCAAGCGCCTTGTAATAGTCTTGCGCGGCCTGGGCCAACTCGGTTTGCAACGAGGCCACGCGCTGGTACACGGCATCGGCCTGGGCCAACTTTTCCTCAGCGGTGGGGCCTTCGTCAGCCTTCTCTTCCTCGTCGGCGTCTTCGGCCTCTTCGTCATCCGCCCAGGCAAGCGAGGTGCCGAACGCCGCCTGCGCGCCAAACACGGCAGCAGCGGAAACGAACAAGCGACGATTTATGGAAAGCGCAGAGCGAGACATGCAACTCCTCAAAACGAAGCCCGGCGAAGCAGCCGGGCATGTGTGGTTGATAGCCCAATAGTATCACATGGTTAACAAACTTCCGGGAAACCTGAAGGCATCTCCACAGAGGTTGTTGCTTATGAGAATAGAACGAGGCCGCGTGCCCTGCAAGGCAAGCGGCCTCGTGTTCGCGCGTTTGCAAGCGCTTGTTTGTAGAGGGGGAATCCACCGCGCGGTGCGCCCACGCGCTCGCGGTTACTGCTGTTTGCGCACGTCATCCAAAATGTTCAGTGCGGCATTGTAGCCGCCTGAACCATAGCTGAGACATTTCGACACGCGCGCAATGGTGGTAGCCGACGCGCCCGTGGCCTTTTCGATGGCCGCATAGGAATTGCCGGCGTCAAGCTGGCGCGCCACGGCCAGGCGCTGCGAAGTTTCACGGATTTCGCGGATGGTGAACAGGTCTTCAAGCAGCTGGAAGATAGTATCCTTGTCGTCAAGCGTAGACAGCACCGTCAGAAGATCCTCGACCTCAGGAGTACGCAGCTCGCTCATGCAATCACCTTTCCGACGTCTCGCCCGTTCGCTTTGCAAGTTTCATTGTACTCCAACCCAGTAGTGTGCTAAAGAACTCCGCATGCTCGAAGGACTAAGCTCTCGGCAAACGCGAGCCAACCGCAACCACCGGGGGGCATCTTGCACGAAAGTGCGATACGTTTGGATTTTAACCGGGAACCATACAGTAGCGAGATTTTCATAAAGCGTGTGACCTGGGCTTTTGCAAATGCAAAGTGTCCCGCTACTAGGTAGCGGGACACTAAAATCCAAACGTATCGCTTTTTATTGGCACCAGCAAGGTGAAAGTGGCTCAACCGTTAACAGATTCTGAGGGTTTGCGGTCATCGAGCCGGTCTCAGCGACGCATCACCTGAACGTCACCGCCTTGGCCGGCCGCCATGGGGCTGCCGCCTTGGCCTAAGCCGCCCAAGCCACCGGATGCCGTGCAGCTGGCGGTAATGGTAACCTCGCTGCCGCCGGTAACGGTGCCGCTTGTTGCGTAGCCGTCGGCATTCGCGCCTGCAACCTCACCGCCGATGACCAGCGTGTACTCACCGCCTTCGCTGAACGCAGGACTGGACGCCAGCACCATGCCGAACTGCTTCGTGGCCGTGAACGACGCAACCACGCTGCCGCTGCCATCTACCACGGCAACCGTTTGACCTGCGCTTCCACTTGCGGTCGTCATGGCGAACGCTTGCGTGCCGCTGGTGAAATTCTGCGCCATACCCGTAGAGCCCACCATAAGCACCGTGCCGCCGCTGACGGTTGCCGTGAGGTCGTAGTCGAACGCACCGTCGCCGTCGCTGGTGGGGCCGGAAACCAGTAGCACGCCGCCTGTTACCTCAACGCTGCCGTTACTGTCGATGCCGTCGCCTACCGCGTCGACAACCAAGTAACCGCCGTTGATTTTGATCAGGCAGTTTTCGTCGCCCTGTGTCATGCCGCCGCCTTGACCTGCACCTTCGGCAAACGCGTTGTCAGGAGCACCGCCATTTGCCGCAGCTTCGCTCCCGCTAGGAGGCGTAGGCGCGCTGCCGCCTTGGGCCTGGCCACCTTGCGCTGCGCCACCGGGCTGCTGGCCGCCAGCTGCGCCGGAAGCCCCTGCAGCTTGCCCTGCACCACCAGCGTTTGCAGCCTGGCCGCCCTGGCCGCCAGGCTGACCACCCGCCGCACCGTCCGGTGCCGTGGGCGCATCGCCATTGGGCAACGTACTGCTTACCGTATCGGTATCGCCGCTATCGGACAGGTCTGCCGCGCTTGCGTTCACGCCGTCATCGCTGGCAACAATGTGGGTTTCACCGCCGTTCACGTAGATCTTCTCGGCTTCGTAGCCCTCGTAACAGCTGGTCACGTCCACGGTACCGTCGTCAACCGTCAGCTTCGTTTCCGCGTGGAACGCGTCATCGCCTGCCTCGACGTTGAGCGTGCCTCCCAGCAGGTGCATCTCCAGGTCGGAGTGGAACGCGTCGTCGTTTGCCGCCACGTTAAGCGTACCGCCCGCCACGCGCACCAGCGTTTTCGCCTGCACCGCGTCATCGCCCGCCTGGATGTCGAACGTGCCGCCATCGATGCTCACGAAACCTTTCGTGGGCTTGCTGTCTTTATTGGACTTGATGCCGTCGCCGCCCGCCGCAATGGAGAACACGCCATCGCGGATTTTCACGCAGTCGCGCCCGCGCAAGCCATCTTCCACGGCACTGATGTTGTACGTTCCCGATACAACAACAAGGTCGTCCTTCGAGCACACCGCATGACGATACGCAGCGGTTACGTTCAACGAGCCCGACCCGTTCAACGTAAGGTCGCAGCGACTGAACAGCGTGGCGTACGGTTCGTCGGAATCGGCTTCAAGCGCATATGGCTCGCCGTCGGTCAGCGTGTTTTCCGCGCCATCAGCCAAGGTCACAAAGCACCTGTCGGCGTTTTGCACGTATATGGCGGGACCGTCTTCGTTGTGGATTTCGGCATCGGCCAGCACAATTTGCACCTTATCGTCGTCGCCCGCCGCAACCAGCAGCTGGCCGTCGGTCATCTGGCCCGTTACTACATACGTGCCCGCCGCTGTGATGGTCACAACGCCGTCGCCTGCCGTGGCGCCCGCACCTGACACCGCGGCGCTGCTGCCGGAAAGCGCGATGGTGGTTGCCGTTGACGCATCGTATGAAGCGTCTAGGTCACGCTTGGAATAGTCCAGGTCAAGCGCGCTTTCGTCGAAATCCGCCGCCACGTCCTCGAACGATGCGTACTCCGTTTGCTCCGACGTTGCGCTGGCAACCGTCGTGCTAGATGCGGCCGAGTTTTCCGCATCCGCCGACGTTGCCGCGCAGCCCTCAAGCAGCAGCGCCGCACACAATGCCAGCATCACCACCGCGCCGCCGGCAAAGCGCACCAGCCCGCGCACGTCCGTGCGCTCAGCCGCCTGCACCGACGAATCCAGCAGCACGCCTTCGCCCTGCTGCACCTCCGCTGCATCCGCAGGCACGTTCGCCGCCTTGTTCGCAAGCCGTTTCATTTACAGCACCTCCTTGGCAAGCTCGGCGTTGCTCAGGCTTACCTTCAGGTTGCCGTTCAGACAACGCACCTCGTCCATCAGGCGTTTTTCCGTCCCTGCCTGCGCCAGGCGCACGCGATACTCAAGCTGGTACAAGCTGCCCATGTTCGTGGTGCGCACTTCGGTGAGCTCGTGCTCGCTGGTGTAGCGGCCAAGCACGCCGTCGAATATGCCGTCGAATTCCAGGTCTTCGGGTACCGTCACGCGCAGCACTTTTGCAGGCTCTTGCGGGCGACCGAACGGCGACAGCACGTACACCACGTTCACAATGCCCACGATTACGGTGAACAGCACCGCCAGCGCAATGAAGCCCATGCCCGTGGCCAAACCAATTGCCATGGCCAGAAACACGCTGCCGATGTCTTTCGCGCTGCCCGGAATGCTGCGGAATCGCACCAGGTTGAACACGCCCATGACGGCAATGCCCGCGCCTAAGTTGCCGTTGACCAGGGTGATTACCATCTGCACAATCAGCGGCAGCAACGCCAGCGTTACCACAAAGTTCTTCGAGTAGTTGTGACGGAACATATAAATGGCCGCCACGGCCGCGCCTAACACGATGGACGCAACGCAGCACATAAGGAATTGCACGGTGGATATGCTCGCCACCAGCGAGTCGGTTGTTCCGAAAACCGAGGTCAAAGCTGCATCAAGCACAGCAAGGCTCCTTTCGGGGTGTCAAAGGGTTGGGTGTTGAGGTGTTAAGAAAGCCGTAAGCGAAACCTACGACGCTTTGCGGGAAAACAACGCTGCCAGGCTGCGCGGCACATACGAGGCGGTAGACACACGGCGTGCGTCCGTGTCATGCTGCGGGGCCAGCCGGTCTATGGCCGCCGTTTCCTGCGCAGCGGCACGCCGGGCACCCTGCTCGCGCACCATGCGCCCAACCCGCGCCGCATCCGCCGCCGGCGAGGCCCCGCGCCATGCGCCATGCGCCGTAGGTGCATCAGCGCAGGCCGCCACGTGTGCTCCGCCGCGCGCAACCGCCGCCGCACGTTCAGCGGCCTGGTAGGCCGCGCCGTACTTGCTGAACGAAGAGGGGTACGCCTCGCACCCGTTCAGCGCCTCCACCAGCCACGGCGGGAACGAGCCGCTTGTTTTCACTTCCATGATTACCTCGCCTAAGCCCAATAGCGGATGAAATTGCGTGTCAACGTGACGCCCCGCCGCCATGGCGTCGCGATACGCCACGCCCGAGTCAAACGTGATGCGCAGGCCATCGGCACCGCCGCCCGGCAGTGGTGCGAAAGCCGTGCGCTCGCACACGATGTACATGGACGGGCGCAGGTTGCGGTAGCGTCCCACGAACGCGTCGATCTCGCGCGCAATCTGAATGCTGCGCAGCGCAAGCGCCTCTTCCTGCTGCGCCTGATCAACAAGCGGATTTGCCACACACGCGTTCTCGTAAGGCACGCTGCCCACCAGATACGCCATAGCCGCTGCCTGCGAGCAGCCCACGCGGCGCTTGTACACAATGCCGTCGAACTTCTTCTTGAGTTCCACATACACGCGCTCGTTCTGGCGCGCCTGCCCGTACCAGCGCACGCGCAGCTTTTCCTTGTACAGCGGCTTTTCCAAGCTGCGCGCAATCAAGTCGCGGGTGGGCGTGTCGAAATACAGGCTGGTAATGCGCGAGCGCCCAAACTCGTCTTCGGCCATACGGCCTGCAAGTGCATCGAGCACGTGACGATGTTGCTTCGCGTTTAAGCGGTATTTGACCTCTTTGCGTTCAAAGGTGTCGGTGAATGAAGCCATCGTTAATCCTTCCGGCGGGCGCGGCGGCCCAATTCGCGGGGAGCATTTCCGAGGCTAGATACTACGAAGGCACCCTTAAAGTTGCCTGAAACGGTAAGCGGGAAAAAGAAAAGCCTGCCGGGACGGCAGGCTTCGCGCAGGTTGCTATTCGGGTTTTTTCGCTACGTGAACTGCGGCTATGCCGCCGGTGTAGTTCTTCCAGGTTACGTCCACAAAGCCGGCGTCCTCCATAAGGCGTGCCAAACCCTGCTGGTTGGGGAACGCCTTGATGGACTTCGACAGGTACACAAACCCGTCGCGGTCGCCTGTGATCAGGCCGCCCCAAAACGGGATAAGATGCTTCAGGTAGAAGTTGTACAGCGCGCGCCACACGGCGTTCGGCGGCGTGCTGAACTCCAGGCACACCAGGCTACCGCCGGGCTTGAGCACGCGATACATTTCGGACAGCGCGCGCGGACGGTCGGGCATGTTGCGAATGCCGTACGCCATGGTGATGGCATCGTAGCTGGCATCGGCGTAGGGGATGTCCTGCGCGTCAACCACTTCAAAATCAACCGGCACGCCGTCGGCGGCGCCGTCTTTGTAGTGCGCGCGCGCCACGTCAAGCATTTCGTTCACCAAGTCGGTGCACTGGATATGGCGCGGATGCTTGGCGCGCGCCACGGTGAAGCTAACGTCGCCCGTGCCGCCGGCAATGTCAAGCACATCATCGTTTTCGCTGATGGGGGCCTGTTTCATCATGCCGGCCAGCCACATTTTGTACGCACCGAAGCTGGAAATGGCATTAAAGCGCTCGTACTTTTTTGCGATGGTAGAGAAGATGTCCTTCACGCGTTCGGACGAAATCTCGGCCGGCGCTTCCTTGCCGGTGGCGGTGTCAATGGCCATGCGGGCGTGCTCCTTGCGTATCGTGCGGCGCCCGGCGGCAACCAGGCGCACTCATCAAGCTGGCCCTTGCGGGCCGTTCGTTCAGCGTTTCAGTATAGCCGTTTGCGCAGCTGCAGCACGCGTTTACGCACGAAGCAAACACGCAAGCGGCAAGGCAGCGCAGAAGGCGGCTAGTATTCCTGTTCCAGATCGGCGTGGGCCTGCGCGTCGGTGTCCAACCCGTAGAACTTGCCTTGACGGAAACGGTCAAGCGCCACCAGCGCAATCATGCCGGCGTTGTCGCCGCAGGCCGAAAGCGGGGGCATGACCAGGCGCACGTGCATGCGCGCGCACAACTTCTCGTACGCCGCGCGCAGCACGGGGTTGGCCGCCACACCGCCGCCCAAGCAGAACGTGGGCGCACCCGTTTGACGCAGCGCCATCTCGGCTTTCTTCACCTGCACGTCTACCACGGCGGCCTCGAAGCTGGCGCAAATGTCGGGCACGTTGAGCGGCCTGCCCGCCGCGCGTTCGCTGTTGATGTACGTGACCACGGCCGTTTTCAGGCCCGACAGGCTAAAGCGCATGTCGCCGGAGTGCATCATGGCACGCGGGAACGCAATAGCCTTCGGGTTGCCCTTTGCGCCCTGTGCCGACACCACCGGGCCGCCCGGGTACCCAAGCCCCAGCGCCTTGGCAACTTTGTCGAACGCCTCGCCCACCGCATCGTCGATGGTGGCGCCCAACACGCGGTAATCGCCCCAGTCGCGCATGTGCACGAGCATGGTGTTTCCGCCGCTGACCAGGGAAACCACCGCTGGCGGCTTGAAGTCGGGCACACCGATTTTGTTGGCATACAAATGGCCTTCCAGGTGGTTCACGCCCACCAACGGTTTGCTGGCCGCCCAGGCCGCGCCCTTGGCGAACGCCACGCCCACCACCAGCGCACCTACCAGGCCTGGTGCGTAAGTGACGCCCACGCCGTCAAGATCGGCCCAGGTCAGGTGCGCACGCCCCAAGCGCTGAGCCGCAACGTCCAGGCATTCGTCGCACACGCCGCAAATGGCCTCAATGTGCTTGCGGCTGGCGATTTCGGGCACCACGCCGCCGAAGCGCGAGTGGAAATCAATTTGGCTGGCCACCACATCGGACAGCAGGTTGCCCTCGCCGTCCACAATAGCCGCCGCCGTTTCGTCGCACGAGCTTTCAATGGCCAGGATAAGCGGGCGCACCAGCTTTGCCGCCGGCTGCGCAGCAACCTGCGCATCATGAGCCTCGTCCACCCGCAAGTGCATACCCGCCACGTCAACGTCCTCGGTAACAGCGCGCAAAGCCTTTGCGTCTGCAGCGCCCGCAACCGCAGAGCCGCCAATAACGCCCTGCAACGGGCCTTCCATGATTACGGCGTCTTCGCGATCGGAATAATAGCGCGGGCGCTTGCCAATGACGTGCATGCCCAGCGACTCGTAAAACGCCTGCGCACCCGTGTTCGACGCGCGCACTTCAAGCGAGCAGGTAGTAGCGCCCAGGTCGCGCGCATCAGAAGCCACGCGCGAAATTAGCTGCCGCGCAATGCCGCGACGACGCCACGCCGGGTCAGTGCCAATCTTCAAGATTTGCACCTGCCCGTCCACAATCATGCCGCCCGCATACCCAACCAGCTGCTGGCTGCGCGACGCATCGTCGGTTTCACTCCCCGGCTCTTCCGTACTCGCATAAGCCGCCCACCAAGTGCGGTCTTGGCGCGGGAGCTCGTCGGCAACCAACGCGGCATTCCACGCGTCCGAGCCCATGACCTGGGATTCCATGGCCGCAACAGCTTCGGCATGCGCCGCATCAAGCGGCTTGTACGTAATGCCGTGCTCGTCGGGACGCGCGTTTAACACCGCCGTGTCGTGCATGGTTGCACGCTGATCGCGGCGCGGCGCCACGTCCTGCACGCCCGTTGCCAGGTTTTTCGGGTCGTTTTTCGCCAGACGAATGCGCTCGTTTTCCTCGGCATCGGACAGGCGCGTGTACACCGGCAGCAAAAACGCCGGGTTATGACGCGCCGCGTCGAACGGGTCCGCATCGCCCGCCTGCCACGCAGCCTGCAACGCCAGCAGCAGCCCCGCGCCCGTTGGCGCCCACAGCGCTTCGGGCAGCAACGTGCCGGCAGGGGCAAACAGTTCCGCATACTTTTTCAGGCCGTCGCCCGCAAGCTGCAAAGCACCCGCCGCACCGCTGCCTTCGCCAGCCGATGCGACCAATTCCTCAGCAGCCACCTGGGCTTTTACCACTCGGTCGGCCTCCAAGCGCCACACGCCAACATCGCTTAGCGTGTAGCGAACGGGGTACACTTCCTTGCGCATGGCATCGGCTACCGCGGCCAGGTTGCCGCGCACGCCGCTGCTCCATACGCGCCACGCCACCACGTCCAGCGACGACACGCCCACCAGCGCCGCGCCGAGCGCGCTTGCCACGCCCTTAGCCGTTGCCATGGCAATGCGCACGCCCGTGAACGACCCGGGGCCGCGCCCCACGCACACGCACGCCAGCTGCGAGCGTTCAACGCCCGCGTTGACAAGCAGCGCGTCCACGCGCGGCAAAAGCTGCGTGTTCGACGCGCGATGAGCCTCCACCTCAAGCGTTGCCACCGGTATCACCAGGCGCGACACCGCGTCCAGCCGGCCAAGCCCCAGGGCGATAACCTCGTTGGCCGTATCGAATGCCAACACATATGCAGCTTCAGGCACAGTACTCCCCTTGCCTCTAGATTGTAACGTCAACTCATTAGCTTTCCGCCGGGTGCCCGCCTAGGGCGGCGGCAGCTTCCTTGGACATGATAGGCGCCGTGTCACCCGCACCGGCGACAGCGCAATCAGCTGTTTCACCTGCGGAAACAGCGCCATCTTCAGCAACCTTCACCGGCGGGATGGAGCCCGTGGTCATAGGTGCCCCGCCCGGCAGGATAAACCCGCCCGCGTTCGTGGTGGTTTTCGACAGGCGGGCCTTCGAGTCGTTCGCCCACACCGTAAGCAGCTGACGCGCACGGTTACCCAGCGCGTGCGCGATGATGCGACGACCGCCTTCCGGCGTTACCAGAATGCGAATTTCCAGGTAACCGTACGGCAGCGCACTGGGGAACTTCTCGCCCCACTCTATGAACGACACGCCGTCGGCATCGATGGTGTCGTAGTAGCCCGTATCCTCCAACTCGGATTCTTCTTCCAAGCGGTACAGGTCGAAGTGGTACAGCGGAAGCCTGCCCTCGTGGTATTCCAGCAGGATGTTGAACGTGGGGCTGGTTACCTGCGCGGAAATGCCCAGGCCAGCGGCCACGCCTTGCACAAATTGGGTTTTGCCGGCGCCCAAATCGCCCGAAAGCACCACCACATCGCCCGGATGCAGGTACGGGGCCAGCGTTTCGGCCAGCTGCTTCGTACCTTCCGTCGACTCGGTTTTACGTGCGTATGTAAGTCCGTTTGCCATAATGGAGCACATGATACGCCAACGGGCAACAACATGCATCCAAGCCACGAAAACGGCGAATAAGCAGGGAAAAGCGCACTCGCAAAGGCACCCCCGGAAGCAAAATCGCATACGTTTGGATTTTAATCGGGTTGCCTTCAGTAGACCCCGCTTGCGCGTTTGCATTTCCCCAGGTCGCAGCGTTGCGCACGCAGCGGCTACTTGACAAGCTGCCATTAAAATCCAAACGTATGCGATTATTCGCGCCAGCAGGGCCGGGAAGGTAAGGCTTGCCTCAGACGCCGGGCCGCCGACCCCCAGCCCTCGGGCTTTGCAGGCGTTTCTACGGCGGCAAGTGCAAGCAAGGCCAACCCGCTTCGACAGGCGGTGATTCCGTAGATGCTAGTTGATGACGGATTTGATACGCTTGTGGTTGTGCCTATAATATGGCACGTTCTAACTACACAACGAGAACGGGCTGCTCCATGGATTTGTATTACACCGCAACTATCCTTATTGCCATCAGCAGTTCCGCCATCATGATTATCAGCGCCCGCGGCAACGCCGCGCTTCCGCGACGCGAGCGCCACCTGTTCTTCAGCCTGTTCAGCGTGATCATCGCCGCCGCGCTGTGCGAATGGACCAGCGCCATGCTCGACGGGCAGGGCGGCGAGTACATTCCCGTCATCTGCACGCTGAAAGTTATCGAATTCTCGCTTGCCCCCACGCTTGCCGTTTTGTACGCCGCCGCGCTCGGCAAAAGCGAAGACCGCCGTGTTAGCGTTGCCATGTGGCTGTGCCTGGCGCACGCGCTGCTCGAAACCGTGCTCGCGCCGTTCGGCGTCGTGTTTTACGTGGACGACGCCGGGTCATACCATCACGGCACGTGGTACGCCATCTACGTTGTCACCTACCTGGCAAGCGCGCTGTTCATGCTGAACGAAACGCGCCGCTTCTCTTCCAGCATGCAGTACCGCAACCGCCATATCCCCTGGTTGGTGCTAGGTTTCATCATGGCGGGCGTGGTTGCGCAGATGATTTTGGGGAACGTGAAAATCACGTATCTAGTGCTGGCCATCGGCGGCGCGGCGCTGTACACCTTCTACTGCTCCGTCACCCAGCAAACCGACGCACTCACGCAGCTGATGAACCGGCAGTGCTTCGAAAGCGCCACATCGTCAATCAGCGAGCAGAGCGCGATCCTTATCGTCGACATCGACTCGTTCAAGCAGGTCAACGACGTCTGCGGCCATAACGTAGGCGACCGGTGCCTTCATGAAATCGGCCTTGGCATCTTCAAGGTGTACAGCCCATACGGCTATTGCTTTCGCATTGGCGGCGACGAGTTCTGCATCATCATGACAAAAGGGTTTGACCAGATGGAAGAGCTGAACCGCTCGCTGGCGCTCGTTTTAAGCCAGCGTCGGTTGACGTTCCCGGAGCTACCCGCCGTTTCCGTCGGCTACACGCTGTACGACCCGGCCGCCAGCAGCTTCGAGGAAGCTTACAAAGCCGCCGACGACATGATGTACGCCATCAAGCAGCAAAAGCAAGTCGGCCGATAAGCGCCAAGCCCTGCAAGGTGACAGGCCGGCAGGCGCACCCGATGACAGGCGCATCCGGTTGCTAGTTTGCTGCCTTGAGCTGGTTTTCCGCTGCCGCCACGGTGTGTTCCATGGTAAGGCTGGTGGTTACGGTGCCCACGCCACCGGGCACAGGCGTGATGGCGTCCACGATGGGCTCCACCGCCTCAAAGTCAACGTCGCCGCACAGCTTGCCGTACGCGTCGAAGTTGATGCCCACGTCAAGCACCGTCTGACCCGCGCGGAAGTACTCACGCCCGTATGCGCGGGCGCGGCCCGTGGCGCAAATGACAATGTCTGCCGAGCGCGAAATCTCGGGCAGGTTCTCGGTGCGGCTGTGGCAGATGGTGACGCTGGCATTGCGGCGCAGCAGCATCATGGACACCGGCTTGCCCACCACCAGGCTGCGGCCAATCACCACCACATGCTTGCCCGCCACCGGCACCTTATAATGCTCCAGGATCTTCACGCACGCCGCCGCCGTGCACGGAGGGAACCCGTCGGGAGCGTCGGTGAACACAGCCGCCAAGCTTGCCAGAGAAATACCGTCAACGTCTTTGGCCGCGGCAAGCGTGTTGCACATGGCCTTTTCGTCCATGAACGTAGGCAGCGGACGGAACATCAAGCAGCCGTGCACTGTTTTGTCATAGTTGATGGACTGCAACGTTGCTTTAAGCGCAGCTTCGGGCGCAAACTCGTCAAGCACATACGGCTTCGTGTTAATGCCCAGGCTGGCGGCACGCTTCACCGCCGTGCGCTCGTATGAAAGGTCATCGGGACGCTGCCCCAGGCGCACAAGCGCCAGCGTAGGCACCACGCCCTGCTCGCCCAACCGGGCAATGCGGGCGCGCATGTCTTCGGCCATGCTGTCAACAACGGGTTTTCCTTTTAGCAACGTTGCCATACGTCCATAACTTCCTTACGAGATTGCCTCTTTGACGAACGCGAACAGCTCATCGCAGCGTTCACGCGTCTTCTCGACCAGGCGGTCCGCTTCCTGACGATAGCGACCAGCCCGGTCGGCATCGTCCATGGAAGTCACGTTAATGTACACGTTCAAGCTTGCGCCGTCTACCGCCGCACGCGCAAATGCCACCGCAACGCCCGCATCGCTGCGCGCCATGCGGCTGCCGTTGTACGCCAAGAACTCAGCATGGTCCACCACGGCCGACACCGTGCGCATGATGTCAAGCGGCACCTCGCACGCGCCCACCAGTGCCTCTTGAATAGCGGCTTCCTTCGCGGCAACCTGCTCGGGCGTGTCCTTCGGCATACGATACGCCGCTGCCAGCGGGGCAAACGCCTGCGCGTCCTCGCCCACCAGCTCAAGCAAACGCCGACGCAGCGCGGCAAGCTTTTCCAAACGCATGTATACCTCAGGCTCCACCTGGGAAAACGACTTCTTGCCAACCGTCAGGTTGCCCACCATGGACGCAAGCGCAGAAGCCAAGGCCCCGCAATACGCCGAAGCCCCGCCGCCACCCGGCGTAGGAGCCGCCGAAGCCAACTCTTCAACAAACGCGGTATCCATACGTTTCCTTTCCCATCACCTTCCGCCACAAGCAGTCTGCAAACTCGACGCCGAGAACCGGCCAACTTACGAGCAAGTCGACTAAAGGCGAAGGCGGGGCGATGCCCGCAAAGCGAGTTCCGCACAAGCCGAAAGCGCCAGTGGCGCTTTCGTGCGAG
>DJEE01000077.1:0-13160 GCA_002431805.1 Eggerthellaceae bacterium UBA5906
GGATTCTCGAAAAGACGTCGTTTAAGGAGCCGGGTGCGTACCAACGCTCCGATGGCTCTTGGGATTGGTACAACAGCGATGGCGACTGGGATAGGGATGGCGCAATCAGCACAATCCTTTTGACTGCAAATTCTTTGTTGGGCGTCCCCTATGTGTGGTTGGGCGTATATCCGCAAGATGGTGGCATGGATTGCGCGTCGTTTACATGGTACTTGTATCGCCAGCTTGGAATTGACATCGGTTTTGAAACGTACGATCAGATGTACTCCGGCGTTCCCGTGTGGTCGCTGTCCGATGCAAAACCTGGCGACTTAGTTCTGATGTACGACAACGGATGGCCGAATTATGTTCCTGGTTTGTTCGAGCACGTTGTTCTGTATGCTGGCAACGGTATGATTTACGAAGAGCCAACGTTTGGCGGTCAATGCCAGTACGTGTCCATTTGGTCAAAGGGCATGGGCAACATTAGCATCAGGCGCATTCTTGGCGATTAAAGTGGCGGGAGGCAATTCTGTTGAAAACGGAATCGCCTCCCGTTTTCAACAGAATCGTGTTGATGTAAAGAAGGTGCTAGATGGAATATGAAATTAGGCATTATGACACGCCTCTGATACGCTTTTTGGCTAATCCTGAGCAACCTGATGGGGATATACATATCACATGGTTTGATGATGGCCAAAGAAGTATTTTCCCAATAGGGCTTGAGTTGTCGAACGAAGGCGTTGCTTCTTGGATTCGTCATCGAGCGATTCCGAAAAATCGCGCGTTCGTGAGTAGCTTTTTAGCTCGGAACGGGCTAAATGCAAATAGACCCCTTGCGATTATCGCGCTTTGTAAGGGGCTTTCTTTGAACGATTGCTACTGGGTTGTGCCAGTTGGTTGTACTGATACGTTCGATAAAGTTAACCTATACGATAATCGCATGAGCCGTTTGCTTGCCCAAATTGCTTTCACCGGATACGGAAGTAATGTTCAATCAGGCTTTTCTTCGTCGCCAGAGTTCACGACAAACGGCATGCTTCCGAAATGCTGGAGAAGAATCAACGGCAAGATTTATCTTTATAAGGGCGGCACCGTTGGGTTTGCGAATTCTGGGTTCGAGCCTTTTTCGGAGTATTATGCTGCGGATTTGGCTGATGCTCTAGGAATCGGCCACGTTGATTATCGCCTTCATACGTGGAAAGGTATTCTATGCTCATCTTGTGAGTTGTTTACAAGTAAAGAATATTCCTTTGTCCCGGCTGCAAATCTTGTAAAGT
Source organism: Eggerthellaceae bacterium UBA5906 (assembly GCA_002431805.1). Classification (GTDB taxonomy): domain Bacteria; phylum Actinomycetota; class Coriobacteriia; order Coriobacteriales; family Eggerthellaceae; genus Senegalimassilia. The sequence goes on from DJEE01000077.1 coordinate 1,260, forward strand.
CTGGTGGTTTTGCAGCGGTTTGCGACTTCTATGAGAACATGGGGTCTATTTACAAGGAAGCCTTTAGCGATATGCTTTCGTTTGATGCTCTTATCTGCAACACAGACCGCCATATGAACAATTATGGCTTTATGGTTGACAACCGCAGTAATGAGATTGTTGCGCCTGCTCCCTTGTTTGATCACGGAAACGCTTTATTTCATCAAGCATATGGCGATGATTGGTCGTCTCTTGAGGCTTTGCAATTATACGCCCGTGCGCAAGATGCCTGCATGTATGGCGATTTCTTTGGGGTGGCAAGACGGCATATGGCTCACGATACGCGGTCAAAAGTTCGAAAAGCGCTAAACTTTACGTTCAGCCGCAAACCCATCAAAGGGTTTCCACCTGAGCGTTTAGGGCTTATTGAGAAATCGATTCAAAGTAGAGCAAAGCTTCTGCTTGGGTGATCGGGCATTAAGTAAGCAAGCGGCCTGCGTTTTGTAGGCCGCTTGCTTGTATTTGCTATTACTTACCTTCGCGCCTATTGCGTTTGACCAGGTAGTTTTTGGTGGCGAAGAACGTATTGGCCAGGCCGGTGTTCTTCAGGTTGTACACGCCTTGGCCGACCAGGCCCGCCATGTGGGGCAGGGGGTTGATTTTGGGGCAGGGGATGCCGCGCAAGCCAGCGTAGAGGCGCTTCATGCCGGGGGATACCTCGTTGTCGGTGAACACCAGGTTGGCATCCATGCGTTCGAACATGTGCTTTGCCGCGGCGCGCACATCATCGTGCGTGAGGTCAACTTCCTCGATAATGCCTGACAGATACGTGAATCCGCGGCTGTTGTGGGCGCGCAGGATGCGCTCATCGGTAACATTCAGACGCTCAAGCACGTCCATCATGTCGTTCCAGCGCTCAAGCGGCAGTAGCGTGTTGGTGTGTGCGAAGTTCTTTGACTTCTCGGGCGTTTCCTCGCGATAACAATAATATGCAGTGTCGAAATACCCGATGCGGTCGGTTTGGCAGAGCGTTTCCACCAAGAAGGGGTTGTCGGCCCAGCCGGCGCCTGGGATTTCCTTGAAACGAATGTTGTGCGCATCAAGGAATGATTTGCGGTAAATAGCCGACCAAATGGACGGATGATGGCACAGCAAATGGGCCGCATCTCCGATGCCGAACGGTTGATGATCGGGATGGATACGGTTCTTGTAGCTGCAGTTCAGCTTACGCTGCTGTTTGGTGTCGGGCATCCAGATGCGCCAATACGGCGTTTTCACGATATCAAGCAGTGTGCCCTCATCGGCGAACTTCTGCGCGAATGCCAACATGTCTGCGTACATGCCGGACTCAATCCAGTCATCGGGCTCCACAATGGAAATCCACGTGCCCGTTGCTTCGGCAAGGCCGCGGTTGCACGTGGCGCCATAGCCTTGGTTCTGCTTATCGATGATCTTGATGCGCTTATCGGCGGCTGCGTAACGCTGCATAGTGGAAAGCGAATCGTCGGTGCTGCCGTCGTTGAGCAGGATGATTTCGAGTTCCTTATGCGTTTGCCCGACGATGCTGTCAAGGCATTGCTCCAAATAGGGGCCAGCGTTGTAAATCGGCACGATAACCGATACAAGCGATTCGCTCATGTTCGTCCTTTGGTTGTTCTTGCGCGGTTGCCTGTGGTGCTGCCGCTATTTTGCCAAACTCTTCAGATGATAACGTAAAATACGGCAAGTATTACTAAACACCATAAGGAAGGTGCCTCCCATGTGGGGTTTGTTTTTTCTGACGGTTCTTATTGTCGCTGCCTCGCTTTTCTTGCCTGGCTACGCGGTTATGCGCGGGTTTGGCGTGGTGCGTTGCCTGGCCGTTTCGCTTGCTCCGCTTTTGGGAGTTGCGGCGTACGTTGTTGTGGGAATTGCATATTCGCTGCTTGGCGTTCGGTCGAGCTGGTTAAGCCAGACGGGACTGCTTTTGGCGGTGAGCCTGGTGGCGTATCTTTCGTTTCGGCGCGGTCGCCGAAACGAAAAGTGCATTGCGTTTGGGCTTTCTGATCATGGAAAGCTTTGCGGCGGTAAAGTGTCTTTTGATGTGGCGTGCTTGCTCGGGTATCTTGTGTTTGGCTGTGTGTTTGCAGGGGCGCTGTTCGTTTGGTACTTGGGGTCTGCGGATTCGTATGCGCAGCAGTTCGATAACATCAGCCATTTGGGGACCATCCAAAGTTTTGTCAACTCGGGTATTTGGTCGCCCTTCTCATCGTCTTTGTATTCTTCGGCGGCCGATGCAGCTATTGATCCGCTGCCGGGCGGCGGCTTCTATCCGACCGCATGGTATTCAGTGGCTGCGTTGGCGGTTACCTCAACGGGGGTGTCAACGGCATTTGCCGAGAATGTTGCAAACTTTGTGTTCGTGGCGCTGGTTTTGCCCGCAAGCGTTTTTGCGCTCATGCGGGTGCTGTTTGACGGGCGTAAAGCCGTTATTCCATTCGGCGCTGTTTGCACGTTACTGTTTGCTGGTTTTCCCTGGATGCTGATTTTCTTTGGGCCGCTGTACCCCAACTTGTCGGCGTTTTGCATGGTGCCTGCCGCCGCTGCGGTGTTTCTTCTGATGTTCTTGCCTGGTTGTACGCGAGGCCAGCGCGTAGGACTTGCGGTGGTCTTTGCCATAGTATTGTTCTCGCTTGCCATCGCTCAACCGAATGCTGTGTTCACGCTTGCCGTCCTTCTTGCGCCGTTTTGCGTGTGGCAGGTATCTCGAATTCCTTTGCTTATGAAGTGCGAAGGGAAAAGGCGGGTTGTGCTGCGCGTTGCCTTTGGTGCGGTTGCGGTTTTGTGCATCTACGGTATTTGGATGGCTTGCTACCACGCTCCGTTTTTGGCTTCGGTGGTGCAGCATACCTGGCAGCCGTACGCTGATATGCTTGAGGCTTTCGAAGACGCCCTGGTTGTTGGGTTTATGGCCGACGGTTCCCAGATTGTGCTGGCGGTGCTGATTATCGTCGGGGCTGTATGGACGTTGCGGCATCGCCAGTATTTGTGGTTGTCGTTCTCGTATGCTTTTGCCTGCATGATCTTCGTGGTGAACGGGTATTCTGATGGCCCGCTTAAGCATATCTTCGCTGGATTTTGGTATACCGACCCATGGCGGTGCGGTGCAATGGCGTCGTTAATTGGCTTGTTTTTGGCAGCGATAGGCCTCTACGCGGCGTGGCGTGGAATTGACGCTGCCGTCGGCCGCCTTCGAAATGCAGCGGTTCCGTCTGCGGCTTCTGCGGCTGTGGCAGGGTGCGTTATGGCGATTGCGGTGCTTGGGTCAACGTTTCCGGGTATTGCCGCTCTTGGTTCGCAAAGCGGTGCCATCGCGTTTCGCTCGGTGCTGAGCGGCTTGCACGTTGGCGCGTCTGTTGCAACCGTGTACGATGATGCTGAGCAGGCTTTTGTCAAGCAGGTTAAGCAAACCGTGCCATTGGACGCTCTTATTATCAATGTTCCCGATGATGGCTCGGCCTTTGCTTTTGCCGCTGATGACTTGCGTACCTACTTCCGCGTTACGCGCGACTATGACGTGCCGAAAGAAACGGCGGAAAGCCGCATCATTCGCAACAGCCTTCGCAATGTTGCCGATAACGTGTACGTCCAAAATGCCGTGCGCTCTATTGGCGCGCAATATGTATTGCAGCTTGATCAGGGGGAGCCCGGCGTGGAAAGCCCGCATTTGTTTACGTACGAGGATGGCGAAAAATGGCGCGGAATCGACGGCATTCGCGATGATACGCCTGGGTTTGAAGTGGTGCTTGCCGAGGGCGACATGCGCTTGTACAAGATAACCGCCGTGGAAGAGTAGGAGATTCTTTCTCGATGCCCTGCAGGGCATCGCGGTATAGGCACCGGAGCGGTCGTTCGTTCCGGTGCCTTTTGCTCGATACGCTAGTGTTGTGCCTGCCCGCAGGCTTGCAGCACAAGTTCGGCTGTGCGATCCCAAGAGCAAATTTCCCGTACACGTTTGCTTACGGCCTTGCTTTGCGCTTGTAAGGCCTCAGGGCTTGCAAGCGCGGCTTGAAGCGCCGCTGCGATGGTATCGGGCTCCATATTCGCAATAACGGTACCGAAGCGCTTGTCGGGGATAAGCTCGTCGGTGCCGCCTACGTTTGTGACTATAGAAGGAGTGCCGCAGGCTGCAGCCTCAAGCAAGGTGGTGGCAAACCCTTCCGAGCGCGAGGGCAGGCAGTATGTATCGGCTTGCAGGAGCAGGGCGGTAAGGTCGGCGCGATTGAGCTTCCCGACAAGGTGCAGGTTTGCACCGGCAGCGCCCACCAGCTGCTCCTCGAGTGGTCCTGCACCCGCCATAACTATGTGCACGTTGGCGTTGCGTTGGGCAAGCAGTTTCGCGGCTTCGGCCAGTTGCAGCACGCCCTTTTCGGGGATGAGCCTGCCGGCTGATGCGACAAACAGTGCGTTGGCAGGGATACCCAGTTCGGCGCGAAAATTACGCTGCGATGCTCCTGCCGTAAATGCATCAGCGTCGATGGCGTTCGGCAGTTCTCCTGCCGAGACGATTCCGAAATGGTTAAGCCAAGCACTGGCTTTCTTCGATACGGCATAGCATGTGGGCTGGTAGCGCTTATCGAGTGCGGTCATCGTGTGCTCTACCGCTTCAACCACCGCGTTTACGGGTGCGCTTCCCATGGTAAGGTGCGCCGAACCATGCTCAATGAGCACGGGGGTGATGCCATACTTGCGGGCAAATGCCAAGCCAGCAAGCGAAAGCGGGTAAAAGCGCGTGTTCACCACCACGTAATTGGGGTGACTTTGAGCAAGGCGTTCCAGCGCCGCACGGTATTCTGCATTGCGCTTGGGTACGGGGTAGCGGCCTTTAAGCACGTTTAGCGCAGGAAGGTGAACGATTGTGACGTTGTCGTGCTGCTCCAGGCTTTCGGCGTTGTGCGTGTTCATGGTAATAACGGTTACGCGACAGCCTTTATTCGCTAGCGCTTGCGCTAAGTTTTCCGTATATGTTTCCACGCCGCCCATGCTGGGTGCGTATAAGGCGGAGAATATGCAGACGTGTGGGGCGTTGGCAGGGCCTGCGTTTGAAGCCGTTTGGGGGTTCATGGTGGTGAATGATCCTTTCGAGGTGCAGCGTTGTCCTATGATACCCCGAAAACCGTGCATATTTGCAGGGGATGTGAGCGAAAATCGCGGAGCCTTGACCTGGTGAAATGTGGGATATTCCCAGGTCAAAACTTTGCTTAGGGTGCTATGCGGTATGCACGGTTTTGGCGTGGCGTGGGTGCATGGTGACGCGTATGGTAAACTATACGGTCGGACCGCTGAAGGGCGTGCGCTAACATGCCGCGTTAGATGGGATAAACGAAGGTTTATGGGACATAACCGTATTTTGGCCGTTATCCCGGCCTATAACGAGCAGGACAATATCGTGTCCACTATTGAGGACTTGCGTAAAAATGCGCTCGGCGTTGATTATGTGGTTATCAATGATGGCTCGAAAGACCGAACGCTTGATATCTGCAAAGAGCGCGGCTACAACTACGTAAGCCTGCCGGTGAACCTGGGGCTTGCCGGAGCGTTCCAAACGGGAATGCGCTATGCGTACGAACATGGTTACGATTACGCAATCCAGTTTGACGCGGACGGTCAGCATTCCGCAGCGTACATTCATGAAATGGTGGAAGTTGCCGAGCGCGATGGCGCGAACATTGTCGTGGGCAGCCGTTTCGCTACGCAAAAAAAGCCCGTGTCCGCACGCATGGCGGGCAGCGTGCTTATCAGCGCTATGATTTTGCTTACCACGCGCAAGCGCATTCAAGACCCCACGTCGGGCATGCGTCTGTTCGACAAAACCATGATTCCCCTGTTCGCGAACGAGCTCGACTTCGGCCCGGAGCCCGACACCATTTCACTTCTGATGCGCTGGGGTTACAAAGTAGAAGAAGTGCAGGTGGAAATGCGCGAGCGCACCGCCGGCGAAAGCTATTTGAACTTCACAAAATCCGTTGCGTATATGCTGCGCATGAGCATTTCTATTTTGCTGGTGCAGTGGTTTAGGAGGAAGAAGTGAGCCTACTGTTTTCTGCAACGCTGCTTGTGGGCGCGCTGCTGACGTTTTGGCTGATCTTGCGCAAAATCCGCAAGGCAGAGGTTACCATTGCCGACTCCACGTTTTGGTTTTTGTTCGCGCTCAGCCTGGTGCTCATGGGCGTATTCCGTCAAATCCCGTTTTTCTTTGCGAGCGTATTCGACATCGAAAGTCCAGCGAACTTCGTGTTCGTGTACGTAATTGCGGTGCTGGTGCTGCGCGAGTTCTACACCACGGTGGAAGTGTCGCAGCTGCGTGCGAAGGTGCGACACTTGGTGCAGAACCAAGCGCTTTCCGAAGTAAGGGGACGCGAGGACGTTGCTGACAAGGGGACGGTTGAACAAGACGCGCAGCATTAAGCGCGTGAAAGCGGTGCACTTAAACAAGCGGCGCCGCGTCCTTGCTATCTTTGCCCTTTTCGGAACATTGCAAGAAGGCAGACAAGCATTACAAATACACTGATTCCGTAGGCAAGGATGTTTGCGAAGCTTACGCCATTCATGCCAAAGGTTGGTATGAGAAAATACGATGCTGGCACTGAAAGTACGGCAGCGCATAAGTTACCAACGAAGCTGCCTTTGAATTGACGAAATGCAACCAAAATGTCATTAAGGAACCATACATAGGCTGTGATCATTGAACAGAAAATGATAGGCGTGAGCAGATACGCATATGGAATGATGGATGCACCAAACATAAGTGCGAGTAACGGTTTCCCGAGAAACTCCAATGCAACTGCGGCTCCAATACCAAGTGCCGCAATGCCGCCACTTGCCTTAAGTAATAGCATTGCAAGTTGCTTCATGTCCTGCTTTGCATATGCTTCCGAGAAATATCCAAGCAGCGGATTATAAATGTAGCTTGCGCCCATTTGAATGATGGTAACAGGTGCTGCGACTGAGGCATAGATTCCGAGCGCCTCCGCGCCGGAGAGCGATGAGAGAATCTGCCGGGGAAGCGAAGGAGCTGCTCCGCAGGCGATTGCCCCTACAACGATGGGAAAACAGTACTTTAGCAAATGCCAGGCCTTTTTGCGGCTGATACCAATGCGAAGAGGTTCGAAACGAGTTGCGTGTGGTAAATCGAACAGCAGGCCAATGGCAACGATGCCGGCTGTCATACAGCAAAGAGTTAGCGTAAGGTTCCCTGCGACAGGTTGCGCAATGCAGAAAATCGCTAACGAAGCTACTCCCTGCATGGTTAGCGATTTCCCTATATAGTCCATGTGCCGATGCTGCTGGTCGAGACCATGAAGCACATCAATTAGCAGGCTTGCAATCTTGTATACGGCGTAGGCTACGATAGGCGCAATTGCGTCAAATGGACATGTGATAAGGGAGTAAACGACTATACACGCAAGCGCAACGCTGCATGTCAGAATACGGAAGGCAAAATATTCACCAACAGTGTTTTCATGATGCACGTCTGACACTTGATAGGTGTACATGCGATAAATGGCTAAGGACGAGAACATGTTGTACACCGACATAGCCAGCGAAAGCGTGCCTGCTGCATCGTACCCGCCCGATAGGCGCACCACCAGCACAGTGATAAGCCATTGACAGCCTAGGTATGCTAGTGAACCGAATGAGTTCCAGAACATGTTTTGCCTGATTGATAGGCCGTCCTCGTTTGCCTTTGTCATGCGTGGCTATTCTTTCCAGTATGCTGTGCAGAAATGCGCCTCGCGTGCATTGACGGGCGGTGGCGTCATATAGTCGCCGAAAATGGATGTAAGGTAGGCATCCCAGTCCCGCGGTGCAAGAAATCGCTTCCCTTCGAATTCCAACTCGCATGTTTCGAGAATGCTGTAAGGCATGCGTTCTTTCTCTCCGTATCCCCAGGCTACAAGAGCAACGTCGTTATCTGGGCATAGCGGGGTTGCCGCAATGGCCTCATCGAAAGATTGCGCGATGGCGTAGACGTTTTGCTTTTGACAGAGCGGGACAAGTATATGCTTAACGAATTTGCGGAAGGTAGATGTTGCGTAGTCGGGGTTCGCGACAATTACGTTGTAGCGAGCTTGCGTTTTAGCGTTAAGTTGAAAAGGCGTGTTATCGCCGGGCTTTACTCCGTCTAGGGGAAAGATGTCTACCCATACACCTGTTTGGAATTTCGGATCCACGAAGTGTTCCACAACGGTTGTGCGTGGGTTAACCATTTTAAAGAACGGGTAAATAGACGATTTGTCTCGGTACGATATGAGTTTAAGAGCGGGGTCGGTATTAAACTCAGTGAAATACGAATAAAACGCTTCATAGTCAGGACGTGGCATTGTCAGATCGATGTCGTCATCCCAGGGTATATAGCCATGATGGCGTACGGCTCCTAAAAGCGTGCCTGAACTAAGGTAATACCGAAACCCTTGTTCACGACAGATCTTGTCGATTTTCACCAGGATATCAAGCTGTAGTGCTTTGCGCTCTTCAAGGCCGATTTCCTTCACGGTTATTACTCCTATTTCGAACGGTAAACGGTGTGGCACAGTAGTTGCGCCGGTAGCCAGGCAAGCGCAGCAAGTACAGGTGATGGTGCACTTATGATGGCACGTTTCTGTTTTGCGAAATGACATCCTACCAGATACAGTATAGTCTCGTAGTAACGTAATCCGATGGTGTCTGCATACTCGACATACATACGCTTAAGCTGCATGTAGCCAATAGGGTTTTCACGTGTGATTTTTCTTACATTAGCGCTGTAACCATCAGAGCGGTAGTTAGCGATAATGAGTACCTTGGGTATAACGGCAAGCTGATATTGCTGGTCGATTTGGTGGAACACATAGGTCTCGGCAATAAATTTCTCGTTAGGTGCAACTTTAAAGGGGAACTGAGCAAGAACGTTTGTTCGATGCGCGAGAGCCGTATCTCCTTTATGATGCAGCTTGTAATACAAATCCCACATAGTAGTTTGCTCAAGGCCATCGGGGAAAGCTGTGCGCAGCGGTGTCTCGGCATCTTTTCCGCACATGCCAATTATGCCGGCAATAGATGGATTATCGCGGACTTCATTCCATCGCTGCAGAATGGTTTCAACCATATCGGCGGGTACTGTGTCATCGGAGTCGACGCACATGAAAAGCTCGCAGGTACAATTTTCTACGCCGGTATTGAATGCGCGCTGCTTCCCGCCGTTTTCCTGCTTGATGTAGTGCAAGGGGAAGGGGCTTTGCGTTTGCAGTTGCTTTATCAAGTCTTCGGTATTGTCGGTTGACCCGTCGTCTACGATGAGCCATTCAAATTGCTGTACGGTTTGCTGGCGGAGGCTTTCAAATAGGTCTGCAAGGCAATAGGCGCGATTGTATGTTGGGGTGAATATGCAAAGGGTGTTGGTGGGCGCCATTGCGTCTGCCTCTCGAGTTCTGCAGCGGTGATTTTATACGGATATAGGGTATCATACGGCATTGCCGCAGATAAACTCTGTGTTGAAAAGATAGAGACGGGCTTAAGAGGAACACATGCAATACGAACAGGATACGCTGCGGCGTTTGCAGCTTGCCGAGCTGGGGATTTTGAAAGATATTGATCGCGTATGCCGCGAGCAGGGCATCACGTATTGGCTTGATTCTGGTTCGGTGCTAGGCGCTCGGCGCCATGGTGGGTTCATCCCATGGGATGACGACATCGATGTAGGTATGCCGCGTGATGACTACGAGCGCTTTTTAGAAGTTGCGCCTGCTGCGTTGGGCGAGCGGTATCGCGTTTCCGACCCGCGTACCAACGAACACCAAGCGGCGTTGTTCGCGAAGGTGATGCTGACAGGTACGCGCTTTGCGACGGACGAAACTGAAGAAGCGGGGTTTGACCAAGGCATTTTCGTTGATGTGTTCCCCTATGACGCTGTGCGCTCGGATGCGGCGGCCGCGAAGCGTCAACGTCGCAGCTGCATGTTGTGGCAAAGCCTTTCATATTTGTATCATTCTGGGCATATCGTGGTTCCGCATGGCGGGGCGCTGGGCACCGTGGAACGCACAGCGTGCCGCGTTGCTCATGCGCTGACTAAGGTATTTCTGTCTCCTGATCGTATTGCGCGCAAGTTCGATCAGGCTGCGCAAGTGGCGCATGGCGATACAGGCGCTACCACGCTCATGGCTCCTTCGTATGCCGCGTACGATCCATACTCGCGCACTATGTTGTTGCCGGTGCAGCCGATTGCGTTCGAAGGATGCGAGTTTTTCGCACCAGCTGACGTTGAAGGCTATCTGCGCAAGCAATACGGCGAAACATGGAATCAACTGCCGCCCGAAGACCAGCGCCGCAACCACGCACCAAAGGTACTTGCGTTCGAAAACGGCAACGGTTAGTTGACGCCTATTTTTCACGCCGTTTTTATCCACTTGCGTGTTCAAAAATTACATTCGCTTTACAACAATAAACATAACTCTTAGACTCGACTCCATTGTTAGAGAGTCTAGGAGTTACGCCCCATGTCGCTTTCGCGCAGTGAGTTCAAAGTGCTTTCCGCCCTTGCACAGGGCGGCATTGCTACGCAGCGTCAGCTTGCGGCGGCCGCAAGTCTTTCTCTTGGGTCGGCTAATCGCATTCTGCATGCTTGCGAGCTTGCCGGATGGGCAAGCGGTTTTTCGCTTACCCCGCTCGGTGCTGAAATGCTGGCACCCTATAAGGTGGACAATGCCGTTATCATGGCGGCGGGCGTGTCTTCCCGCTTCGCGCCGCTTTCGTATGAGAAGCCGAAAGGCTTGTTCGAGGTGCGCGGCGAGATTCTTATTGAGCGGCAAATTCGCCAGCTGCAAGAAGCCGGCATTACCGATATCACCGTGGTGGTCGGCTACATGAAAGAAGCGTTCTTCTATCTTGAGGATATGCTTGGCGTGAACATCGTTGTTAACCCCACGTACGCTACGCGCAACAACAACGGCACGCTTATGCAGATTTCCGACCGGTTGCGCAACACCTATATCTGCTCATCAGACAATTATTTCGAGCATAACGTTTTTAAGCCCTATCAGTTTCGTTCATGCTATTCGGCGGTGTTCCAAGATGGCAAGACCGACGAATATTGCGCACAGGTTGCGCGTAGCGGTGCCATTGCGCATATAAGCCAGGGCGGCTAACATGCGTGGGCGCTTTTGGGGTATGCATATTTCGACGCTTCGTTTTCCCAGTGTTTCCTTGGTGTCTTAAAGCGCGATTACTATTTGCCGGAGACTGCGCCGAAGCTATGGGAGGATGTATTCGCCGAGCACGTAGCCGAGCTGCCGCCCATGGACCTTGTCCGCTATGAGCCGGGTGTTGTGTACGAGTTCGACTTCTTAAGCGATTTGTGCGCGTTCGACCGCGACTTCATGGTGAACGTTGATTCCGCCATTTTTGATAACATCTGCCGGGTACTGTCGTGCCGGCGCGAAGATATTTGCGGTGTTGAGCCAGTGAAGGCAGGACTTACGAACCTTTCGGTGCTATTCAGTGTGCACGGTGCGCAGTACGTGTATCGTCACCCTGGCGACGGTACGCAGGAGATTATCAATCGGCAAGGTGAGGCGTTTGCGCTGCGTATGGCAAAGAAGCTGGGGCTTGACGATACGTACGTGTTTGCCGAAGCGGACGAAGGGTGGAAGATATCGCGCTATGTGCCTGACTGCGTGCCGTTCGACTATCGCAATCCGAAGCATGTTCAGGGTGCGCTTGGGCTGATTCGGCGCTTGCACGAAAGCGGCGAAACCTCCCCGTGGACGTTCGATTTCGCGCAAGAAACGAAGCACGTGCTGAAGCTGCTGCATGATAAGTGCTACCCTCTGCCAGCTGGATTTGCAGACTTGTACGCGCGTATCGAGCGTCTCTCGCGGAAGGTTTCTGCGGAAGGCGTGGCCCCGG
>DJEE01000077.1:13211-31725 GCA_002431805.1 Eggerthellaceae bacterium UBA5906
TGCGGAAGGCGTGGCCCCGGTGATGTGCCACAACGATTTTTACGGTCCTAACGTGTTGGTGGGCCCCGACCGCATGCACCTAATTGACTGGGAATACGCTGCAATGGGCGATTACGGTTGCGACCTGGGAAATTTCTTTGCGCAGGGTTCTGGCTATACCGTGGACGAATCCGTTGCGGTGCTGGATTTGTACTTTGGCCGGGCGGCTTGTGCTGATGAAGTTCGCCACTGTCTTGCGTGCACGGCGGTGGTTGGCTTCTATTGGTACGTGTGGGCCATGTACAAGGAGTCTCAGGGAAACGCGATGGGGGAGTGGCTATATAAGTGGTATCGTGCCGCAATCGAGTATGCCGATGCTGCTGAGCCGCTGTATGAGCAAAGCTCATGTGAGGTTAACAAGATTGTCTCACTTGACGATGCGTGGGATAGCAAGGAAAGGGAATCGGCTGATGAATAAACAGCAATTTGATGCGCTTGTTGCGCTTGAGGAAGCGAAAAGGACCGGTTGCGGCGCCCCGTGTGTCGACAGCACTGTGCTTCCCGACTTACAGGAGCAAGGGCTTGTTATCGATGGGGCGATTACTGATGCTGGCGTTTCAGCGCTTGAACCGTATCGGGCAAAGCGCGCGGTGTTTTTCGCGGCTGGCTTTGGGTCGCGTTTGCTTCCCATTACCATGAATACGCCGAAGCCGTTAATTCGCGTGAATGGCAAGCGCATCATCCAGCGTCTGATTGATGCTGTGCGCGCTGCGGGTATTGATGAGATCTACGTGGTGCGCGGATACTTGCCACGAGAATTTGACGCTCTCAAGCAGGAAAACCCTGGCATTCACTTTATAGAGAATCCGCTGTTCGAATCTACGAACAATATATCCTCTGCAATTGCCGCTGCTGATTTCATTCGCGATGCCTATGTGTTCGAGTCTGACTTGTTGCTGCGCAATCCGCAGTTGATCACGCGCTATCAGTATGCAACGAACTATATAGGCGTTCCGGTTAAGCATACCGATGACTGGTGCTTGACGGTGAAGGATGGTCGTGCCACGCATATTGCGAAAGGCGGTGACGATTGCTATCACATGTTTGGCATTTCGTACTGGACTGCCGCAGATGGCGAATGTCTTGCCGACCGCATGAAGAAGGTATTTGCGCAAGATGACGGCAAACAGATTTTCTGGGACGATGTGGCGCTGAATTGGTATCCGAACGATTTCAACGTGCGCGTGCGCGCATGCACGTTTGATGACGTGTGCGAGATTGATACGTTCGCCGAACTACAGGAGATTGATAAGGCGTACCGCGTGTAGTGCGCCGCGCCCGCTATAACATGACCTTAAGATGATGGCACCGTTTCGAAAACAGGTGCCATCTTTTTGTTTGCTGTCTGCTCCTTGTGTTTCATATGTTCAAAACAGTATGTAATTTCTTCACCATTGAACAAACCGTATACTCCTTTGTTGGGAAAACGTAAAGGGAGTGTTATGGGTATATCAAAACGGGAGTTTGCGGTGCTGCTTGCGCTGCACAATGGCGGCGTTGCTTCTCAGCGTGATGTGGCCGAACGTGCGCAGGCGTCTTTGGGCACGGTGAACAGCGTGATGAAGAAGTTCCATGATGTAGGATGGGCGGAAGGTTTTGTCTTGACGGCGGCAGGCGAGGCCGCTCTTGCGCCCTATAAGGTGGAAAATGCCATCATCATGGCGGCGGGCATGTCTACGCGATTTGTGCCGCTTTCGTACGAAAAGCCCAAAGGCGTGTTGCGCGTACGTGGGGAAGTGCTTATAGAGCGCCAGATTCGTCAGCTGCAAGAAGCGGGCATCACGGACATCACCGTGGTAGTTGGCTATATGAAAGAAGCGTTCTTCTATCTTGAAGATAAGTTCGGCGTGAAAATTCGCGTGAACGAGCAATATGCTGCGCGCAATAACAATTCCACGCTGTATCTGGTTCGCGAGCAGTTGGGCAATACGTATATTTGCTCGTCCGATGATTATTTCACCGAGAACGTGTTTGAGCCATATGTATATGAGGCATATTATGCCGCATCGTATTTTCCGGGTGAAACCGACGAGTATTGCTTGAAAACAGCGCGCGATGGGCGCATTTCGGGCGTTACCATAGGCGGTCGTGATTCGTGGGCAATGCTGGGTCACGTATACTTCGACCGCGCATTCTCCAAAACGTTCCGTACTATTTTGGAAGCTGAGTACGATAAGCTCGAAACAGCACCGAAGCTGTGGGAGGACATCTATATCGACCACATCAAGGAGCTTCGCATGGTCATGAGGCCGTACGAAGATGGTGTGGTATACGAGTTTGATTCGCTGGCTGATTTGACGAAGTTCGATCACGACTTTTTGGACAACGTGAGTAGCTCCATTTTGGATAACATCTGCAAGGTGTTTGAGTGCAAACGCCAGGATGTTACGGGCATCGCACCTATTAAAGAAGGCTTGACGAACCTATCGTTCAAGTTTTGCGTAGGCGGCCATGCTTACGTGTATCGCCACCCCGGCCCGGGTACTGATGAGATTATCAATCGCCAAAGCGAAACGTTTTCCCAGGGTGTTGCCAAAAAGCTGGGCGTTGATGATACCTTCGTGTACGAGGACGAGTGCGAAGGTTGGAAGATTTCGCGCTATATCGAAGGTTGCAAACAGCTGGACTATCACAACCCCGAGCATGTTCGCCAAGCTATGGAGCTTATCCGCGCGCTGCATGAAAGCGGCGCGGTATCGCAGTGGAACTTCGATGTGATGGGCAAAGCACGCGACATCGTGGAACTGCTGCGCGCAAGGGCGTATCCCATGCAGCCCGATTACGAAGAGCTCAGCCGTACCATGGACAAGCTGGATAAGCTGGTGAAAGCCGACGGTTCCGAGCCGTGTTTGTGCCATAACGATTTCTATTCGCCGAACTTCCTGGTAACCGATGACGACATGTACCTGATTGATTGGGAGTACTCAGCCATGTCAGATTACGCGTCTGACCTGGGCACGTTCATTTGCTGCTCCGATTACACCTACGAAGAGGCGCTGCAGGTATTCGACGCGTATTTCGGGCGCAAAGCAACGTCGGAGGAGTTGCGTCATTGTCTGGCGTACGTGGCGCTAGCGGCATACTACTGGTTTGTGTGGGCGCTGTACAAAGAGGCGTCGGGCGACCCGGTGGGTGAGTGGCTGTATTTGTGGTACCGCTACGCAAAGAAGTATTCGGCACTGGCGCTTGAGCGCTACCAGGCGCAATGATTTGCCATGCCTGTAGCGTTTTACTAGTTACTTTTGACGCGCTCTTGTTTTGAGACAATGCGCTAGCTGTATATAAGCGTTCTGGGAAGAAGGCGACTCGGCCTCGCCTTTGGGCTTGTGCGGTCGCAATCTGGATAGAAAGGGAAAAGTACTGTGGAAATGATAGGAACCGTGGTGGTGTATATCATCATGGCATGCGCGGTTGCCGGCGCTATCGCCTCGGCCTTTAAGCCCGAAAGCGAGCTGGGTCAGCAGTTTGTTGCCGGCGTTGACTCCATTGGCCCCATCTTCTTGCCGGTTGCCGGCATCATGGCATCGGCACCGTATTTGACGGCGTTTGTGGAGAGCGTGTTCGGCCCGGCATATGGTGCGCTTGGCGCCGATCCGGCTATGGCTGCCACCACGTTTATTGCCGTTGACATGGGAGGATATCAGCTAGCTGACGCGCTGGCGCAAACGCGCGAAAGCTGGATTATGGCCATGATGACTGGCTACATGGCTGGTGCCACCATCGTGTTCACCATTCCCGTGGCGCTGAAGATGCTCGAGAAACGCGATCGCAAGTACCTGGCGCTTGGCGTTATGAGCGGCCTTTTGGCTATTCCTATTGGCGTGTTTGTGGCAAGCGCCATCATTGCACTGTCACATCCTGTTATTCGCGAGGTTGTTTCCACTAACGCCGATGCCACGTATCAGCTGGCGCTTTCGTGGGCGCAAATCGGCGTCAATCTGATTCCCCTTATCATCATCTGCGTGGCGCTGGCACTTGGTTTGAAATTCAAGCCTGATGCCATGATTAAGGGCTTTATCGTGTTCGGCCGCGTGATGGAAGGCGCGCTGAAGATCGTGTTCGTGCTGGTGGTTGTGGAGTACTTCACCGGCATCTTCACTACGGTGTTCGGCTCGTTTGGCTTCGACCCCATTATTGCCGACGAGGACGATACGTTTCGAGCGCTTGAAACCTCCGGCGCCATTGGCATGATGCTGTGCGGTGCGTTCCCCATGGTGTATTTAATCAGGAAGTACCTGGCAAAGCCGCTTGCGAAAATCGGCGGCGCGGTGGGTTTGTCCTCCGACGCTACGGCGGGTTTGCTGGCGGGTTCCGCAAACGTGCTCGCGCTGCTTTCCATGGTGAAGGACCTGAAGGCACGCGACAAGGTTATCTGTCTGGCGTTTGCCGTGTGCTGCGCGTTTTTGTTCGGCGACCACTTGTCGTTCACGGCGAACTTCCAACCGTCGCTTATTGTGCCCGTGTTGCTCGGCAAGCTGGCTGCCGGAATCTGTGCCATCGCGTTTGCACATTTGCTGGCAGTGAAGAAGGCCGAAGAGCTGGAAGCGGAAGATATGGCTGCAGAGGCTAGTGTCGCGAAGGCCGCGTAAGATAGCTTGCGAATTTCGCAAGCCAATTTGCAAGGGGCGCTCGCAAGGGCGTCCCTTGTTGTCGTAACGCCCTTTACCTCCCCAACACCTTCTTCAGCGCCTCCACTGCTTTTGCGTAGGCTTCGTCTAGTTGCGGCAGCAGGGTGGCGGCGGCGCGCTCGTCGTGGGCTTTTAAGGCGTCGTTCATGGCGGCTGCGAGCTGGTGCACGCGGGTAAGCGACAGGTTGCCTGCCACGCCCTTGAGCGCGTGGGCCTCGCGCTCGGCTTCGTCAAGGCTGCCTTCGGCGAACGCGGCCTCGATGCTGGCCATGTGCGGGTCGGCCAAGAACAGCTCGGCCAGCTTCAGGTACAGCGCGAAGTTGCCCTCGAAGCGATCGTCGATGTCTGCGTAGTCTATGTCGGCGTTTTTCAACGCTTCAATGTCGATTTCGTCCATTGTGCCTCCTGGGGTTTTGGGCGGGTTTGTTATGGGCAGTATAATCCGCCTTATGGCTAACAGAAATCAACAGAATCATGACCCTTTCGAGCCCGGCGTTTCCACGCCCGAGTTCGAACAATATGCCCGCGAGAACTACTCGGCTCGCGGTGGCAACCGTGCGCGCAACGGCGCAAACGCGTCTGGCGGCGCGAACGGCTACGGCGCAGCGCCTGGCGGTTGGCAGCGCGGCGGCTCGGGCACTTCGCGCATGCCCGGCGGCTCTGCCGGCGCTTACGGTGGCCAACCTGCGGGCCGCGGTGGCCGGTGGGGCGCCGGGCGCGCAGCCCAACAACCCGCCAACAACCTTGCAGGCACTTACGAGCAGCCCGGTCGGCATGCCGCGGCGCGCCCGCGGCAAGGCTGGGCGTCGCCTTCTGACACCGGCGACATGGGCTTTGCCGGCTCGGCCGGTGCCTACACCAGCCCGGTGCGCAGGTTCGTGGGGCTTCTAGTGTGCGTGCTGCTTGCCGTTGCCATCGAGGTGTTCGGCTTCAACTTGGCGTTCTTCACGTCCATGACCTATCCCGAGGCTGGAACGTACCTGGTCAACGGCACCGCGGCCGGTACCGAGGGTACCATCACGCTTGATGCGTCTAACAACACTTTCGAGATTACGGGGCTTGACAGCACGGTGCGCAGCATTCATTTCGCGCCCGTGCTGAACGACCCTGCGGCAGCCGCAAAGGCAACGGACAGCAAGCTGCAGGTGGTAATGTGTCTTGCCGACGAAGGCAACGCGAGCTATTACCAGCTGCCCGCGGTGTCGGTGGACCCGAAAGATGCCGCCAGCACCTACATCAGCCTTGACCCGGCGGGCAAATGCCACGCTATACGCGTGACGTTCACGAACCTAGTCGATGTGGGCCCCATCACCGTCACGGGCATCAGCCTTAACCAGCAGGTGCCGCTTGACATCGACCCGGTGCGGTTTGCCTACATTTTGGCCGTGCTGCTGGTGCTATACGCCGTGCGCCCGCAATCGACGTTGTTCAGTCGCGTGTTCGACGGCCGCATCACGCGCCATGGTTGGGTTGTCATTGGCCTGGTTGCCGCGCAGATGGTGGTCATCTTCATCCTGGTGATGTCGAACACGCACTTCCTGTCGCTTACGCACACGGCAAACACCGAAAACTACTACCAGTACCAAAAGCTTGCCCACGCGCTGCTTGAGGGGCACCTGTACCTTGACGATGTGCCCTCTGATGCACTCACAGCCATGGCGAACCCTTACGACACCACTGCCCGTGCCGCGGCGGGCGTGCCGTATCTGTGGGACCATGCGTATTTCCAAGGCCGCTACTACGTGTATTTCGGCGTGCTGCCGTGCCTGGTGTTCTACGTGCCGTGGCTGCTGCTTACGGGCACCGATTTCCCCACATGGCTTGGCGTTGCGCTGTGCGACTGCGCCTATGCCGCCGGGTTGGCGTACGTGCTGGCGAGCGTGGTGCGCAGGTGGTTTCCGCGCACGTCGCTTGGCGTGTTCCTTACGCTTGACCTGATGTTGTTCGTGGCGGGCGGCGGCGTTATCTTGGCGCGCACGCCGAGCATGTACTTCATGCCCGAGGCTATGGGCCTGGCGCTTGTTGCGTGGGGTTTGGGCCTGTGGATAAGCGGAACGTCGCGCGGGTATATCGAGCGGGGCAAAGTGGTTGCCGGCGCGGCGCTTATCGCGCTGACGCTTGCGGCGCGCCCGCAGATGGTGCTGGCCGCCGTGTTTGGCTTGGTGCTGTTCTGGCCGTTTATGCGCGATGCACGCGGCAATGCGCAGGCGCGGCGTGCGTGCATGAGCGCGTTTCGCGCGGCGCTGGTGCCGTTTGCGGTGGTGGCCGTTGCCGTGATGGCGTACAATTTCGCGCGCTTCGGCAGCCCGTTTGATTTCGGCGCGAACTACAACCTCACCACCAATGACATGACGCATCGCGGATTCCATGCCGACCGCATCCCGTTCGGCCTGTACGCGTACCTGTTCCAGCCGCCGGCGCTGGGCAGCCAGTTCCCGTTCATGCGCCAAACGTACATGGACCCGTCGTACCAGGGCGTCACCATTTACGAGCCCATGTTCGGCGGCTACTTCTTCCTGTACCCCATGACGCTGGTGCTGGTGGCCCTGCCGCGCGTGCGCCACGCGTTCAAGGCGAAGGGCCTTATGCCGCTGTGGACCGTGGCGCTATGCGTTGCTGTGGCGTTGTGCGTGTTCGACCTGCAGGGCGCTGGCATCCTGATGCGCTACATCTGTGACTTCGGGCTGTACTTTGCGCTGGCAGCGGCGTTGGTGTTCCTGGAACTTCTGCAAGTGCGTTCAAGTGAGCCTTTGTCGAAGGGGTGGACCACGCAGCTTGGCGCGCACGGGCGCGCGATGGTGCAGCAGGCGGGAGCGCACGCGGTAACATCGGCGGGCGTGGCGGGCGAAACGGTGTCGGTGTACCGCATCGCGCTGTATTTTCTGTTCGGTTCGCTGGTGGTGATGGTGGTGACAAACGTGCTGCTATGGAACGCGTTTGGCATGTACTAGCGGGAAGTCCCTAGCGTAAAGGTTATCAATCAAGCAAAATTGACTGGCTCTATCATATACAAGCGAAGCACCGTATACTGCTGCATACGGTGCTTCGCTTGTCGGGCAACATCCCTGGGGGGTGAGCCTATGGATGCTCAGACGGTAACCGCAATATGCGCGCTGCTGACGTTGATAGCGCCGTTAATCGAGCGCGCCAAGTGAACGACATACGGCAAAAGAAAACCCGGCTGCGCCGTCCAAAGCTTAGCCGGGTAGGCTCAAACGATGCCGCCCGGTATGTCGGGGCACCGTGCTTCGCACTATAGGCGCGCGTTCGCGCATGCGCTACACCATTTACCGATTGCAAAGTCAAGACAGCAAAAAAACCGCCCAAATATTTGGGCGGTTTCTGGAGCTTCATGGCTCCCCGGGTAGGATTCGAACCTACAACCCTCCGGTTAACAGCCGGATGCTCTGCCGTCGCAAAAGTCCCGATCATCCCATTATGTCTTCGATCAGCTGTGCCGCCTCCTCGTCTTTTTGCGGTATGACGTGGGCATACCAGTCGAGCATCGTGCTCGATTTCGCATGACCGAGCCTGTTTTGGGCTGTCTTTATATCCGTTCCGTTCGCTAGCAGTATGGTGGCTTGGGTATGTCTGAGCTCATGGAACTTAAGGCCTTCGAACCCGTTCTCCGCCCTGAACGAGTCCCACCATCTCCAGAAGTTGGACGGGCTGAGGAACGTACCTGCGTTCGAGCAGAAGACCGGCGTGGCGGCGCATTGCTCCATGCCTATCTTTCGAAGCAGCGTGCGTTGCGCGATCTTCCATTTCCTCAGGTCGGACACCATACCCCTCCCGATCGAAATCGCCCTTACGCCGCTTCGGGTCTTCGACGACGGGATCCTCAGTTTTTTGGAGTCGAGATCAACGTTTCCCCACGTCAGAGCTAATATTTCGCCGAGTCTCGCGCCGGTTGCCAGCCCTGCGCGGACAGCCTTGGCCCTGCTTACCCTCGATAAATAGGCGATTTGGCGCCTGTCGGCGGCGGCATGGGCGTCGCTTCGTCGCTGCTCGTTGAGCCTTAGCTGGTCGTACGACCTCGATATCTCCTGGTCAAGTGTTGATTTCAAGGCGGCGGCCTCTTCCTCCGTCAGAGACCTCCTCTCCGACTCGCCCCTGCGCGGCGCCTTGATCGGATCGCACGGGTTGCTGTCGATCACGCCGTAAGAGACCGCCGTGCGCATCATGGACTTCAAGCTTATGTGTATGTGGTTGAGAGTCGTCTGGGAGAGCCCGCCTTCCTTGATCCTGGCGTAGGCCGAGACCACGTCCATGGAGTCGATTTCGGCGAGGTCGGCCTTGCCGCAAGCGGCTGAGAAGTGCCGCACGTTGCGAAGGTCGTCGGCGATCGAGCGCTCCTTGGCGGTGCCCGCAGCCCTCTTTGACTGGGCCCAGACCTGGGAAAACTCATCAATGGTCATGGGTGTCGATGAGATTTCCGAGCTTCGCTCCAGCTCATTCAGAAGCTCCTTGCGAGCTCTGTCCGCGTCGCGCCTCGACCCTCGCACGTTGCGAGACAGGGGAGGCAGCCTTTCTCCTGTTTCCCGATCTTTGCCCCTTTGGACGCGAACCCGCCATCTGCCCCTGCCCAGATGCTCCACGCTTCCTTCGCCTCTCGCCATAGGACTCCCTTCTGTGCCGTTGCCTGCGATACGGATTAAGATAGGAGATTTCGGCCGAGCGGGTCATAGAGCTTGCCGATGGCAGACGAGCCGTCGAATTTTGAGCATGATATTTTAGTTGATAAGCGTCAAAACATCAAGAGCCCCGTTTGGCGCAGGGCCTTGTGCCCGATTTGCGCGAACGGCCGGCATGTGAAAGAGTAGGAGCCGGGCGTTCTACTAAACGCCCGGCTCCTAGATGCTTCGCGGCTTACCGACGCCGCAGGGTTCCGCGGGGAATGCCTCGCGGTCGGAGCGTACAACGCAATAACCCAAACAAAGAAAGGATGTACGCTGATGTGCATTCTATCGCGAAGCGCGCTCTTTTTCCACCCTGAAACGGGTTTTCAGAAGCTCTCGCCACAGCCTGCCCACAAAGAAGGAGGCGTGCGATGAGCGACGTCCTCGAGATGCCGACCCTGCTGTCGCAGGGATACGGCCAGATCGCCAAGATGGTCACCGTCGACGAGCGCATGACCTGCGAGGCGAAGTGCATCTACGCGCTGCTCGCGTCGTTCTCCGGCGGCGGCACCACCGCCTTCCCCTCGATCGATTTCCAATGCCGCGTGCTCCACATCGGACGCGCACGCTACTACAAGCACAGGCGCTTCCTCACGGCCTTGGGCTACCTCACCGTCAGCCAGGACAAGGACGGCGGCAAGATGTCGAACAACCGCTACACCCTGTCGTTCGCGCCGAAGCCAGACCCCGCCGAGCTCGCTAAGCTCAAAGAGGAGTGGGGGCCGAAGCTGGACGAGTACATGCCGCCTGCGCTGCTCGCGTCGTACGGGGTGCCCGGAGCCTCTCGTGAAGCGGATGCGGCCGAGAGCGACCTCGAAAACAGCCCTTCGCAAAACCCCAGGTCAGCCCCGCAGTACGATTTTGATACCACGGGCTCTGACCTGGGCAAACGCCAAAACCCCAGGTCAGCCCCGCAGTACGATTTTGAGTATACGGAAAATCGTACTCCTAATATAAACAGTTTAAATATTGGGGAAAAACAAGCCTGCCGGCCTGTTTTTCCCGCGCCCCCCGGCGCGGGCAAGCCCGCCGCCGAGAGCCGTTGCGCGCCGCCGAAGGCCGGCGGGCAGGCGGGACGCCGAGAAAAGAACAGTCACGAGCCCGAGGGCTTCGAGGAGCTCGCCGCATCGTGGCCCAAGCCGGTACGCGACCGGGCGTCCGCCGCGGACGCCTATGCCGCCGCGCTCGCGTCCGGGCTCGACCCGGCCGGCATCAAGCGCGCGGCGGAGCGCTACATCAAGGCCTATCGCGCCGAGCATCCCGAGGGGGAGATCCGCTACGTCAAGCAGCTAGGCCCTTGGCTCCTGGCCCAAGACGGGCTCGGCTTCTACGCGCGGCGCCCGAAGGCGAAGCGCCCTCGCCCCCGAGAAGCCGCGACGTCGTGCGCCGAGGCCAAGGCCAACCGCGCAAGGTCAGTGAAGCTGGCGGAGCTGTCGGCCTGCGAGCTGAGGGCTCGCCTGGCGGGGGACGAGGCCGCTGCAGACAGGGCGGCAGCTCAGCGAGAGGCGCTTCTGGCGGAGATCGAGCTGGAGGGGAAGGGAGGCGCGCCATGCAGGTTCTGAGAGACCTCACTGGCGGTACTCGCGGAAGCTACGTCGAGTGCGAGCTCTGCGAAAGGCGCTACCTGCTGCCGCTGGGATGGGCCGGGACGTGCCCGAGGTGCGGCGGCAGCCTCGTGGGCATGGGCCCTGGCGGGGAGGCCATCGTGGCCGACTCGTCGGAAGTGACCGAGTCCGACCGCTCCGTCACCAGGGTGGTGCGCGAGCGGGCGGGCGCGCTCGGCGTGGCGCAGAGGCTTCTCGACATGCGCTACCACCCGGTGCCGGGCCGCAATGGGCGCTACGAGAAGGTCATGAGCGGTGGGTGGACGCTCTCGCTCGACGTCGGGCGCGGCTCGAGCGGCCTGACGGCCAAGGACATCAAGGGGCGAGCCTGCGCCAAGGCGAAGGTGCGCACCGTCACCGACGTGGCCGTGGAGGAGCGGCGCATAGCCGAGAGGCTCGAGCAGCGGAGAGGCCGGATGCTCGAGTGGGCGCAGCGAAACGGCGCATTGGCGTCCTACAGCATCCACGGATGGTCCCTTTGGTTCAAAGCCGCAACGGGAAGCGCGGTCGACACCCTCCCGGAGGGAGGCCCCTACGCCTTGACGATGGACGGAGAGGCGGGGGTGATGAGCCCCATCGACGAAAGCGTGGAGAAGTTGTAAAGACAATGCACTGCGTGCGCCCAGGCACACGCAGTGCGCAGGTTTGTGGTATAGTCGGGGACAAGGAATCGGCGGCCCTGCGGAGATGGGCCGGGAAGGAGGCCGGGATGGCGGTCATCATGGCAAGCAACGAGAAAGGCGGCGTGGGCAAGTCGAGCGTCCTGATGGGCCTCGCCGCGGTCCTCGCCGCGCGCGGCAAGGGCGTGTGCGTGGTCGAGCTGGACAGGCAGGGGTCGATCAGCGGCTGGCTCTCGGGCCCGGACGGCGTCCGGCTCTCGGTGGAGGCCCGCAAGAGCGGGGCGACGGTGTCGGCCGCCCTCTCCGACCCGGTATCGGCCCTCGGCTACGTCCTGCCGACCAAGGAGGGGTTCTTCGTCCTGCCGGCCGACCGGAAGCTGACGCGGGCCGGCGCAGAGGAGCTTCGCGCCCTCGTGTGCGAACTCGAGAGGAGCTTCGACTACGTGATGCTGGACCTGCGCCGCGACGTCGAGGAGTCGCTCGAGAGCGTGGATGGGCTCGGGGCCAAGGCCATCGTGCCGATGCTCGCCGACGCCGAGACCCTCACCGGCGTGAAGAAGGTCGTGGACGACCTCGACGGCAAATGCGACTTCAAACTCGTGTTCAACCGCATCCGCGCGAACAGCGTGCGCGACTGGCTTTGCCGGGAATCGGTCAAGCGGGACGTGCCGACCGTCCCCGTGTTCGAGTCCTGCGTGCACGACTCGTGCAAAGTGGGCGAGGCCACCTACGACGGGATGACGGTCGTGGGATACGACAAGCGCAACAGGGCGTCGCGCGACCTGGCGGCGCTGGCCGACGAGGTCGAAGCCTGGTGCGCCGGGACGGGGGCGGCGTGATGGCGCGCAGCAAAAAGGACCTGCTCGCGTCCTTCAAGGCGGGCACCGACACCGACGCGCTCGCCACGGCGGCCCAAAGCGACGTGGCGTTCCGGATGCTGCGGCTGGCCGACCTGAGCCCGCATCCCGACAACCGCCCGATCGACCGCGCCTTCGTGGAGGATCTGGCCTCCAGCATCGAGGCCGACGGGCTCGGGAACCCGATCTGCGTCCGCCCGCTGCCCGAGGGAGGCTACCAGGTGGTCAGCGGGCACCACCGCGTAGAGGCGAAGCGCCTGCTGGCGGCGAGGCACCCGGACGACCCGCGGCACAAGGTCATAGAGGCCGTGGTGCGTGAGATGGGGGACGCGGACGCCGAGGCCATGCTCCTCGCGACGAACGTCTACGTCAACGCGATCTCCGGCGAGGAGCGGCAGAAGTCGCTCGAGCGCCTCGGCCGGGCGGTGGAGCAGATGCGCGCCGACGACCCGGGCCGCTACCGCGGGGTGAGGTCCGCCAAGATCATCGCGGACAAGGTCGCCGAGTCCGGCGGCAAGGTATCCGAGCGCACCGTGTACCGCGACCTGGCCGCCGCGAAGGCCCGAAAGGAGGCGATCGAGGCTCAGGGCGCGCTCGACCCGAAGATGGCCGAGCTGGCTAGCCGCGGGGCCGCCCGCCCGGCCGACGTGATCGCGGCGTCGAAGCTGCCCGCCGCGGCGCAGCGCGCGGCGGCCGATGCCTATGCCGAGGGAGGCGCCGAGGCCATGCGACGAGCCCTTGCGCAGGCGGACCCGGCCGCGCGCGCCAAAGCGGCTGCGAGGGTCGCGCGCCGGGCGATCAGGGCGCTCAAGGAGCTCGAAGGGCTGGCTGCGGCGGGAAGCCTCGACAGAGCCGACGCCGAGGCCATCGGAAGGGCCGCTAGCAACGTGCTGCGCGCGCTCGAGAAGAGCTCCTCGTGACCGCCCGGCAAAGCCCCGGCGCGCAGCGCGGGGGCGGTTGCGAGGCGGCGGTTAGGGGTCAAGGCCCCATGCTGCCGCGCAACGCCCCCCGGCCGTGCACCGTCGACGGCCGCTACTACGACACGCCGTGGGAGGCGGCCTCCGCCGAGGGGCTTCCGGCAGCGGCGGTGCTCGAAGCGGCCTCGACCGGGCCGGCCGACATCGGCGGGAAGCTCGTCGAGCCCGTCCGCCGCGAGCCTCCCGCCGGCCTTCGCAGGGGGCATCGCCCGAAGCCCTGCGTCGTCGACGGCGTGCGCTACGACGGGGTGGCCGAGGCCGCCCGGGCCCTCGGGCTCGCCCCGAACCAGCTGGGCCGCGCCCTCGGCTACGGACTGCCCCGGTACAAAGGCCACAGCATCGGGTACCACCCGGACGCCTTTCTCCATGGCCTCGGCGCAGGCGTCGATGCGTGCGGGCCGAGCGGTTCGAGAGGCTCGGAAATAGTGGAAAAAGGCCAGGCTCCCGGCGAACGGGGGAGCCGCGTACAGAGAGGATGACCGATGGTATCGACGACGGAACTGGAGCAAGAGATAGAGCGCAGGGAATCGAGGCTCGTGGAGAGCGAGGCGTTTCGCCGGGTCGCTCCACCGGTCGGCGTGATGCTGATGATCGCCTCGATCGCGGTCGAGTTCGCGGTGCTGATCGCCTCGTCTTCCATGGGCGACTCCATCAGGGTCCTCGTCTCGGCCGGGGCGTTCCTCGCGGGAGGCTTAGGGTTTGGGCTCGTGTTGCTTGGGGTGCTCCCGCACCAGGTCACGCTCGGCTTGCGCCACGACTTGCTTCTTGCGCAGCTTGCCGAGAAGGGATGAGGTGGGCGGGGTAGCCTGCGAGGCCGCAGCTGACGGCGCTCAGCGGGCGTGCTGCCCGGCATGCGGCGCCGCCGTCGGGGAGGGCGACGCGTTCTGTCGCTCGTGCGGAGCGAAGATCTTCGAGGAGGGGCAAGGGACGCGCTGAGGCCGTCGCTGGCGGCGGAGAGGAAAGCCATGAGAACAGGAAAGGACCCGCGCACGTACTGCCCCAAGCGCGCTTCGAACGTGCCGACCATCTCGTCTCACGACGACCGCGCCGCGGCGCGCCGGCTGCTCGCCGAGTCGACCTTCACGACGCGCAAGCTGCGCCGAGGCTGGGCCTACGACGTGGACGAGGTCGACGTGGCCCTCGAGGTGCTGTCGATGTACTGGACCCCGTTCGCCCAGAAGGCCCGAGGCGTCTCCTTCTCGTCCCGCCGCGCGTGCGGCTTCGACGGCTACGCGTGCGAAGAGGTGGACGCGTTTTTCGACGGGTTGCTGGCTGAACTCGATCAAGTGGGCGAGGAGGCCGCGAAACGTATGCGCCGCGATCCGCTCATCGCGCAGCCTGCCGAGAATACGAGCGAGGGAAGAGATGGGCGGGGCATGTAAGATAACTGGCATGTAAAATAACGGGTATGCAAAAACAAGTGGTCGGCAATATCGCTTCGCAGAGCGATCCGCCCCGGAGCGGGCCGCGCGCCTATCAGGTCGGCGCATCCGCAAGGGGGCTTGCTCCGCCCCTGCGCGCGCTTTCCGCCGATGCGGAGAGTTCGATGGGCAGGAAGCGGCGCGATGCGGGTAGTGCTTCCACTAGACGTCGCTAGGAGGCCGGACATGGCACACACGCCCTATGAGAACGGGCTGGGATTCATCGGGCCCATGGCCCTTGAGGAAGACCTCGGTTGCACGAGGAACACCGCGCGAAAGCTCATATTCTCCACGGAAAGGGCCGTGGAGGACGCAACCTGCCCCTGCTGCGGCCGCATCATGCAAGGATGCTGGTTGCCGGCAGACGCGGCAGCCGACCTGCTGTCGGATCCCACTCTCGACGTGAGGTTCAAGCCGGCCGAAGGGAAGCGGCTGATAGACAGGCTGTGCAGGCCCAAGCAAGCTGCATCGCTGCCGCAGCCATCGGGGGGCGACCCCGAGCTGGAGGCTTTGGCGAAGAAGGCCAAGGCCCGCGCTCGGCTGGCAGGACGCGGCAGGGAGGAGCGCCTGGCCTCCGCCCTGGCGTTGGCGGCCGAGTCCGACGCCGCGGCGGCGCGCCTGGAATGGCTGGAACGCGCCGTGGCGGAGCTGCCGGACGAAGACCCCGAAGCGCTTGCGGCTAAAGTAGCCGAGCTTAAGAAGGCGCTAGGCTGCGCCTAGGGCACGAGCCTGAAAGGAGGAGCAGAAGACCCATGTTTCGCATAACGATCGTGTTCGCGGCGATCGCGGCGGCCGTAACGGTCTTATCCGCGCTCGCAGCGGCAGGGCTCGCGGCCGCCGCCGCCCGGCGGCAAGGCGCGAAAGCCGGGGGAAACCCGTTCGGCGAACCTCGAAATGCCTTCGCGAATGTACTTACGCTCGAGGGCATCGGACTGCTCGCGTTCGGCGCGGGGATGGCGTCATGCGGCGTCCGCTACCAAGCGTTTGCCGCCATCGCGGTAGGTGCGGCGGCCGTCGCCGCGGGCTTTGCGGCGAAGGCGCTTTTCGGCAGCAGAACCCGCGGCCGTCGTTGATCCCGGCCGGCTCGGGCCGCCGAAGGAGAACCGCGGCAAGCGCGGCCTTAGAAGGCCGCGAGCATCTATCCTTGCTGGGTAACGGCCGATTACCGGCCGCCAGACGATCAGGAAGGCTTTTTCATGAGCAAGAGGCTGCCGATTTCCCGCGCAACGAATGAGCACAGGTCGCTTTTGGCGCGGATCGGCGCAAGCGAACAGGCCATCGCCGACGCCGGCGCCGACCTTGCGTCCGCGGGAACGGTCGGTCGGCTCATGTCGACGATGCCGAGGGATCTTGGAGCGTCCGCCTCGGAGCTGCACGGCTTCGACGACGACCCTTTCCCTGTCGAATACGTGTGGATGGCGCGATGGGCCGCATGCAAGCACGTCTACCGCATCGACCCGACTGTGGCGGACGAGCTGGCCCGCCAGCCACTTGAGGGGGCGCTTCCCGCGGACGCCCTCAGGCAGCTGCCGTACCCCATAGTCTACGTGGACGCTCCGGTCGATTTCTCCGTCGGCGCGGCCAGCGGGGCGCGGCCCGAGCGGGCGAGCGGCTTCCTTGCCTATCTCGACCATGCGCCCGAGGCACCCGAAGCGGACTGCCTGTCGTTGGTGTACCTGCACAAAGAGCCGGACGAGTTCGGCAAGAGGCGCCACATCGTCCAGCTCGATCTGAGCTTTCCCACTTTGGAAGACTGCGTCAACGAGGTCGTGGAGGCCGATGGCGAGTATTGGAGGGGGCTCGATTTGGGCTCAGAGGCGGAAGCTCTGCTGAGGTTCCGCAAGTCGGCGGAGGCAGAGGTCTTCTGCCGCTGCACCGCCCAGGCCCTGAACCTGCTGCTCTACATAGTCTCCGCCGAGCGCGACTCCGAGGTCGTGTACGCGCCCCCTCGCGGAGGACGCGGCCAGAGGCCCGGCCAGCGCACGAACCCCGAGACCGTTGAGGTAGTCGGGGCCGCGATGGGGCGGGCGATAGGCGAGGCCCGAAGGCGTGCCGCTTGCGAAAGCGCAGCGACGCCTCCGAAGGCGGGCAGGACCATCGCGCCGCACATCCGTCGGGCCCACTTTATCGGTAAAGCGGCTTAGTGTACAAACCCGAGGTTACCGATACCCCACTGGCAGTCATATTGGGTCGGGCCTAGGAAAAACCGCGAGGACGGAAGGCCCGGCGACAAGGTCGTGGTGAAATGGATCCCCCCTATAGAGGTCAACGGGGCAGGCCCTGCAGGGGAGCTCGTTCACGCAGGATAGGCGATCGGGTGCTGAAAAAGAGTATCTAAAACCGACAGCGCGATAAGGGCGCATGGAACCAGGCGGCTGCCCTCCGGCCGAGTCGCCAGCGGGCACGTGCGCATAGCAGGAAGGAGGGGTCCATGGTCTACACGCCAGGCCTCTTACGAAGACGCCCTGGCCGTCCTTCGCGGCCCTTTGGGGTACGGTGACCCCCAAAAGGTCAGAGAAAGACGGATGGAGCATTTCCCTAAGTGGATCGAGGATGTTCAACGGCTGCTATCCGCCGAAGATAAAGCGCTGATATTTGGCTAGCCGATTGAAAGGCTTGCCTCCGAGAAGGGAAGATCACGATGAGCATCAACCTGGAAACGTCGCCCCCGGAGTCGCGGCGCCTTTTCGTGGCGATGGACCGTGTGACGGGCCGGCACTCGCTGATAGGCGTGTACAGGAAAGAGCAGCTCGGGCCGCGTAGGGGCGTGCTCGACCGGGATGTCCTAAACGGCTTGATAGCATGGGACAGCTTGGAAGCCCCCTCGAAGCTGACGCCTCTAACGGGCCCCTTGGTTCCCGTAAAGAGCGTCGGCGGGGATGATTGCCGGGTGATGGGGATCGCCGAAGTCGTTTCCGCGACAAGGGAGTCTCTCGAAGGCGGGCCGAAGGGAAGGTTCGCGTTTTGCAAGGGCGCGGCGCTTCTCGAGGAGCTTTACCTCAACGGAGGCAAGCGCCCGTTCCCAAGCAAAGCCCGCGTTGCGAAAGACGTCGAGCGCATGGGTCTGCTCGAGGCCGACGGGCTTGCCGAGCTGGAAAGGCTGGGCGAATCGGAGGCCGACGGCGTCGTCATCGCGGAGTCGGTGGGCGATTGGGCGCTCATGAGGAACCTTTGCGCCGTCTTGCTAAGGGTGATTGCCCACCTCAAAGCAGGCGAAGCTAATGCAAAAAGCACCGATAAGGCGAATGCGGTAAATAGTGAAACAATAAAAACCGACGAAATCAGCTCCAGGGGCTGATGACTAACGGGGATCCTTCGGTTTGTTTTGAGCGAGTCTTTGCTAAGACTAAATATATGCAGCACATAGCAGCAATAACGGGAGGCAAGAGATAGACGAGATTAACTGAGATGCTGAGAGACATCTTTACTTTCCTTTCATGTAGTTTTGGGTGCGGCAGGAATTTGAGCAGAACTCCCGTTGTTTGCCTTTGGTTTTGGCCATGAATCCGTTCTGGCAGTTTTTGCAGATTGCTGCAGTGGTTCCGTAGCGATAGAAGATGGATCCGAATAAGGCTCCGGCAAGCGTGTGGAACAGGAATACAGGCTTAGGTTCATTTTCGAATGGCGAAGGGCTCGAAATATCCCACCCTATAGGTGTGCCGTCTTTCGTCGTAAGGTTTGAAAACATA
>DJEE01000077.1:31762-46208 GCA_002431805.1 Eggerthellaceae bacterium UBA5906
TCCGCCGATATATGCCATCGCCTCTTCTCGTTGGGATAGGGAATCTTCGACTCCCGTATAAAGCCATGTGTCTTCGTCCTCGTATCTTTTGTTGTAGTTGATAAGCGGAGCAGCGTTTCCTGTCAAAATGGGACTCGTGAGGTTTACGACGTTCCCTACCGACCCAAGCGCCGTTTCATTTCCGTGCGGCCTCATTTCTCTGATTCGGGAATCCAAGGGATTGATGGTCATGTAGGCGAAGACGTTCCTGAACCATTTGGTGCTGAAGTTCAATGTCATGTCTACGACAGGATTGTGCTTCAGGGGGAGCACAAAATAAGAATTTCTGTACTGCTTACCTATTAACTTATGCTTGTTTCTTCTTATGTGCTGAAAACCGCTGGCTTCGAGGACGCGCTCGTTGCTCTCGTCTTGGAGGTTGGCGATGATCCTGAGAAGCTGAGAAGCCCTGTTGCGAATCGAGACCACATCGCAAAGAGGCTCGACGACGACTCTGCAAGCTTTGTCTTCCTCGGCCCACTTTTCAAGGTCTGATGCGGCGTCTGATTCAATCAGTCCAAAACGTTCGACGTCCTTTTCGATCGAGGTTTTCGATGGGTAGGAGGGAACGAATCCTTCGAGCATCAGCTGGATGCGAAGGAAGTGGGGATCGTTGACGGTGAACCCTTGGGACTCGTGGCCGATTCCTCCCGCTTTGGCAATCTGAAGGGCGTCTTCTATTGGCATGACCCTTTTTTCTTGCGGATACACATCGAACGGAATTAGCGGTCCTACGGTCTCAAGAGTGGTGATGATGTCGCGGAGGTTTTTCCATCGGGCCAAATGGTTGACGGTTAAAGGTTCAAGGAAACGATTCTTTTCGGGCTCGTAATCTCCAGGGATGAC
This sequence comes from Eggerthellaceae bacterium UBA5906, assembly GCA_002431805.1. Classification (GTDB taxonomy): domain Bacteria; phylum Actinomycetota; class Coriobacteriia; order Coriobacteriales; family Eggerthellaceae; genus Senegalimassilia. The sequence continues at coordinate 32,648 of DJEE01000077.1, forward strand.
GTTCCATATGGAATGAAAACCGGTTTTGATGTTTCTTGCGACAAAAGTACGCCGTTGATTGTTCATTAGCAATCCTTACGAATAAAGCTAGCTATTTACATATTTATATACAAAAGAAAAAAATAACTGTCAAGGAACAATTTACGATTTACAATTAGGAAAACAAAAATATAATAGTGATATACGAAAGGTGGTGAAACATGGATAAATTACTAACGTTAGAAGAGGCGAGCCGAGTTATGCGCATCAGCTACAGCAAGGCGTATAAGCTGGCTAAAGCTGGTGCCTTTCCCTTCAAGCAGATCGGATGCTCTTGGATGATTCCGCAGAGCGCGCTGTATGCCGAGCTTGGTCTCAAGCTGCCTGATGACGAGGGGGAAGCAGTTGCATAACGACCGACATGAAGAAGGGCGCCCCACCCGCCAAGATGATGCGCCCCTCACGACACCGGAATGCCGCATGGATATCTTACTCCGCGCGGCGATCAAACCGAAGGAGGAAAAGATGTCGTACGACAGCTTTTTCGGCGCATTGCGCGCCGACCAGCGCAAGCTGGTGAACCACGGACTTAGTCCTTGCCCGACCGATGAAGAACTCATCAGCTACATGATTGAAGTGGACGATCGCCTCCGTGCTCTTTACAAGGCTTTTCGTCTGGAACCGTATCGCGACCCTCGCGGCCTCTGGCGCGTCGGCTCGCAGGGCGTGAATCCGGTGCGGTATGAGTAGCGCCGAGCAGCGAAAGGATGCCTCTGGAGCAATGCAGGATTTCCCGGTCGAAGAGCAGCAGAAGGCAACTGCTCTTTCTATGCGCGGTAAGGCTCCGACGGTTGCGAAAATCCGGGCAAAACTGTCTTCCATGGGGTTGAACATTGGTTACGATCGCGTGGCCGACTGCCCGATGAAAACTGGGCCACTCCCTTGGGATCCCGCGCCGGACACTCGGCCTTGGGGGGACGTAGACGACGCAAGGCTATACTCACTGCTTCAGGAGGAGATAGGGCTTCGTAAGCGTAGTGATATGGACATCGCTTTGACGATTGCCAGCGACGATGGGGCGTTCGATCCTCTTACTGATTTGCTTGAGTCTCTAAAGTGGGACGGGAAAGAACGCGCGGAGTAGACGCCCTGGCGTCTGCCGGTTTTCAGAAAATCGACTTGCGGCGCGAGGCTCAGCGGGCCCGCAGCTTCGTGTCGCATAGGGCGACCCCGCTCTGCCTGGGCCCGTGCGGCCGGGATGGGACGGGCGATGAAGCCCGGCCGGTCTCCCTCCTCAATCTTGTCTGCGACGGGTGTGGGGAAGCGGCCGGAAACGGCAAGGCCGCGCGAATCCTTTCGGCCAATGACGTCCGCCGGAGCCATTCGCAGCTGCTCGTCGAAGGCGACTATTTCAGAGGCGCCGACGAGAGGGTGTTCCTTGTGGTGGGTGAACGCGGCGAAGGCGGCTCGGCCGCGGACGAGCTTGTGGAAGCGGTCTTGGAAGCGTTTCGCACGCTGCGAACCGCGACCGGGCGCAGCTTAGGGTGGGATTTCGATTCAGGCGACCCTACGGGCGACGCGCGAAGCGTGCCGAAGCCGGTGTTCCAAAGCCTTGCGGCGGCGATGGTCGGGACGGTCCTGTACCGCTACGACTCCCTCCCGGCGCTTTGCCGGAACTGCGGCGCCGGGATGCTGGTCTGCCAGAAAGGAAAGAGAAGAGAGTTCTGCACTGACAGTTGCAAGTCCGTATACTCAAGGCGCAACAGAAAACGCTGAGAAGACGCGTGGACGTCTTATCGGGTCACCTGACACCGCCGCGGCATATGGCCTAGCGCTGACGCGCCTTGCATAAGATGGGTAGATACGCAAATAGAGCCCGGCCTCTTGAGGGAGGTCGGGCTCTGCGCCTTTTCGATCTGGGATAGGCTTTCAATCGCAGCTGCGCCGCATCAGCAGAAGCCGTCTTCGTCCGCGGTGGTGTAGAAGGCGATCTCCGGCTCGAACGACGGGTCCTCGTAGGCTCGCCCGATCTGCTCTACGGACATCGACGCGACGTCGCGTACCGTAAAGCGCCCGTTGTCCGCGAGCATCCAGGCCATCCTGTGCCAATCGGGCTTTCCTTCCCAATAGGACTCGAAGTCGTCCTCTGAGACGTACTCGCCCATGTCGTTTAGGCGATAGATCCCCTCGTTCGGCTCGAACTCGCCCCTGACCAGCGGCCGAAGGGCTTTATCGGCGTCTGCGAGGATGGAGGCGACGGCGTCGTACCCGACTGCGTCGCCCGCCTGCACGGCCTTCGTTTGCGCGAGGTACTCCTGCACGGCATCGGAGATGTCGTCGGTGTAGTGTCCCTGTCCCCAGGTCCCCGACTGCTCGTCGTAGGCGTAGCAGACGCAGTAGCGCATGACGGCCTTCGGGTTGGTGTACACCAAAGCCCAGCCGCTCTTCTCGTCGAACTCCAACAGCGTGTGGTTCATCGTCCGCTCCTTTCGTCGTGTTGCGTCAGCTTTACGTTTGACGAAGGGTCCCCGAGGCTCGTTTGCCAGGGGAAGCCCTTCGTTTGGCTCCCCCTGGTTTCGCTTCCCGGGTCAGGAAGACGGCCTACATCGAGGCCAGGCTCTCGGCCAGCCTTCTCAGAAGGAGCGCCTCCAAGCCCGATCCCGGGCCCATCGGGGCGCTGTCCCCGAAGTCGCGCATGACGGATTCGAGCTCTTCGGGCTCGAGGTCCCTGTCTGCTCCGGTGGCCGGGTCGTAGCCGACGGCCACGATCGGCCCGAACAGCACCGTGTACAGGTCGCCCTTGCGGACGCAGCCGTCATCGCCTGCCTTGAAGGAGGTGGGCGCCATCATGGACAGATAGCGCATCTCCTGCATGCGTTCGTTGGCGTAGACGGCTCTGTTGGGGCGCTGCCCCTCGGCTATGCCGTTGTCGTTGACGTAGAGCGTGACGCCGGCGCCGTACAGGGCGTCGAAAGGCTCCACGAGCCCCCCGACAGCAGACCTGATGGCGGCGTAGGCAGAGCCTGCCGAATCGGTCTCCAAGTCGACTTCCCTGACGTCGTCGTAGCCGATGAGCGCTGCTCTCATTTCCTGCTTCCTTTCCTAGATGTTTTTGCAAATAGAAAAGGCTCCCCGGGTCGCATCGACCAGGGGAGCCTTAGATAGCTCCCCCTGGTTTCGCTTCCCGGGTCAGGAAGAGGCCTCGCTAGGCCTCGGGCAGCTTGATCGCCTCGCCGCCCGCCAGCAGCACGGCCCGAGCGGCGAACGCGCGGGCCTGCTCCTCGGCCTCGTCGAGACCCATGGGGGTCTCGACCCATTCGGCGAGTGCCTGCGAAAAGTCGGCCCAGCTGTCGGCATCGGTGCCAAAGGGCGCCTCGGCCTCGAGCCGGTACGCGGCCGCCATCTCAGACCGCCTCCGCGAAGGCGCGGCGGACGATCTCGTCGGACAGGGCCTCGATGCTCTCGGGCGTGCCCGCAAGCATCCAGGCGAAGTCGATGACGCGGCCGGCGCCGCCGGGCCTCTCCATCGGGTTGTAGCGGCCCCAAGCCGCCCCGTCCGGATCGACGGCCTCGACCTCGACCGACCACCAGCTGTCCAAGACCTCGTCGATGTAGCCGGCCTTCTTCCAACGGCGCTGCATCGACCTCTTCTCGAAACCGCCGGTGCACAGCGTGAAAGCTGCCAAGATCTTCTCGCCTTTGGCGTTGGGCTCGTCCCAGGTGCGCACGAGGCGCCTTCCGGGAACCATCCAGTCGTCGGTGTAGGAGAACTTCCCTTCCATCTTCCTGTTTCCTTTCCTAGATGTCTTCAAATAGAAAAGGCTCCCCGGGTCGCATCGACCAGGGGAGCCTTGTTGAGCTCCCCTGGTTTGGCTTCCCGGGTCAGGAAGGGCGCATCAGGATTCCGCCGTCCCGAAAACGTTGATGAACTGCTTGATGAAAACGGTGTTGGAGCCCGGCATCGCTATTATCTTGACCGCGTCGAACCTCGGGCGCAGGCCGGCAGGCGCATCGAACGCCTCCGCGGCCCCTCTAAGCTCGCGCTCGAACTCCCGGGTCTCGATCATCCGGCCGCTGGGCCAGATTTTCGCGAAGACGATCTCGCCGCCGTCTCTCGCGACGATGTCGGCTCGTTCCCCTTCGCGTTCCCAGTCGCGCGCCAAGATTTCATAGCCCCTGTTCTCGAGCATTCTCACGGCAACATAGGCCGGGTCGAACTCCATGTCCTCGCAATGCTTCTCCGTCGTCATTTCCTGTTTCCTTTCCTAGATGTTTTGCAAATAGAAAAGGCTCCCCGGGTCGCATCGACCAGGGGAGCCTTGATAGCTCCCCTGGTTTGGCTTCCCGGGTCAGGAAGTGCCTAAGCCGTAGCTTCGGCCCTTTGAGCGGTTCGAACCTTGTGAAGGGCGCGAAGCTGCTCGGGCGTGAACGTTATCTGTCCGCAACGCGGGCATTCGAGATGCGGGACACCGGTTACAATGGCCGCGTCAGGCTTATCGTTCATCGCGAAAGCCTTCTCGGTCGTCAACATGCAGAACCCGCAAGCGGGGCAAATCTCGGACATGACATCCTCCTAACGTCAGTGAACGGCCCCATCCCAGCACATCGACCAGATCTGAAGCTCGACTCCGCTGGTATCGATGAATGCCTTCACGTACCACTCGGTATCATCATAGCAGCCGCCGATGTAGACGTCCGCCATCGTGCCCGGGAGGTTCCTCAATTCGAACGACTTGTAGAAATCGCTTTCGGTGAGGCTTAGGAAGACCTTCTCGATGATTGCCTCGATCTCGTCGTCCCTGTAATGGGAGTCGATGAAGTCGGCAACCCGAAGCGTGGGGCGGTAGCTGCCCTGCCTCACGAGTTTTTTCATCTCGTCGAGCGAATAAGACGGTTCGCTGCTCACTTTCATGCCTTGCTTCCTTTCCTAGATGTTTTTGCAAATAGAAAAGGCTCCCCGGGTCGCTTGCGACCAGAGGAGCCTTAGATAGCTCCCCTGGTTTGGCTTCCCGGGTCAGGAAGTTGGCCGACTAGGCCGCCTCTTCGTCCTCTTCGTCATCCTCGCCCCAGCCGTACTTTTCTTCGAAATCATCGAAATCGTACCAGCTGCGGTCGGGGGCGTTGACGTTATGGTCGATGTAGAACCGCTGGCACGCCGTGAGGCCTCTGCTTTCGATCATCTCTCCGTAGCGCTTGACGTCGAAGGCGCTCATGGCATCGCTGTCGTTGTCGAGGGCGCGCGACAGCTCGTCGTTGTACTGGAGGAACTGCCACCCGAGGTTCTCCTCGGGGCTTTGGCGGTCCACCCAGAGCTGCCCCCACTGATCCTTCTGCCATGCGAAGTCGAAGTCGTAGCCGTAGATCGGCAGGTCGTCGACCTGTTCGATGATGTTCATGAGCTCGAGGATGGTGGTGGGGTCGTCGACGTAGTCGCACCACGCCTCGACCTTCTCCTCGTCATCTTCGCTCATGTGCTCCATCTGGCTTGCCAGCAGGTTGAGCTCGTCGAGGGACGTGCACTCGCCGAACGCCGCCCTGCACCCGAACGGGGTGCCGTCGTAGTCGGAGATGTATATCTCCTCGTGCTGCTCGTCGTAGAGTCGGTGCTCCTCGAGGAAGGCCTTTATCTCGGCCGGCTCCTTGGGAAGCTCGATCCACGCGTCGTGGAGCTTGCCTTCGTTGTAGTAGCCGTAGTTTCCGATGCAGACGTTGATCGCGCCGCTCATTTCCGTTTCCTTTCCTAGATGTTTTGCAAATAGAAAAGGCTCACCGGGCCGCATCGACCAGGGGAGCCTTGTTGAGCTCCCCTGGTTTCGCTTCCCGGGGTAGGGAAGAGGCTATTTAAGCCAAGACGAGGATTTTCGGGTTGGCCGGAACGCCGGCCTCGCCACAGCCCTCGATGTAGTCGTCGACTGCGTTGCGAAACGCCTGCTCGACGCCTTCGAGCGTGCTCGATTCGTACTCTGCCAGCCCTTCGACGCCGTCGACGGTTCCGTAGATTAGCTTGTCCTCGATATCGTATTTCGGCGTCGAGGAGAATCCTTTGTAGACCAGCTTTTCGAACATCTAGAGCTCCTTTCTCACGGCTTCGATTATCGCATCCAGCACATACGGCTTCAACGACTTCGAACCGTTGTGCGGCACATGATAGACAAGGGGAGGCTTTCCCGGTTTTACAAATTTGATGCCGGAGCCCCTTCCTTGCCTGCATGTATAGCCCAGTGCCTCGAGAAGCTGCCTTGCTTCCCTGTGCGTCAGGCGCCTGCCCGACAAGAGAGCATCGATCAGCTTCGCCGTCTGCGTCATAGCGCTTCCTTTCCTAGATGTTTCTGCAAATAGAAAAGGCTCCCCGGGCCGCATCGACCAGGGGAGCCTTGATAAGCTCCCCTGGTTTGGCTTCCCGGGTCAGGAAGTGCCTAATGGGCGATTCCTCCTCCGAACAGGATGAAGGAAGCCAAAAGGAAAGCCGCTTCGACTAAGGCGGTGCTGCCCGCAGCTATCGCGACTTGAGCCCACGTCATCCCACCGAACAGCATCGGCATCGCCGGTTTGTAGAGGAAAGCCTCCAAAACCGAGGCCGATGTATCGTTGCGTTGGCTTGTCCTGCTCATTTCCGTTTCCTTTCCTAGATGTTTTTGCAAATAGAAAAGGCTCCCCGGGCCGCATCGACCAGGGGAGCCTTGTTGAGCTCCCCTGGTTTCGCTTCCCGGGTCAGGAAGGTGTGTGGCTTCGTAACGGTGCTTGATAAGGCAGCTACGCATAGCTGCCATGGTCGAGCTTGCACGTATAGCACCCTTGGCATGCGCCGAGGTCGTTGTATATGCAGCCTGAAGACTCGAACTCTTCCACGATCTCACCTTGAGAGAAGACTCTTGCCGTCGTGCCGTCAACGCGGTAAAGCGTATCGGGCGTTTGGCTCGAATAGTGCGTGCTTTGTGCGGTCATTTTCCGCTCCTTCCCGGCCCCCGCTTCCGCGGCGGCCATAACGATAGGTCGCCGCGTCCGCTCAGGACACGGAAAGGACGGACTGCGTTTGCAGTCTATCCAGATGTCAATGTGCGCTCCCTTTCTGGCGTGATGCGGGATGCGCACGGTGCAAGCTGATTATATCATCACAGGGAGGTATTGACGTCAAGGACGCAGCGTATGAATCAGATGCACAATCTCGGTAAATGCCTGATAGATTGCGAATTCTTGCGGCTTGTGAGCTGTGACTGGCTCGAGCGCTTGGGCGGCCGGCCATGTTGTTGCCCGGATCGATATCCAAGTGTTAAACGCCCCTGCTCGAAGCCCCTAAGCATGGTCGCCCTGCTAAAAGCTGAGCAGCCTTCAGAACGGCTTTTCCAAGGATGGGGATTTCTGGATAGATGCCGATAGGCGCTCGGCCATGGCGTTGCGCTCGCGCACCGCCTCGTTCTCGCGGGCGCGGTCGGTGACCGGCGCGTACTCGCGGCCCTCCGCGGCGCAGCGCTCGCGCTCGCGCGATTCCATGGCGCGCACGGCGGCCCCCTCGTGCACCGTCGGCTCGCGGTCGATCCCGCGCGCCTCGTAACTGCGGCAGTCGACGTAGGCGCGCTCGCGCTCGGGCGTGCGGTCGCGCTCGTAGGCGCGCTCGAGCGCCATGTTCTGGTCGCGCTCCCACGACTTGCGCAGGTCGACCAGCAGGGCCTTGTCGTCCCAGCCGCGGTTCTTGGCGCCGAACCCGTCGGGGCCGGCCTCGCGCGTGGTGCACATGATGTGGACGTGGGGGTTGCCGTCGCCGCGGTCGTGCATGCACACGTCGGCGCACATGCCGCGCGACACCAGCTCGCGCTCGGCCCAGCCGCGGGCGAGCTCGAACTGCTCGTCGCGGCAGAGCTCGCGCGGCAGCGCCAGCTCGAACTCGCGCGACAGTCGCGAGTTCGACCGGGTCTCGGCGGCCTCGACGGCGTTCCACAGCTCGCAGCGGTCGCGGTAGAGCTCGGGCGCGTCGCGCGGCAGCAGCACCTCGCTGCGCACGACGCCGCGCTTGCGCTCGTAGTCGTGCTCGAGGCCGGTGCGCCGGTCGTAGACGCGCTCGCCGGCGCGGTAGGCGGCAGCGGCCGTGGCCGAGCGGCCCTGGCTGCGGGAGATGACCTTGCAGCTGAAGTGGTAGCTTGCCACCGGCGGCGCCTCCTTCCCGAGCGGCGAGAGAACAACGAGTACGCTTCTGCTATCGCGCATTCCCCTGATCGGGGTTCTGGGGCGGGATGGGTCCCCAGATCCCCGATCAACGGAATGGGTCGCGGTACGGTCGATATCGCCATGCACCGCGCTTTGTCGGTGCGGTGCATGGCAGGCTCCTTCTGTTAACGGGATAGGTCTGCGTTCCGCCCTTGGTTAAGCTGCGGACTTCGCCTGCTCGCGCATGTCCTCGATGCCGACCTCTAGGTCATCATCGCCGATGTAGCCCCACACGCAGTCGAGCATGTCGCCGTCCGCGTCACTCAGCATGACCGCGTAGGCTTGGCCGTCGGCCCACTGCGAGTAGCGCTCCACCTCGAAGTCAAGGCGCTTCTCCACCTCGTCCCTCGACGTGCGGACGCCGCCGAACCAGCTCGCGACGTCTTCGTCGTCGGCCCATATGAACCCGACGGCCCCCGAGTCCCATCTGTCGACGAAGGGAGTGGTGGAGTACATCACGCCGGAGTGGTCGAGCATGTAGACGGTCTTGAGGGTCACCGCTTTGCCGAGTAGGGCAGTGGCGTCGGCGCATTGGGCTATCGCGTCGGCCAGCGTCTCCGAATCGGGGTAGGCATCGAATTCATCGACCTCGTCCCATCCCTTTTCTCCGGTGAGCCAGCTTCGGTACATGGCCTCCAGGCGTTCTCTGCCTTGCCCGTCCTCCTTGAGGCGCAAAGCCTCGAACATCCCCGATCTCACGGCATCGAGAAGCTCCTCGAAGGTGAAATGCTCCTCGAGCATGCCCTTCATGAAGTCTTCGGGAGACTTGTAAGGGTTGTCGTCGGGCGAGTTGTAGCTTCTTGCCCATGTGAGCATGTGCCCGAGGTTGTCCTCCCACGTCCGCGGGCTCTCGACGTCGTCGCAATAGGCCCACTCGATCACCGTTCCGTTGCCCTGGGCTTCCTCTCCGATCTTGTGCAACAGCATTTTCCGTTTCCTTTCCTAAATGTTTTGCAAATAGAAAAGGCTCCCAAGGTCGCATCGACCAGGGGAGCCTCGATAAGCTCCCCTGGTTTGGCTTCCCGGGGTTGGGAAGTGCGCTTTGCTACGCCTTCGGCCCGAAGTTCAGCTCAGCCTTCTCGGCGCACGATCTGCGCAGCAGCGTCGTCGCGACGTGGTTCACGTCGAGCCCTGTTCTCTTCGCTTCGGCCTCGAGCCACTTGTAGCTGTCGACGTCGATGTCGACGTCGACATGAACGGTCGCGATATGTTCTGCCTTACGCCATCCCTCTGAGTTCAGCATAAAGAGCCTCCTCGTGCTTCGTTGCCTTTCTAGCCGAGATGATCCGTATCCTACCGCTTTCTTTGCGGAAGCAGTGGACGACCAGGAGCAAATCGCTGGTCGTTGCAAGTGCTAATCGCAGCGTCCTGTCCTCGTTCCACGAGTGAGCGTCGTCGCCGCGGCTGATGGCATGGTTGTCGCCCCATGTCGAAGCTGCTTGCTCGAATGTGACGCCATGCTTCCTGGCATTTTCCTCGGCTTTGACGCGATCCCACTCGAATACAAGGTTTCCGTACGCGTACGTCTCTTCATCCATTCTAATCCCTTCAACTGTCTTTCTGCATACGTTGAAAGGCTCCCGGGGTCGCTTGCGACCAGGGGAGCCTTGGTAAGCTCCCCTGGTTTGGCTTCCCGGGTCAGGAAGGCGGGATCACCGTGGTGCCCGCGTGGCCTTAAGAGGTGGTTGGGCGATCGCCGTAAGGGCCTCGTAGGCCGCGATGTGCAGCCCGTCCAGCCCGGTGACCTCTCCGAACCTCGCGACCTGCCATAGCTTGTCCAGCTCGATCTCCTTCCAAATCTGGTCGGCGAATAGCAGGAACGCGTCGTCGGGGATGCCGCGCTTGCCCCGGTTGGATAGAAGCGGGTCTAGCTCTCCTGCGATGTCGAAGTCCATGTAGAGGTCGTAGGCTTGGGACGCTACGTCGTAGCCGTCGTCCGGCCCGACGTCCAAGGTCACGATCCAGTCCTCGCCGGCTGGCGTGAATCGCTCCAGCTCGACGTATCCGCCGTCCTCATAGGGGCCGTTGACCTGCCAGCCGAGATTCTCGAGCCGGTCCAGAAGCTCGTCGTGAAGCACGATCACGCCTTCTCTCCGGGCACCGGGCCCATCCAGTCGACGGTCTTGCAAGGCTCGTCGTCCTCGTCGTTGTCCCAGACGTGCACCTTGATCTGGCTCTCGGACCCGCCGTTCATGCGGTCTTCTTCGACGCACGCCACGGTGACGAACGAGCCGTCGCCGTCGTAGTAGCCGATGGAGAGGCCTTGAAACCCGTCGGGTGTCTCGTAGCCCCAGCGCTTGGCGACGATCTTGCCGTAGCGCATCTCCTCGACGAGCTTCGAGGACTCGTGCCGCCACATGCGCAGCGCGGCCTCGCCGCCTTCGTCCGTGGCGGCGTCCCAGCCCGTTTCCGGGTCGGGCGCGTCGCCGCAGGGCCAGTCGGGGTCGAAGTCCCGCGTCACCGAGTCGGTGAACTGAAGCTCCTTGTCGATGCCTTCGCGAAACGCGCCGCCGGCGCCGTAGATCTCCCTGAACTTATCGCCCGCGTCCATCGCGTCCTCGGCCAGCACGTATCTGACCGCGTGAGCCGTTTCGGAGATGTAGACCGGGTGCCATCCAAGGCCATTTTCCTGCTGCTTGCTCATTTCCTTCTCCTTCCGTCCGAGTTTAAGATACGAAAGGCTCCCGAGGTCGCTTGCGACCAGGGGAGCCTCGATAAGCTCCCCTGGTTTTTGCTTCCCGGGTCAGGAAGGCCGGTATCGCGGTGATACCGACAGAGGTTTAGCAGATCCCGTTTTCGCGGAACTCCGCCAGAAGGCCGTAGCGCCTGCCGAGCTCGCGGAAGCGCTCTTGAGCATCGGCGAGCTCGCCGTAGCTCATGGAGGTTTCGCCGGCTCTGCAAGACCATTCGATGGCTTCGCTTCTGGCAGCTTCCTTGAGTTTTGAATAGCTTTCCCCTTGATCGGGCGGCACCTCGTCCCAGAGCCAGTCCGGGCCGATGGGGTAGAGCCCGCTCTCGTCTGCGCGATAGACCAGCAGGCGCCCGTCCGCATCTTCTGCAAACGAGTCGCTTTCCGGGTCGTATCGCATGCACGAACAGCCGTTAAGCTCGTTGACTGCGGCCGAAACCCTGCAAGCCTCGGCTTTGTCGAAGAGAACCCCTGCAAAGCGGGCGCTTTCGATCGGGATGAACCCATCGAAAGCGCCTATGCCGTCGATGGAGACCTTGACCGGCCTGCATTCTTTTGGTGGTTTCATGACATGATCCTTCCCGGCCGTCGCTTCAGCGGCGGCCAACTTGGTTGGTCGCCGCGTCTGCTGCCGACGCGGTCAGGTTTTAACGTCAAACCTATCTTGTTTTGAAGGTGCGCCCCTTCCTGGCTGTGTTTTGGGCGCACGGTGCAAGGCGATTGTAGCACACGAGAAGGGAAGGGGCGCTTTCGGGGAGCGTCGAGCGCCGGCACTGTCCAAAGCCAAAAGAAAAGCCCCGCATCGCTCGGTGATCCGGTGATGCGGGGTCTACGCCCTCGGGCTTTCGGATAGGCTCGTATGAGTGGAAGATTTTTTTCGGGCTAGAACGGCGATACGTTCGTATCGACGTAGCGCTTCACCTCGTCTAAGGCTTCGGGGCAGAGGTCCGTCCCGCGGCCGAACCGCTTCGCCAGGTGCTCGATCGCCGCCTCATGCTCTCGAAGCAGCAGCGCATGTACCTCGTCGATGCGCTCCCTCAGGCCTTCAACGGCCGCGCCGAGTGGTTCGGCGAGGCCGCCGCAACCGCCCAAGGCGTCTTTGGCTATCCACAGGTTTCGGCGAGCATCAGCCAGCGCCGAGGCGCGGTCGAGCTCTGAGACGCTCGGGGTGGCGACCGCCTTGGGCAGCAAAACGTCGATCTGCGCTTCCTCGCACAGCTCACGCGTGACGTACGGGGAGAACAGGGGATTCCAGCCACGTGTGCGCCTTTCCGAGAGCTTCATTGCCTCGTCCTTCTCGTTGGCGGAGAACGTGTTTCCCCACCCGCCGTCGTAGCAGACGATGCGCAGCATCCCGCAGCCCTCGACGTCGTAGCGCGGCTCGGGCGACCTCGCCCAAAGCCTGCCGTCGACGGCGATTCTCTTGGCGGCCCACTTGCGGGCGGAGTCCTCCAATACGCAGAGAGTCTTCGAGCACCTGTGAGGGTCGTCCGCCCTCGGCAGGTCGCTGGAAACCGGCGCCGGCTCGAAGCTTTCCTTTGCGGGGTCGGGCACCAGCTCGGGCCACCACCCGTCGTGGAAGAACGCCTTCTCGGCAGCAACCCCCGTGTCCTTGTAGAGGTCCCCTTCGAACAGCCTGAGCTCCGCAGGCTGCTCATCGGGCTGGCGCAGCACCATAGCCACCGGCGCTTCCGCGCCCGTCGGCGACGGCACCTCGACCTTGACCGAACCGAGCTGCTCCCTTTTGCGCGGCACGCGGCAGCCTTCCGGAAGGACCGTCTCGTGGTAGATGAACTGAAGCTCCATCTCGTGCATTCTCATTTCCGTTTCCTTTCCTAGATGTTTTGCAAATAGAAAAGGCTCCCCGAGGCCGCATCGACCAGGGGAGCCCTATCAAGCTCCCCTGGTTTCGCTTCCCGGGTCAGGAAGGCCGGTATCGCGTGATGCCCGCAAGAACTACGCGCAAAGGCCCATCAAGGCCGCGACGCCGCCCGGATAGCGCTCGTCGAACCAGCGCCAAACGTCCTCCATCCGTTCGTCGCCCGAGCCGAAGACGAACCATTCGGTCTCGAGCTTCCCGTCGGGGTGCTCGGGGTCGCCGTAGTCGATCGGCACGTCGGCCAGCTCGAGCCATCTCCTTTTCAGGAGCTCGTCATCGTACCCGTTCAAAACTGTTCTCCTTCCCGGTCGCCTCGCGGCGACCATGTCAGTCGCCGCGATCGCTCGCGGTAAAGCGGCTAGTTGTAAACGGCTTCGATACCGACCACTGGCTCCGGGTAGACGGTCAGGCCTTCGGACGAACCGAAGGCCTCGATGTCGCCCCAATCCTCTCCGGTTCTGACGAGCATGACCGGCACGCCGTCTCCCTTCAGACTGGCGAGGGCGCTCATGACGGCGTCGACCTCGGCGGCTCCTTCGTACCATTTGACGCCTTGCCAGCCGAACAGGACGCAGCCCTCATGCCGATTGACGAAATCCGGTTTCGCGTCGGACGATAGCAGAGGGTGCTCCAAGCCAAGAGCATCGCAACACCTCGCGATCCTCTCATAGCCCTCTTCGGTGGTGGCGATGCTGACGTCGCTGTAGTATCCCATGATCTTTCCTTTCCTAGATGTTTCCGCAAATAGAAAAGGCTCCCCGGGTCGCATTGGACCAGAGGAGCCTTTATAAGCTCCCCTGGTTTCGCTTCCC
>DJEE01000077.1:46267-47041 GCA_002431805.1 Eggerthellaceae bacterium UBA5906
GCTTCCCGGGTCAGGAAGGCGGGTATCGCGGTGATGCCCGCTGCTTGGATTACCTGAGATGACGAGCGATCGTCGCCTCGTCGTAGACGCTGTCGACTGCTCGGTCCGGCAACGGGCTGTCGTCGCCCCAGGCCTTTCCGTGCATGAGGAAATGATCCGATCGCGGCTCCCGCGCGCCGTCGTTGCCGATGGCCATCGCGTGAACGCCGTCGAAGCTCTCGTGAGCGTACTCGAACCATATCGGCGTCGAGCACAGCGCGGCGAACTCGGACAGCATCTCGTGGTCGGGCTCCGACCAAGCGGTTTTGAAACGGATCACGGCGAAGCGGCCGTATCGCTCCACGGCCGTCTCGAAGGCGTTCCATTTTGTGCCCCAGCTGTCGAGCGACCATAAGAACCATGGAATGTAATCGCCTCCGGCTCGCTTCGCCTCGGCAACGACAGCGGCGTACTCCACAGGGAGGGGGCGCACGATGTTGAAGTCGAAGTCGCCCTCCCCGTTTAGAAGTTGCTGAAGATCTGCCGCTGCCGCCACCATGCGGTTCTCTGTCCATTTGGGCATGTTCTTTCCTTTCCGGTCGCCTCGCGGCGACCTTGTTCAGTCGTCGCGATCGCTCGCGGTAAAGGGTTTCGTGAAGGCGCCGGCCGCTCACGCCCCGCCTTCCTTGGCAACCTATCGGCGAAGCCGCTCAGCGTGCTCGTTGAATCGCTTTGTCCAAGGGCACGCTGGGAGGTTCCCGATACGTCGATGAGGGTAGGCTAGGGCTTCATGAT
>DJEE01000057.1:0-2760 GCA_002431805.1 Eggerthellaceae bacterium UBA5906
TTGGTGTCAAGCGACCAGCGGCTGGTGAACTTCAACACGCAGCTTCTGAAGACCAAGACCACCACCAGCACCCAAGGTGTGCAGGTGTTCACCGCGAAGGGCGGCCGCATCGTGACCATGGTGGGCACGGCCGAGGAATTCCTGGGCGTCAAGGCAAAGGTGGAGAAGTTCCGCGCAGCCAGCCTGCCGTCTTCCGGCGCTCCCATGAAGGAATCGGACATGAAGAGTCTCTTCGACTTCGAAGAATAGAGACTAACGCAGACGCAAGTGTAATCAACGGGCCGAAACCAACCATTGGTTTTGGCCCGTTTACTATTTGGGCGGGCAGGGAATAGCTGACGCTCGGCTTGGTTTGCCCGTTCGCATGTGCATTTCCGGCGAAAACGCCCGCCGATGGGAAATTCACCTCTGAGGTGAATTTCTCATTTGATCGACTTCCAGTAGGTTACGGCTATTTGGGTGCGATTTTTGAGCGTCATCTTCGACAGGATGCTGCNNGGGTGACAAAGGGACACTCCTAATGTCACCTACGGCAGGGACGGCAGCGCACCGGTGACAGAAGGTGACATTAGGAGTGTCCCTTTGTCACCTGATCGACTTCCAGTAAGCTACGGCTATTTGGGTTCGGTTTTTCAACGTCATCTTCGACAGGATGCTGCTGATGTTGTTGCGCACGGTGCCTTCGCTCAGGTATGCCGCGGCGGCTATCTCGCGGTTGTCCAGGCCCTCTGCAACTAGGCGTGCCACCTCGAATTCGCGTTCGCTTAAGCAGGCGAAGGTCGCAGGGCGGGTACGTGCGTCGGGCGCTTCGACGTCGTTGGCGGTACGCGTATCGGTTTCGCAAGCGCGAGTGCAAGCGCGAGTGTCGTCGCTTCGTGAAAGTTTACGGCTTGCGCCCGTTGCGATTGACGATCCATCGCGGTCTCGGCTCTCCAACTGAGCAAGATTCTCGGTCAGATTGCGGTTTTTTCGGTTCAGGGAAAGCGTTTGGGAAGCCAACTCGTCGCGCATGGCATGAGCTATGCGCTGCCGCGCAAGCGCTGTGTTCGTGCGGATCGATAATGCGGCGGCGGCAAGACAGGCGCACAGTGCGGCTCCGGTGGCAAGTGGCGGCAGCGCTTCGGCGAGCATGCCGGCGACAAGCGCGCAGATGGCGAACGCGCCTGCGAAGCGAAGAGCGTCGTCGCGGTGGATGCAACGCATGAAGTCGTAAACCGCGAGAGGCACGAAAACCTCTGCCTGCGGCACGAAACACGCGACGGCGCAGTACAACGAGAAACCCACGATGCCCACTGGTAGCGAAACGGCCTCGGTCGCCGCGCTGCACAGAAGGGCTGCGAGCATGCTTGTGGCAAAGGGCAACGCAGCTTCGCCGGCTTGCATCGGCGCCGCTTGCATCGCGTCTGATTCGACCAATGCGCATCCCGCCGCAACCAAGCAGCACGCTAGAACCACAGCCTTGTCCAGAAATCTATCCATGCGTTCATGGTAGCAAATCGGGTATCCCCTCGATTCCCTCTTTGAAGCCATTGCAGCACAGCGCGGCGAACGAAACTAGGACAGCGCACTTGGCGCGCTGTCCTAGTTTCCGGCGTTCCGGCGACCGTGATTGGCGTTGGGATGGTAGAGGCGGCTGCAGGGGCCGGGCGAGCTGCCGTGCCTGGCACAACGCGGCAACCCGCGCGACCGCTTTATCGGGGCGGAGCGTCTCCGACTCCGGATCTCCCACGATCCCTGTCGCTTGCTTTTCACCTGCGAAAACGCATCTTAGTGACAAATGTCACTGGTCTTGGCGCCGCCCGTATTCCATTATGAAGGCGGAAATGTCGCTTGCGATGCGCCGTCGGACGGCCGTGAACGCCTCACCGCCAGCCAGGTTGCCAACGCGTGCCCCGCCGACTTTGAAGCTGATGCCCGGCCACGGCGAAATGCGCAGCGCGACGGCAAACGTTCCCCCTTGGAAAACCGGAAAGGATGGGACTGAACATGAACGACCCAACACCTTCGCATCCTGTGGTCTCGGTCCGCAACCTTGTGAAGCGCTACGGCGATGTGCTCGCCCTGGACCATTTCAACCTGGAAATCGAGAAAGGCGAGATTTTCGGTCTGCTCGGCCCGAACGGCTGCGGCAAGACCACGGCCATGAACTGCATGCTGCAGCTGCTTACCTACGACAAAGGCGCCATCGAGCTGTTCGACGAGCGTATGACGCCGACGCGCTACGACCTCAAGCGGCGCATTGGCGTGGTCCCGCAGCAGGTGGCCGTGTTCGACGAGCTGACCGTGGCTGAGAACATCGACTGCTTCTGCGCGCTGTATGTGAGCGATTCGGCGCGCCGCCGCGAGCTGGTGGAGCGGGCCATCGAGTTCGTGGGCCTGGAAGACTATCGCAAGGTGCGCCCGCGAAAGCTTTCCGGCGGCTTGCTGCGCAGGCTCAACATCGCGTGCGGCATCGCGCACGCGCCCGAGCTCATCTTCTTCGACGAACCGACCGTTGCCGTGGACCCGCAAAGCCGTAACTCCATCCTCGACGGCATCGTGCGCCTGCGCGACGAGGGTGCCACCGTGGTGTACACGAGCCATTACATGGAGGAGGTCGAGCAGATTTGTAGCCGCATCATGATCATGGACGGCGGCAAGATCCTCACGCTCGGCACGGCCGACGAGCTGAAACGTTCCATCGGGGTGGGCGAGAAGATTGTCGTCGAGCTGCCGGGCGCACCTGAGGTGCGCGGTCAGGCGGCGGCCAGCGCGGTCCGC
>DJEE01000057.1:2828-2958 GCA_002431805.1 Eggerthellaceae bacterium UBA5906
GGCTTGAGCACGTCATCTCCTGTGAATATTCGGCCGGCGAACTGCGCGCGGTGTGTGAGGCAAGCGAGCGAAACCTGCTCGACGTGCTCGGCGCGCTCAGGGCGTCGCACGCAACAATTGGCCGCGTGTA
>DJEE01000057.1:3018-4185 GCA_002431805.1 Eggerthellaceae bacterium UBA5906
GTGTTCCTGGAAATCACCGGCCGCGAGCTACGCGATTAGGGGGCTGCCATGCGTGCAACGTTCGTCCATACCCTGCGCATGCTCCTGCGCCAGCGCGACGTCCTCATCTGGGTGGTCGCGTTTCCGCTGGTGCTAGCCACGCTGTTTTACATCATGTTCGCGAACTTCGACGAATACTACCGCGCCGACCCCGCCAGCTGCGCGGTGGTGGCCGACAACAACTTCAACGCTGACCGTGCGGTGTTCTTCCGCGAGATGCTCGACGAGGTTTCGGCGCCGGGGGACGACCAGGTGCTCGCCGTGACGAAGGTGGAAAGCCTCGAGGATGCGCGCAAGGCGGTGCTCGCCGGTGACGCGTCGGCGGTGATCACGCTTGACGAAGAGGGGCTTCCCAGCATGGAGGTTTCGCCGCTTGCCACGAGCACGCTCGACCAGAGCATCATACGCACGGTGCTCGACCGTTATCGTCAGACGTACGAGGAGATGAAGACCGCGTTTATGGCACAGCCGGGTGCCGCCGATATGCAGGCCGCGCCAACCGACGCCGAGCTTGCCGCGTTCGCCAGCACGCCGGGCATCGAGCAAGCCGCGGAGGCATTCATGTCCGACGTCGCGAAAACCCGGCAGGTCGATGTGCTGCGCGTGCAGTCGAGCCCCACGGTGCGGTATTACTACGCGCTTTTGGGTTTTGCGTCCCTGATGTCGATCACCGTGGCGATCTTCGCGGTGTCGGGGGTGCGGGCGAACACCTCGGCCGTCGGTGCGCGCAGGCAGGTGTCGGCGACCTCGCCGGCGCGGCAGCTCACGATCGCCATGGCGGCGAGCTTCGTCGTGGTGTTCGGCTGCCTGTTGCTGGCGTTTTGCTACCTGCGTTTCGCACTGGGCGTCGAATTCGGCGGCCGGGACGGGCTTGCCGTGGTCGCGCTTGCGGCCTGCGCGCTCATGTCGGTGGGGCTCGGCGCGGTGTTCGGCGCGCTTCCGAAGATCCCGCTTCCGGGCAAAGTGGGCCTTGCCACGGGGGTCACGTGCCTGTGCGCCCTGTTCGCGGGCCTGTACGGGGAGCCGGCCATGCAGCTGGCTGATCAGATGGCGAAAACGGCACCGTGGGCAGGCTATATCAACCCTGCGGTGCAGGCGGCGAACGCCTTCTACGACCTTACGTATTAC
>DJEE01000057.1:4208-11743 GCA_002431805.1 Eggerthellaceae bacterium UBA5906
ACCTATTACGACGCGCTTGAGCCGTTTTTCGCCACGCTTGCCGCGCTTTTCATCATGGCCGCGGTGTTTTTCCTGATGGCGGCCCTGCTTATGAGGAGGCAGAACTATGAACGTCTTTAAACTGGCCGCCAAGATCATCGTTCGGCATTGGAACTACCTGCTCATCTACACGGTGGCGCTCGGCGGCATGTCGCTTCTGGGTTCGGGCGCGCTGCAGGTGGTTCAACCAGGCGATTTCGAGAACGACGCGCCCAAGGTGGCGGTTATCGATCGCGACGGCAGCGACGTCTCTGCCGCGCTTGCCGACTACGCGTTGAAGGACGCCGTTGAGGTTTCCGTGGAAGATTCCACGTTCGCGCTGCAGGACGCGGCGGCGAAAGATGCCGCGAGTTATGTGCTCATCATTCCGGAAGGTTTCGAACGGGGTTTGATAGAGGCTGCGCGCATCGGCGGGGACGCGCCGGTGCTTGAGACGGTGATCAGCTACCAGGGTTCGCGTGGGTCGCTGATGGACCAGCGCGTGAAGGGCTACGTTCAGTCGATGTACGGTTTTGCGGCAAACGATGCGGCGGCGAGCCCGGCCGAAGTGGCGCAGCGTGCTACCGGTGCGTGTGACGTCGAGACGCCCGTCGGATTTCTGCAGGTAGAGTCGAAGGGGCTTCCGGCGGCTTACCTGAATTACGCGTCGTTTTCGGCATATGCGCTGTTCGCTTCGGCGGCGATCTTCGTTGCGGTGGGCTTGTCATCGCTTCGACGTAGCGATGTCCGCCGTCGGCTGGTGGCCGGCCCTGTTCCCGCTGGCAGCTACGGGCTGCAGGTGGGGCTTGCATGCTTCGTTGCGGCTGCGGTTATTTGGGCGGTGCTTGCAGCGGCCGGGCTGGCGGCGTTTTCGCCGCTTGCGGCAGGGGCGTCCGCGGCGTCGGTGGCGGTGGTGCTTGCGGCCCAGCTTTCGTTCGCGTTGTTCGGCGGCGCCGTGGGGTTTGTCCTGTGGCAGCTGGGCACCAGCGAGAATGTGGCGAACGGGGTGGGCAATATTCTGGGCTTGGCCTGCAGTTTCTTCAGCGGTGCGTGGATCCCGCTTTCCATCATGGGGCAGGGTGTGCGCCTGGCCGCGGCGTTTACGCCGTTTTACTGGGCGACCGACGCCATGGTGCTTGTGAGCGAGGCGCCCGAAATCACGGGTGGCGTCCTCGGGCAAGCGGCCGGCGAGGTGGGCCTCACGCTGCTGTGGGCGGCGGTCGTGGCGCTTATCGGCGTTGCAGTCGGCCGCGTTCGCCTACGAGAACGCGGAGCATAAAGCGGCGCGAAACCAGGACAGCGCGCCTGGTGCGCTGTCCTGGTTCGACCGCTCCGTCCTGCTAGCGTTTAGCCAGTTTCGCTAAGGTGGCGCCGGCTGCTGCTTGGGCGGTTCGCTCGATGAGACGCTCGCGGTCGGTGCTGCTGGGCGCCTTGCCGCCCGCATCGTTCGTCAGGCCCGCACCGGCCGGTCCGGGGCAGTGGAAGCGATGCTGCCCGCCGCCCAGTCCCTCGCGGCCCGCCTCTTCACACCCGCGAAGTCGGCGGCGTCCGCCACCCCCCCCATCCCCTCGTCGACCGCGAGCAGGAACAGCTCGACCTTTTCCTTGCTGTACATGCGAACTCCAATCCGGACCGGTCTAGGTCCAACTTTCTGTCCGCATCCCCAGGCTCTAGCGACGAAGGTGTTTCCTCAGTGTTTATGGGAACCGGGTGTTGCCGAGCGGGACAGTGGTGCTGTGGTGCAGGACATGTGGGATTGTTGTTGCTCTCTTGATTTGCAGCGGTTTGCCGACCTGCGAGAATACTATGGGCCACAGGTAAATGAGTGGCAAGATGCCGTGCGTGCACTACGCGATGGCATGATGGATGCAGAGTCTTTCGCGCAGCATTTAGTAGAGTGCGCTCGCGAAACTGGCAAACCCTCAGCTTATGATGCCTTTATGGCTGCTTGCGGCGCATGAGCTAAAACGATTCGCGATATCTGCCTGCATCAATCAGCTATACTGCTGGAAGATTTCGGTTTGGAGGGCTATGGCTGCGCAGGTTTATGAGATACGGTTGTTCGACAGACCGATTGCCTCGTTTGTGTTTGAGACAAACCGTTTTGGGGAATCATGTGCGGTTGGTTTGCGCGTGGAGCAAGGAACGGAGCGATTGCTGCCGCTGAACATGGCAAGCTGCCCGAATGATATTGAACTGCGACGGTTTCTCGACTCACGTCGAATCCCGAAAAACCGGGCGTACGTTGAGCGTATTCTCGCGCCCTTCGGACTGCGGGCATCTGACACGAAGGGCATTATCGATATTACGAAGGGCATGTCGCTTAACGATTCGTATAGCGTTGTCCCTGCGGGCGAGACACCTTGTTTTGCTTCGCATAACCTTTTCGAAAACAGCTTCGACACGGTGCTGTCCATAATCGCCTATACGGGCCGTGTCCCATCAAGCGAGGTGGGCTCCGGTATTCCTAGCGAACTGTCGCCGTCTGGATCGTTTCCGAAAACGTGGCGCATTGTTGGCGGACGGCGTGTGCTCTATAAGGCTGCGCATGATGATGGCCTGGGGCTTGAGCCCGTGTCCGAGTATCTGGCAAGCCAGGTTGCTGAGGCAATGGGTTTGCCGCACATAGCGTATGATCTGGATGTTTGGCAGGGTCGCTTGTGCTCGACGTGCGCTTTGATGAACGATGAGGCAACGTCGTTCGTGCCATTCGCGTATGCGATCGACCGCGATGCAAAAGACGGCATGAACCTGGAGCGCGCGCTGGCGTTCTTCGCCGAGTTTGGAGAAGAGGTCGTGCAGTGGTTCTGCTCCATGCTGGTGTTCGATGCGGTCATCATGAACCCCGATCGCCATATGGGCAACTATGGTGTGCTGCGCGAAAATGAAACGGGCCAAGTTTTAGACTTTGCGCCCATTTTCGACAATAACCTGGCGTTGCTTCCGCAATATGCTACGGATGCGCTTACCGAAGAGACACTGTGCGAACGATTCGCTGCTACGTCTGGCGCGTTCGGGCTGGTGGCTCGCGAACAGGCACGCGCGGTTTTAGGTCCGCGTCAACGCGAGCAGCTTGAACGCTTGCGTGGCTTCGCGTTTGACGGCGCCGCGCTGATGTGCGTTGGGGAACGGCCGGGCTGCCCTGCGTTCCCGGAACGGCGCCTGCGCGTTCTCGAGCACGCCATCAGGGAAAATGTCGTAGCATTACTGGGCGATCGATAAAAGAGTTGACTGGGAAAACCCGAATCGTTCAATCAGGAAAACGTCCAAACGTCGCCCTATCTATGTAAGACCGACCCGCCTCGTTTTCCGATGAGAAAATCACATCAGGGGTGATTTTCTCATTACGCCAGCGCACTTTCTCGCTGTTGGGTAAGCCAATCGGCCAGCGCTTCCACGCCTTCGCCGGTGCGAGCGCAAACTTCGAAGATCTGCAGGCCGGGGTTCAACACGCGTGCCTGCGTTTTCAGCGCTTCCATGTCGAAGTCGGGGTTGAGCGGCAGATAGTCGGTCTTCGTCACGATGAGCGCGTCCACGATGGAAAACATGGGCGGATATTTGTATACCTTGTCGAATCCCTCGGGTACGGAAAGCAGCATCACGCGGCAGTGCGCGCCGGTATCGAAGTCGGCGGGGCATACCAGGTTGCCGATGTTCTCCAGGAATAGGTAGTCGTAGCGTCGCCCATCGAATGCCTCCCACGCGCGCTGCACCATGTTCATTTCCACATGGCAAGCGCCATGGGTTTCCAGTTGCACGGCGTCAAGCCCGGCGGCCTTGATCTTCTCGGAGTCAACGAAGCTTTCCAGGTCGGCCTCGATCACGCCCACAGAGCCGCGTTGACGTAGCAGCTTCGAAAGTGCCAGCAATAGCGTTGTTTTCCCTGCTCCGGGGCTTGCCATCACATCAACGAAAAACGTGTCGAGCTCTTGCAGCTTTGTGCGGAACTCATCGGCGGCGGCATCGTTTGCTGCCAGGATATTCTGCTTGATTTCAATGGTTCGCGTGTTGTTCATGATTCAACTCCTAGGAATCGGTTTGAATTACCCTCGACGGCGCAGTAGCCGAAGCCGAACTTGTCCAGGTACTCCTGGAATGCGCGGTAGACCTCGTCTTCCGTCATTCCGCGCGTGACGAAATCACTCATGGTAAGACCCCTTTATCTTTGGTGACGATGAGGCAAACATAGCAAACGAAAACCTGTGCGCCGATAGGCGCGGAACAGTTCTCGCGCAGGTGTTCCATATATGCCAAATGGTTAGAAGCAATGTATTGCAATTGCAAAAGAAAAGTGGTTGACTTTGTACTATAAACGTATAATCATAAGGTAATACTTATTCATGTCCTGATGTTCTCAAGGTAGGGGGGCAGCGTCGTGATAGAGAAGGGGCTCGTTGAGCGCATGTGCGCGTACAACAAGGCTATTAGCGAGCCGAACCGCATGAAGATGATCAAGATTTTAGGGTCGCATGCCGCAAATTCCCTGAACGTGAGCGATATAGCTGCCATTTTAGGCATTTCGCAACCTGCCGCTACAAAGCATTTGAAGATAATGGAGTCGGTGGGCCTGTTTACGCGCAAGCGCGAGGGTGCAAGCGTGTATTACGCGCTAAGCCAGGATGCGCTTGACGAATACCGTGCGCTGCTTGATCACGCATTCGAGCACGCGTATTCGCCGTGCACAAACGCCTACGATTGCGCAACGTGTCCAAACGCCGATACGTGTTCGTAAACATGTGACAGGCTTCGGGTGAATTGCCACCCTGGCAGCTGTACGCAGCGCGGCAATTTGCCTGAAGCCGTCTCGTGCTCAAAGTATAACCATATAGGCATAAGGTTATATAAAGCAAGGACGTCAAAGGAACAGAAAGGGGATACCATGAAAAACCTTGACGTGAACATCGATGGCGAACGTCTTTCGTTCGCCGCGAAGCTGGGCTATGTGGCGCTTGGCTTCTTCCTTGGCGTGGTCGGTGTGCTCATCGACTGGGCCATTGGGCACCGTAAGAAGATGATGGAATGCTCGGCCGAGGCAATCTACCTGGGCATTTGGGGTGCGGCGCTTAACGTGGTGCTGCAGTTTGTCCTGGTGGCCGCCGGCGTGGCCGATCCGGCTGTCTTCGCGTACAGCATCATCGGCACGCACATCACGGGTTGGTCCATCTTCTGGCTGGTGGTGGCAATCTGCTTCCTTATCCTGTCGAGCCTGTGGATTTACGGCATGGCGTACAAGCAAACGCGCGCCGAGAAAGCCATGGAGTTTCCGGGCGACGACTGGATTAAGCCGGGCGAGAAGCATTTGCGTTACGATGCCGGCATCACCATTGATGCGCCGGCTGAGCGCGTGTGGAAGCTGGTGAAGCAATCGGGTCAAACGCAAGCGGGTTGGTATAGCTTCGACTGGCTGGAGCGCCTGTTCACGTTCGATATTCACAACCATTACGACATTCATCCCGAATGGCAAAACCTCAAACCGGGCGATTACCAGTGGTTCCATCAGGCGCCGCTTTCCATTGGCGAATGGGTGACGTGGGTATCCGATGAGCCGCCGTACGGCTGGGCGTCGCACTCCGACACGCGCACCGACCCGGGCTATAAAAACCCCGGCCCCAACCAGGAAAAGGCGCTGAAGCTGTGGTTCAAGTACTTCTGCTGGACATGGAACTGGCTGGTGGTGCCCCTTGATGAGAATCGCTGCCGCTTGATTTGGCGTTGCGACTGCACGTTTGCGCGTTATCACCGCCTGAACAAGTACTTCGTTGTGTTCATTTTGGGCACCGCTTCCATTGTGATGGGGCGTCGTTTCATGGATGTGATGAAGGCGTTAGCGGAAGGCCGCTATACCTATCCGGAAAGCAAGCGCTAAACGAAACCCAAGCGGGCGTGGCGGATGCAACGGGGGCGTGCGCCGCGTCTTGAGGTAAGGTGAAGGAGAACTGCTATGAAAAGTCATTTCGAAACCATCGTGCTGGGCGCAGGTGCCGCCGGCATGAACTGCTGCCTGGAACTGCAGAAGGCGAATCGCGAGTATCTGCTGGTCAGCCCCAACATCGGCGGGCGCATCTGCAACGACGAGCAGCGCCATATGAACTACGGCGCTGTGTTCTACTTCGGCACGTACAAATACATGTTGGCCTCGGGGCTTTTGAAGGGCACGGTGGACGTGCTGCCGAAGCTGTCCCAGGGCCAGTGCCATCACGACAACGGCAAATCCTACGAGCCGGTGTCGTTGACCACGGTGGCCGATGCGCCGTCGCTGTTCAGCTACATGAAGTGGATGCGCGACACGTTCATTCCGCGTTACGCGGCGTTCAAGGACAATTGCTGCACCATGGAGGTATCGGCGGCGCTGGAGAAAGACCCCATGATCAAGGAGCTCTACACCGAGTCGGCCGAGCACTTCATCGAGCGCATGCACTTCGGGCCCATCTGCCACGACCTCATCAGCATGTTCGCGCATGCATGCACGGGTACGAAGATTCGCGACCTCACCGCGCTCGACTACCTGAACACGGTGCAGCTGCTCACCATGAAGATCGTGGGCGTGCCGCCGCTGAACCTGCTGTTCGACCTGAAGCGCTTCGATTTCGACTCCGAGGGTGTGAAGGCGCGCCTGGCGTCGGGGTCGGGCGAGGTGCTCATCGGCGAGGCGACGCGTGTGGCCCGTACGGAGGGCGGTTGGCTGGTGCAGGTGGCTGGCAAGGAGCTGACCTGCGAGAACTTGGTCATGGCAACGCCGGCGCACATCACGGCGCAGCTGCTGGCCGAGGGAACCGACGTGCCGCCGCTCGACATCCGCCGCGCGTCGCAGCTGACGGGCTACCTTATCCGCGGCAAAGCGAAGCCCGGCTACGCGGAGCACACGGTGCATCTGTTCGACGACACCATCCCGATCATTTACATCGCGCATCGCTTAGACGGCGACTATGAGATTTTCACGGAGGTGGATTTCGAGGAAGGCCGCAAGTTCGACGAGTATTTCGAGAGCTGGGAGGTCATCGGTAAGAAGTACTGGGAGTACGCGCTGTACACCGCTGCGCACGAGGCGCTGCCGCAAAACCTGGCGCCCGGTCTGATCATGGCCGGCGACGTGAACGGCCTGGGCATGGAGCCCGCCGCCATCTCCGGCATCTATGCCGCCAACAAGATCCTGGGAAAAACGGTGGACTAGCAAGCCACTCGCCGCGTGAGCCAAAACCAACCGGGTTGGTTTTGGCTCACGTGCGGTTTCTCTAAGTTGGCAAACCAAAAAGTTGTGCAAGTGCTTCGCCGCCTTGGGGCGGAGTGGCGAAGCAGGTGAGAGGGGATAACATGGCCAAAAACACAATGGTCGATCGTAAAGGGGAAACGGTGGAGGGGCTTGCCTGCTCCTACGACAACATCGACGAGCAAGGTGGCGTTCGTTATCTTGACGAGCAGCGTCTAAGCCGCAAAGAACAGCCCAACAAGCCGGTGTTCCAGAACCACCCTCACGGTTTGGGAGTGAAAGACGCGTTCTGGCCGCGTTTTTCCACGCG
>DJEE01000057.1:11847-18331 GCA_002431805.1 Eggerthellaceae bacterium UBA5906
TGGTGGACCGACGACCCCGAGTCGTTGCGCGGCAAGGTATTGCGCAGCGTGCTTATGATGAACGACCCCGACAAGGGGCACACGGGCGGCACCGTTTACAACCTGAACGTGGACATCGACTTGTCTGACAAGCAGGGAAGCGTTATTGTGCCGTTCGATTTAGTGAAGCATGCCATAGAGAAGGCCGACTACATCGGCGCGATGGAGAAATGCCTGTGCCGTGAGGCGAACGGCTGCGAGCATTATCCGCACGATTTAGCGTGTCTGTTCCTGGGTAAAAGTGGGCGCATGGTGGTTGAGCACGGCATTGCTCATGAGGCAACGAAAGAAGAGGCGCTTGCGCGTGTTGAAAAGGCTGCCGAGTTGGGACTTGCTTGCATGTCTTTGTGGGTTGAAGTCGAGCAGCTTGTGTGGGGCCTTCGCAATGACCAGATGTCCGATATGGTTGAAGTCTGCTTTTGCTGCCCGTGCTGCTGCACGGCTATGAATCTGTGTAAGTCAACCACGCGCGACATTCGCCGTCGGTTCGCGCGTCTGGGTTCACGGCTACCGTCAATCACGATGCGTGCATCGGGTGCAAGAAATGCGCAGAAACTATCTGCCCGCAAGACGCATTGCAATTCCGCGCAAGCGACGGCAAGGCAGTGGTGAACCAAGAGACGTGCTTCGGCTGTGGATATTGCAAACCGGCGTGCCCAACGGGGGCTATCTCCATCAAACAGACCATGCCCATGAGGGAAAGCATGCACGACTATTTCCTGAAAGAGGCGCGTTTGGATCTGGCTGTCGATGGCCATCCAGGTGCAGGAGCGTCGGGGGCGCCCCTGCACCGCTCGTGAGTTTGTCTTTCCGTAAGGTTCTGGCCTGCTGGCTTCCTCGCATCGCGGAGGTAACGAAGGCGGCGCCGAAAAACGTGACACGTACCCGACCCCTGTCACGACTCTGTCACGGCGCAGCAACCGTCGCTGCGCAAGGCACCTATGAGCCAATCGAGTCGGGCTACTCTGACTCGATTGGCTTTTTCCGAAAGCTGGAGGGCAAGCGTATTGGATATGCTTGCCCTTACTTTGGCTGTCGATGTGCTCGAATGCACCCGCTCAAGTGGCTTTGCCGTAGGAGTTTCCTTGTTCTGGTACGAATTGCGCCTTTCCGGAATATTTCACCAGGGAAACATTGCGACGGTATGCATTGGGCACGAAATTAGCTGCGTTTGTGACGTGCGGCTTGTGAGATGGTGCCGACTTAGCCAAAACCGCTCTCCAGCCATTCCGAAAACAGGCGATTTGTGCCAGAACGCGCATCAATGTGCGCAGGGGGATGGCGAAGCGCGCCAAGTTGCTCCGATGGAGCCGATGCTGCGTGGCGGGCGCACGGTGAATGTCGCACGGTGTACGGGGGATATCGAGTGACGGTCAGCGCGGCATCGGGCGGGGATGCCGCGCCTCGAGTGAAACAAACTCTTCCGGGAAGTTTGCCCGCACGCGCGATGCGGGCAAACGCGCGTGCTACTTCTGGCCTTCTACGTCGGGGTGCCAGGCAGCGAAGCTGGCGAGGGCCTCGTCGGTGCGCACGTAGTAGGGTTCGCCGGCGTCAAGCGCGGCAATCTTCGCCATGTCGCCGGCGTCAAGCTCGAAGTCGAACACGTTGATGTTGTCGGCGATGTGCGCCGGCGTTTTCGAGCCGGGAATCACCACGTTACCTTGCTGCACCTGCCAGCGCATAAGCACCTGAGCAGGCGTTTTGCCGTGCTTCGCGGCAATTTCGGTTACGGTTGCGTCGTTTAGCAGGCTGCTGTTTCCGCGGCCGCCTAGCGGGTACCACGACTGCAGCACGATGCCCTGCTTTGCCAGGAATTCCTTCAGTTCGGTTTGCGGGAAGCGCGGGTGGCATTTCACTTGAATAAGCGCGGGTACCACTTCGCACTGCTCCAGCAGGTTTTTGATTTCGTCGATGTTGAAGTTCGAGATGCCGATGGCGCGCAGCTTGCCGGCCTTGTACGCGGCCTCCAGCTTGCGGTAACCGCTGATGTAGTCGCCGGCGGGCTGGTGCAGAATCATCAGGTCGATGTAGTCGGTGCCCAGGCGTTCAAGCGTTTCGTCCACGGCGGTGTCGCTTTCGTAGAAGCACGGCCACAGCTTCGTTTCCAGGAAAATCTCCTCGCGCGTTTTGCCCGACGCGCGCATGCCGCGGCCCACGGCCTTTTCGTTGACGTAGGCGTTGGCGGTGTCGATAAGCTCGTAGCCGTTGTCCAGCGCGAACGTGACAGCGGCTTGCGCGTCATCGGGCTCTAGCAGGTAGGTGCCCAGGCCCAGCGCGGGCATTTTCACCTTGTTGTTCAGTGTGATGTACTGCATGCGTTTCTCCTTTCGTTTTACGAAAGCCAAGTGCTGCCGAATGCGCCAGGCGATGCCATGTGCCGCTAAGTGCGTCCTGGGTCATCGGCAAGTCGATAGCTGGCCGATGAGTCAAAAGTGCCGGGCTGTTTCGACCCATGAACTTTTGCTGCTCAAGTGTTATCGCCCTGTTTGAGGAAACGACAAGGTTCCGGCTTATGAGCTTTCGATTCGCGAGTCTTAGCTTCGATATGTTGCACTTGTCTTTCGCTCTTTGTCTTCACCGTTAACTGTACGCGCGTATGGTGTGTTTATTTGCTACAGTATAAGCAATCTGCATTTCAAAATATGAAAGGCAAGTCCTATGAACATCACGGAACTGCGGCAGTTTGCGGCAATGGTGGAGCTCGGCAGCTTCTCCGATGTGGCCCGTGCCTTTTACGTGTCCACGCCCACGATTACGCGCTCTATGAAGCACATCGAGCAATACTTCGGCGTGCCGCTGTTCGACCGCGGGAAGAACAAGGTGACGCTCAACGCAACGGGGCAACGTGCGGTGCAAAAGGTGGTGCGGCTGCTTGAAGAACTGGATGCGGCGGTGGCCGACGTGCGTGCGTTCGACCTGAGCCTGCGTACGGTGAGCATCGTGTCGTGCGCGCCGGCACCGCTGTGGGGCTTGGTGCCGCGCGTGTCGCGCTTGTACCCGGGCATGACGGTGTCCTCGCGCGTGGCAAACCTTGAGCAGACGCGCGCTGCGTTTGATTCACAGGCCGCTGACCTGGCCGTTTTGCCGTATCGACCGGAAGACGAGGGGCTCTTGACCACACGCGTGCTCAGCGAAGGGCTGCGTTTGTGCGTGAAACGCGACCACCCGCTTGCCGCCCGCAAAAGCGTTACGCTGGCCGATATCAACGGTTTCAACTTCCTGTTGGGAAGCGACTTGGGGTTCTGGAACGACATCTGCCGCGAGCGTCTGACGGCGTCGCGTTTCCTGGTGCAGAACGATGACTTCGCGCTGTCCGAGATTATCCGCACGTCCTCGCTACCGTGCTTCACCACCGACGTTGCCGTGGCTCAGCGCTACCGCGACCTCGGCCCCGATCGCGTGAACATCCCCATCACCGACCCCGAGGTGAACGTAACGTTTTACCTGGTGGGCCGCGACCAAGCGAAAGTCGGCAAGCTGTTCTCGTAGCGGGCGTGCGCCGTGCCGGGATGAGGCGAGCCCGGGTTGAAGCCGGTTTGTGGGTCGAGGGCCTGTTTAAAACCCGGAGCAATCTCTTTTTTGCCGACCAGGCGTCACGAACTCGCTCGTGTTTGTGTTTTAATGCGGAAGTGATTAGTAGGCTTCGATTCTGCAATAACGTTTCCGCAGGTCAAAAGCTTGCGGAAAATTCTGCTATCCAAGCACCTCTCGGCAAAACGCAAACACGAGCGAGTTCGCGGCATTGACCCCTTCAAAGCTTGTAACGCATCGTCTAATGTCGGCTTATTCCGGCAGCAGGTTGCTGAAGTATTCGGTGCGACCCGCTAACACGTCGTTGTAGAAGCCCTGTTTCCAGTCGATGTAGTCCACGCTGGCTTCAAGTTCGGCGATTTGCTCGACTAGGCGTGCACGTTTTTCAGCGAGCATTACCTTGCGCTCGGGGATGGACGCTTGCCCCTGTAGGCAAAGGTCCAGGTAAGCGCGCATTTCGTCGATGCTCATACCGCATTTTTTCAGGCATATCAGGCTTTTCACCCACTCAACATCGTGCTCGTCGAACACGCGGCGGTTGTTCTTGTCGCGCTTCACGTTGGGCACCAGCCCCTGGTTGCAGTAGAACTTCAGCGTTTGATACGTCATGTCGGCTTCGCGGCACACCTGCATCATGGTGAACAGCTTTTCGCTGGCGGTTACGCGTTTGGGAGCGTGGGCGGTCGGGGTGCCTGATTCGGGCGAAGTGCAAGTGGCGGAGTTGCTGGTTTCGGGTGAAGTGTGGGTGACGGGATGTTTGCGGCTGCTGGCTTCGGGCGCGTTCGTTGCGGAATCCTGCAGTGCTTGGTTCGAGGCTGGCTTCATCGCATTTCCTTCATATTCTGAAAAACGTACTTGACCGGTAGTTGCTATCGGTTGTTATAACCGCATCAGAAACGAAAAGCAAGCGAAAGGAAGCAACCATGGTTGACAACATGATGTACGTGACGCTTTCCAACGGCGTGAAGATGCCGCAGCTGGGCTACGGCGTGTATCAGGTGACGCAGGACGAGTGCGAGCGCTGCGTGCTGGCCGCGCTGGGTGTGGGGTATCGCCACATCGACACCGCGCAAAGCTACTTCAACGAGGAGCAGGTGGGCAGCGCAATTGCGAAATCGGGCGTGCCGCGCGGCGACATTTTCCTGACCACGAAGGTGTGGCTGGAACACTACGGCGAAGGCGCCACGGAGCGCTCGGTGGAAGATTCGCTGCGCAAGCTGCAGACCGACTACCTGGACCTGGTGCTGCTGCACCAGCCGTTCGGTGATTCGTTCGGCGCTTGGCGTGACCTGGTGAAACTGTACAAGGCGGGCAAAATCCGCGCCATCGGCGTGTCGAACTTCTATGCTGACCGCCTGGTGGAGCTGTGCGAATTCACCGACACCGACGTTATGCCCATGGTCAACCAGATGGAAACGCACCCGCTTAACCAGCAGCGCGAGCTGATGGAGTGGGAGGCGAAATACCATGTGGCTCCCGAGGCGTGGGTGCCGCTGGGCGAGGGCCGCGGCGGCCTGTTCGAGAATCCAATTTTGCTGGGCATTGGCAAGAAATACGGTAAAACCCCTGCTCAAGTGATGCTTCGTTGGAACTTGCAGCGTGGCGTGACCGTTATCCCGAAAAGCGTGCACATCGAGCGCATGCGTGAAAACCTCAACGTGTTCGACTTCGATCTTTCGTCCGAGGATATGAACGTCATCAACGCCTTCGATACGCAAACGAGCGCGTTTTTCAGCCACGCCGACCCGGCTATGGTGCAGTGGTTCGCCAAGATGGTGGAAGAGCGCAAGCAGCACCACGACTGCACGCAGGAGAAGAAGAACTGGTAAGCGGCGCCGGGACAGCGCACCGCGCCGGTGGCGGGACAGCACACCCCTGGGGCAGCGCACCGGGTGCGCTGCCCCTGCGGGACACCCAGGTATTTTGCGAAGCGAATACCTGGGGGTTGCCTGCGAATTTGCCAGCATGAGACAAACCGCTCGACCCCTGTAGCGCTGTCGGGCGATTGATGGAGATTCCGCTTGTGGTGGGCGCGGGGTGTCGCCGCTGCTTTCTTTCTTGGGCGTCTTTTGCGAGGATATATTGCTAGACAAAGATGCATGGGAGAGTTGGATAAAGCGGAAAGGACTGAACATGGCGGCTGTGGAATATCGTGGGCTTTTGCCTGAAGACGCTGATGCTTTGGGTGCCATTTTGGGCGTGACGTGGCATGCCGATGAGGTTGGCGAAGATGGTGGCGAAGCGGCTGCGGGCGGCGATGCGGCCAGCTCGCGCGCGGAGCTGGCGCAGCAGCTGTACGGGCTGGTTGACTTCGCCCAGTATGCTCAACGGCACACGTTTGCCCAGGTGGCGGTTATGGGCGGCAAGCCGGTGGGCGTGGTGATGGCGCGCGCGGGCAAGGCGGACGCGGCAACGCAGAACCGGTGGAAATCGGTTGCCGATGATGCGTGTCAGCGGCTTGCGGCACTTGGCCAGGACCTCGAGGAATTCGACGCCTTCTTCCGCGCGATGGACGAGGTTGACGTGCAACTTTTGGCGGAAAGCGGCTGCGACGAGCGCTTCGAGCTGGTGCTGTTCGCCGTCGGCCCCGAAACGCGCGGCCACGGTGTGGGCACGAAGCTGCTTGCCGCCGCGCAGGATTATCTGCGCGAGCAGGGCGCGCGGCAGGCGTTTCTGTTCACCGACACCGATTGCACCTGGGAATACTACGAGCACCGCGGCATGCGTCGCGCCGCCGAGCGCGCGTTCGCGCCCGGCGAGCTGCTGCCCGAGGGCATGTTCGTGTACGAAATGCAGCTGTAGCGTCTGCTGCCCGCTACCAATACCCGTAGCGTTTCCGCAGGCCAATCACGCATGCGGCGGTTAGGGCGAACGCTACTACTTCCGCACAAGGGGCGGACAGCCAGATGCCCCA